>SFGI01000006.1 GCA_004557645.1 [Eubacterium] saphenum | reverse complement strand
TGGTAGCCGCAATTTTATTGTAACACGGAGGTTTTTCATTATCACTCCGCTAAAGCTTGTACTGACCCCCAGACAATCTGGGGGTTTTTTGATAAACAATAAGAGCTCCTTTTTTAGAGGAGCTCTCTTGTTTTTCTTAGATCGCTGCGACCTTTGCTTCGATATCTTTATCCAGCATTGCCACTTTATCCTGCGCAGCCTGCAGGCTGTCCGCTTTTACGCCGATATAGAATTTCAGCTTGGGTTCTGTGCCGGAGGGGCGGATGCAAACCCATGTGCCGTCTTCCAAAGTATAGTGCAGTACATCGGAAACGGGCAGAGGGCTGCCGCTTTCTTCCCCTGTCACCATATTTTTGAACACCTGTGTCTTATAGTCCTTGGCAACCGCTACTTTATAGCCGCCCAGTTCCGCAGGTGTATTTTCCCGGAAAGTTTTCATGATGAGCTGGATGCGAGCCATGCCTTCCAGACCCTTCATAGTCATGGATTTTACGCCTTCCCGATAATAGCCGTATTTTTCATACAGAGCCAGCAGTGCTTCGTAGAGGGTCATGCCTTTTTCTTTATAGTAAGCCGCCATTTCACAGATCATAACGGAAGCATAAACAGCATCCTTGTCTCTTGCATAGGTGCCAGCCAGGCAGCCATAGCTTTCTTCGAAGCCGAACAGATAGGTGTTGGAGCCTGTTTCATCGAAGCCCTTGATCTGTTCCCCGATGAATTTGAAGCCTGTCAGCACATCGATCTTCTTCACGCCATATTCTTCACAGATGGGCGCGATCATTTCTGTACTTACGATGGTCTTGATGACAGCACCGTTTTCAGGCAGTCTGCCCTGTTCTTTTCTGCGGGCCAGGATATATTCTGTTGCCAATGCGCCTACCATATTGCCGGTCAGAGCAACAAATTCGCCTTTTTCGTCTTTCACCATGGCACCCACACGGTCGCAGTCGGGGTCTGTACCGATGATCACATCCGCATCCACCTCTGCCGCCAGTTTCTGTGCCAGAACGAATACCTTGGTATCTTCGGGGTTGGGGTAATCCACCGTAGAGAAGGAAGAATCGGGCTGTTCCTGTTCTTTTACGATATAGACGTTTTTGAAGCCTGCTTTCGCCAGATTGCGGCGCACAGGCATATTGCCGGAGCCATGCAGAGGGGTATAAACGATGTTCAGCTTTTCACCCATCCGCTGGATCATATCGGGACACATGAGCTGTGCCTGTACGTTTTTGTCGAAGGCTTCGTCCACTTCCTCGCCAATCAGGTTGAACAGCTTCTTTTCTACGGCTTCTGCCTTATCCATCCGCTGGATCTGACCGAAATCTGTGACAGCGTTTACTTCTGTGATGATGCCCTTGTCTCTGGGAGCTACCACCTGGGCGCCGTCTGCCCAGTAAACCTTGTAGCCGTTATATTCAGGGGGGTTATGGCTGGCTGTCAGCACAACGCCCGCTGTGCAGCCCAGTTCTCTGACTGCGAAGGACAGCATGGGAACGGGACGCAGGGAAGGATACACAAAAGCAGGAATGCCGTTTGCCGCAAAGATCAACCCTGCCACCTCCGCAAATTCGGGGGACATGAAACGGGAATCGTAGGCGATGGCAACCCCTTTTGCCTGAGTGCCTTCTTTTTTGATGTAGTTTGCCAGACCCTGAGAGGCTTTCCCAACGGTGTACTGGTTCAGTCTGTTGCTGCCGTTGCCGATGATGCCTCGCAGGCCGCCGGTACCAAATTCCAGTTCCTTGAAGAAGCGTTCTTTGATCTCATTTTCATCGTCAGCGATGCTTCTCAGCTCCGCCTTTGTTTCCTCATCGATAGAGGGGTCTTCCAGCCACTGCTGGTATCTTACACGATATTCTTCCATGATGTTTCCTCCTTAGCATGATTTATTGATAAGAATAGAAAAGCGCTTTCTACTCTTTATTCCATTGTTGCGTGGATTGTTGCGGCGCTTCCCTGAATCTGGATGGTCTGCCTAAAATCAGCATAGCCAGTCTTTTCCACAGTCACGTTATAGGAACCATAGGGCAGGTTCACCTGCATAGGTGCCACGCCATATTCCTCACCGTTAATATAGACCCATGCGCCGTCCACATCGGCCGTTACGGTCAGGGTACCATACTGGATATCCCGCTGAAGCTCTGCATTGACTGTCACACTATCTTGCTGCAGGGATACATGCTGGTTCCATTCCGTATAGCCGTTTTTCAAGATCACAAGGTCATATTCACCCAAGGGCAGCACTGCGGGGCTTTCCGCTGCTGCGCCGTTGATGTACAGTTTATAATCGCTCACATTGGCATTGACGATGATGACGCCCACCTTTTCCTGAGCCTTGGAAAGGTCATATTCAAATTCCTTGCCTGCTTCCACCAGAATGCTGTCCTTTCTGGTCTCGATATTGGAGCCGGTCACCGTCACTGTATGGCTGCCTTCTTTTGCAGGGATCTTCGCCCCTTCTTCCAGAGAGATGGGTTCTTCCTCATCCAGCTGCAGTTCGCCGTTTTTGATATTTTTGGCGTTTTCCACGAGGATATAGCCGTGATATTCCTGTACTTCCACAGACCAGACCATCTCTTCATAGCTCTTCAAAAGCAGCACATCACAGGGCTCCAGATCATCGGAGTCGATCTCTTCCTCGTCATAGAGGAACAGGGCTTCCTCGCCGTATTCGTAGGTTTCCTCTTCATTGGAAAGGGTCTGTTTTCTGGTATCCACTTCCAGCCCGGTCACTTCTTCCGTGTCGATGGCTGCGTCGCTGTAATCAATGGAAAGGAGCGTTTTCCCGTCTTTATCCAGCTCCGCCAGGAAAAGATCCCCCACGTTCACGCCGCCATGGGCAACAGCCCGTCCTGCTTCATCGGTCATCTTTGTTTTTTCCGTCAGCTTCAGGGTCTTTTTCTCCTCCTCGGCAATATCGTAAACGATGATCTCTTCTTCATCCAGAACCTCTTTCACCAGCATGGGGAAAGCCTGTCCGGAAACTTCCACCGGGGCTTTGCTGGGGTGGAAGCTGCAGCGCACCAAAGAGAACCCAAAGATGCAGGCAATGACCCCCACCACTGCCAGCAGGGTGGCTGTCCTTTTGCTCAGACCAAAATAGCCGTCCTCTTCTTCCTCATCATATTCGTCCCATTCATCGTCCCCGTCCCCTTCTGTGGGAGGCACAGAACGCTTCACAGGCTCGGTCTTTCGGGTATCCCCAAGGCCTTCCTCTTCTTCCTGCTCTTCTATGGGCATATCGAATTTTTCCGACTCAAAGGCATCCAAAAAAGCATTGGCATCGCCCAGTTCATCGTCGGCAGTATTCTGATTCAGTTGTTTCACCTTTTCATTTATGTCATCCAGACGGACTGTCTGGCCAAAATCCTGATTATCCTTTTGGAAATGATAATCCTTCATCTGTTTCTCCTCCTTCGGGGAAAAATTTGCAGAGTTCTTCATCCTCTATTTTAATCCCTTCTCAGAAAAGTTGCAACAGAAAAAACATAAGGAAGGCCGTTAAGAGAAGCCTTTGCTCCTCCTAACAGCCCCCGGAAACGATGTTTTTCAGTTTCACCCCATTCCCTTCTTCCCTGGCAGCCGCCGCCAGCCGTTCCTGCATGGCGGGAGAAACGCAGGCTCTGCGCCGATTGTAGTATTCATTGACCAGCCGCAGAAATTTTTCCGGATAGACCAGCATCCCCTGCAGCAGGATCAGGTCTTTTTCCGAAAGGGGACAATGCTTCCCATAACTTTCCAGCATCCCGTGGATGCCTGCCTCTGCCCCATCGGTCTTTTTCAGATATCTTCTCAGATAGGCCGCCAAATCTGCCAAGGGAAGCTCCGTGGTGCATTTATCGAAATTCCCCACATAGATGCGCCCCTTTTCATCCAGCCGAAGGGCTTCTCCTTTAAAGGCATTGTGGCAAAAGCCCCCTTCCCCTTCCGCTTTTTCCACGGCTTCGCCATAGCCGCCTTTTTCCAGCAATTCCTCCGCTTCCGCCGCCCGGGCCATGTATTGGTCATAATATTGCAGCAGCAGCAGATCGATGGCATCATAGCTGCCCCGTTTATCGTTTCGCCGGCGTACTTTTGCCAGCTCACTCCGCCGTTTGGCATAGAGCTTCGGCAGGCGGTCTTTTTCCCAGCGGGCAGAATCGCTTTTGAGCCCCTTCGCCGCCTTATGCATCTGCCCCAAGGTATCTGCACCGCGGATAAAAGCTGCGGCACCATCCTCCTCCAGGGCATCCTGGGGCATCACATCCTCCAAAAGATACAGCACCCCATCATAGCGATAAAAGGGCTCCCCGTCCAAGGCCCGATAAGAACGGCTGATATTGCAGAAGCCGTTTTTCCGCAGCTGTTCCTTCACACCAAAGGCCAAACGCAGGCTGTCCATACTGCCCCGGGGCTTTTTCAATTCCCGAATCCCCATATCCGTACGGCAGACCAGCCCCGTTCTCGTCCGCGTGCCATGCTTGAAATGCAGTCCATATCCTTCCCACAATATTTTTTCGTAGATCTCCTCCATATTCATTCCCCCTGCTTCCCGACCGAAAATCGTCTCTGAAACATTCTATGGAACAGGCAATCAAAAAAGACCACCCTTATCGTCTTTTGATTATCTTTCGGTGGTCTGGATTTTCAGGAAGAATCCTGCAGGGACAAACAAAAAAAGAAGCGAACCAAGCATAAAGCTTAGCCCGCCTCTCCTTTGAAAAGATGCGCCCTCAGGGACTCGAACCCTGGACCCACTGATTAAGAGTCAGTTGCTCTACCAACTGAGCTAAGGGCGCATATCTCAACTGCAAGAAATATAATACTACTAACCTTTCCAAATGTCAACGTATTTTTTAACAAAATACGAAAAAAATAAAAATTTCAAATCCCTATTGCACACCTGTACCTTTTGTGCTATGCTTGCTTCGTAAATATATATGGTGATTCTTCGGGGCAGGGTGCAATTCCCTACCGGCGGTAAAAGTCCGCGACCCGATATCGCTTTGATGGCGGTATCGGCTGACATGGTGCAATTCCATGACCGACGGTGATAGTCCGGATGAGAGAAGAAAATTGGTGCTGCATGGGCATTTTTTGTCTGCCCATCGGTTCCCTTTTGGTGTATGTATGCCCCTTGGTTTTTTCCAAGGGGTTTCTTTCTTGCCAAAGGGCAGCACCCCAACAGAAGAATCTCCGAGCAAACAAAAACGGAGGTAAGAAACATGAAACTGAAAACAAGAGACTTGACTATGATTGCAATGCTGGGTGCCATCTGCTGCGTGCTGCTGCATTTGGATTTCCCCATCCCCTTTATGCCGCCCTTTATGAATTTTGACCTGGCAGGTCTGGTAGAAATCATCGGCGGCTTTGCCATGGGCCCCATTCAGGCGGTCTGCATCATCGTTGTGAAGATCCTGCTGAAGCTGGCGACAGAGGGTACTTCTTCTGCCTTTACCGGGGAACTGCAGAATTTCCTGTTGAGCTGCGCATACGTGCTGCCCCCTGTAATTCTGTATCATCGTCATAAATCCAAAAAGACAGCAATGGTGGGTATGGCCTTCAGCTCTGTTTTCTGCGGCATCGTGGCTGTATTCACAAACCTGTATATCATCATCCCCTTCTACATGACACTGATGGGTCAGGAAATGGATTATTTCATCCAGATGTGTACAGAAGCCAATCCTTTGGTGCAGAACGCCCTGACACTGGCGATCTTCGGCATCATCCCCTTCAACCTCATCAAATGCGGCATCAACTCTATCGGTGCCATGGTATTGTATAAACGACTGAGCCCCATCATCCACGGAAACGGCTCCGCCGCTGCATCTGCATCCAAAGCAAAAAACGCATAAATCATCAGAAAAAGGAGAGAACCACATGAAATTCAGCTTAGATAAGAATTTGACCTTTGAACAGGCAAAAGCCCTGTTTTTTGAACAGCTTGGTGATTGGAAGATCATGGCCCTTGCCAGCAGCGTAAACGATTATGTTATGGTACGGAATGTGAGCTGCCTGTTCTACGATGACAAGATTTATTTCAAAACAGATAAAAACTTCCGCAAGACAAAGCAGCTTTTTGAAAACCCTCAGGTTGCCATGTGCTATGGCGGCATCCAGGTGGAGGGTGTGGCGAAAAACTGCGGTCTGGTGGTAGACGAGCCCGGCAGACGCTTCGAAGAGGGCTATAAAAAATACCTCTGGGGCAGCTACAATAAATACAGCCACGAGGATACAGAAATCCTCATTGAAGTGACCCCCAAATATGTAGAGGTTTGGGATACCAGCGACGATAACTACGCTTACCAGATCTTCATTGATTTTGATAAAGAAGAAATCGAAGTAAAGCCCTACGATAACAAATAAAAACGACAGCAAAGCAGACTTGCAGCCCTTCGGCGATGAAAAAGTCTGCTTTTTTGTTCTTATTTATGGTATACTAAGGCAAATCTGTAAATCTATAAATCTTTTTGGATGGGAGGGTTTCCCTTTGCAAAAACCGAAAGTTACCATGCCCGCCGATGCGGCATTGATTTTAGATACCCTGAACAAAGGCGGTCACGAGGCCTATATCGTGGGCGGCTGTGTGCGGGATTCCATTCTGGGGCGCATCCCTCAGGATTGGGACATCACCACCTCTGCCCTGCCCGAAGAAACAAAGACCCTCTTCAACCATACCTTTGACACGGGCATCCAGCACGGCACCATCACCGTGGTGCTCCATAAGGAAAATTACGAGGTTACGACATACCGTGTGGACGGCGAATATGCCGACTGCCGCCACCCCGATGCCGTTTCCTTCACCAAAAACCTGACGGAAGACCTGCTCCGGCGAGACTTCACCATGAACGCCATCGCCTATCACCCTGCCGAAGGCTTCCGAGACCCTTTCCACGGGCAGGAGGATATTGCGGCGGAAACCATCCGCGGCGTAGGCGACCCTGCTCTGCGGTTTCAGGAGGACGCCCTGCGGATGCTGCGCTGTGTGCGCTTTGCGGCACAGTTGGGCTTTCAAATCGAAGAGGAAACTTGGGCGGCCCTTTGCGCCAACACAGCATTGATCCAAAAGATCAGCGTGGAACGGATCCGGGAGGAACTGGAAAAGCTTTGGCTTTCTCCTTTTAAAGAAAAAATGCCTCTCCTCTGGGAAAGCGGTCTGCTGGTACAGATCGACCCCACCCTGTCCGCCCGCCTGATTGCCCGCAGCCAGACGATTTTAGACGAAATTTCCGCCTGTCCCAAGGATGCTCTGCTCCGCTGGTGCGTCGTTTTGCAGGATTATACTTCCCCTGAGGCGAAAAACTTCCTGAAGGGCATGAAATTTGATAACCATACCCTGAAACGGGTCTGCCTGCTGCTGGACTATCTGCCCCATGACGTTCCTACAGAGGCTTATCCCCTGCGGAAGCTGGCAGGCACCATTGGCGAAGAAGCCATGAAACAGCTTTTGCTGCTGCAATCCATCCTGCGCCCTGCTTCTCCCCATCAGGAAAGCAAGGCACTGTTTGAAAAAATTCTGGCAGAGGGGGACTGCCTGACTCTGAAAACATTGCAGCTTTCCGGCAAAGACCTGATGGAGATGGGCGCGCCCCACGGCAAAGAACTGGGTAATATCCTTGCAGAGCTGCTGGATATGGTTCTGCGGGAGCCTGCAAAAAATACAAAAGAAATTCTGACAAAACAGGCCCGTTCCATTCTGGAAGAAAGAGGCCTGCTGTAAGGAGGAGTACGATGATCGGTGAAAAAGGATTCGTTTTAGAAAATGGTGTGGAACTGCCCTTTTTGGGCTTTGGCACCTATCTGGTAAAGGAAGAAAGCATCCTTCTGGATGCCCTGCAGGTGGGCTATCGCCATCTGGATACTGCCAGAAAATATGAAAATGAAAAGGTCGTAGGGCAGGCTGTGAAAAACAGCGGCATTCCCCGTCGGGAAATTTTCCTGACCTCTAAGGTATGGAAAACAGAACTGGGATACGATAAGACCATGGCCAGCTTTGATGCCACCCTGAAGGATTTGGGCGTAAATTATCTGGATCTGTTCCTGATCCATTGGCCCATGCCCTACCCTGGCGCAGACTGGAAGCCACTGGTGACGGAAAGCTGGAAGGCCCTGGAACAGCTTTATGAAGAAGGGGCTGTCCGTGCCATTGGGGTCTGCAATTTCCTGCCCCAGCACCTGCTGCATCTGATGAAAAACGCCAACACCATGCCCATGGTAGACCAGCTGGAGTTCCACCCCGGCTATACACAGCATGCCACCGCTGCCTTCTGCCAGTCCCATGGCATACAGGCAGAAGCATGGAGCCCTTTGGGACGGGGCAAGCTGCTGGATGCCCCTCTGATCTTGGAGATGGCAAAGAAATATGGAAAAAGCCCGGCGCAAATCTGCCTGCGGTTCTGCCTGCAGAATAATGTGCTGCCCTTGCCGAAATCCTCCGCACCGGAGCGGATGAAGGCAAATCTGGATCTTTTCGATTTCGATCTGGAATTGGAGGATGTGTATCGGCTGATGACCATGCCCCAGACGGGATGGTCGGGGATTCATCCGGAGCATTTTGAGTAAGGAAAATAAAGAAAAGACCTCGGAAGGGGTCATTTGAGGGTGTCGACTTTGTCGACACCCTTCGTCGAAATCAGGATTTCGACGAGTTGAGACAGAAGAATAAACAGACGGGTTCCATCGGCAAAAATGCCTTGAAACCTTGTCAAAGCACTTGCCTTCGGCAAGCCGCCTAACGGCGGTGGCGTTTTCTTCGCCATGCACAACTATTTTCCTGTCGGAAGTGAATTCAATGCACCGCAAAGATAGATGCGGTCGGCAAAGCCGACTTTGCGAAGCAAAGTGCTGAACATCCTGCGGATTCCATTCAGGAAACGGGTTTGTTTCCCGAACTCTTCCGCTGCTCAAAAATCACTTTTTCTGCAGTCTGGATATAAGGGAAACGATGTATCCCTTCCCCACAAGCCCCTTCGGGCAGTATAAAGTGCCTTTCCGGCAAGGCTTGCTCTCTATTGAAAAAGCTGTTTTAGAACGGGATGTTCAAAATAGGGATGGGCGGCATCGTTTGTTATATCAACAAGACTTTGGTGACTGCATCCGTCTTTTAAAATCACTGGGTATATTCCCTTGATTTTTGCCAACGCTTTCCCCCGCCCCCGCGAGGTGGTCTGTCGGTGGGAATGTCTAACGAAGTGTCTCTTTCCCACCGACACCCACCGAGGGAAGGGGGCGGCTCGGGAATTTTGTACAGTCACTTAAGGGGGCGGCTCGGGAATTTTATGCAGTCACTCAAGGGGGCGGCTCGAAAACCCTTTGCAGTCACTCAAAAAGGAGACCCTAAAGGTCTCCTTTTCGCTTATTTTTTCTTATACACATCAAAAGAGAATTTTACACTATTCTCCTCCTGCACTTCCCCTTTTTCCGCCAATTCCCATTCGGGGTTTTCATCCAGATTGGGGAAGGTGGTATCCGCGGGGTAGGTATGATAAATTTTTGTCACATACGCCTTTTCGCACTGGGGCAGAAGCTGTGCATAGATACTGCCGCCGCCGGCAACAAAAACCTGTTTCCCTGCATAGGGTTCCAGCACCTTAGGCAAATCGGCGATATCGTGGCACAGCACGACCCCTTCTGCTTCATAGGCCTGATTGGTCGTCAGCACGATATTCACCCGATTGGGCAAGGGCTTTTGATTGGGGAAGGATTCCAGAGTCTTTCTCCCCATGACCAGCACATTGCCTGTGGTCTTGCCGCGGAAATATTTCATATCTGCAGAAATCCGCTGCAGCAGGTCGCCGTCCTTGCCGATGCCCCATTTTTCGTCTACTGCTACGATAATATCCATATCCAATCCCCCTTAGATGGCCACAGGCACTTTGCCCAGAGATTTATGATACTGGTAATCCTCCACGATGAAATCATCCACGGTGAAATCATAGAAATTCTTCACTTCTGGATTCAGTCTCACCTTAGGTGCAGGCAGGGGCTCTCTTTCCAGCATCTGCTTCACCATATCCACGTGTCTGTCATAAATATGCATATCGGAAATAACGTGGATCAGCTCGCCGGGCTCCAGACCGCTTACCTGAGCGAACATCATCAGCAGAGCAGAATACTGCACCACATTCCAGTTATTTGCTGTCAAAGTATCCTGAGAACGCTGATTCAGGATGCCGTTCAGTTTATTGCCTGTCACGTTGAAGGTCATGCTGTAGGCACAGGGTTCCAGACCCATTTCCGTCAGGTCTGCAAAGTTATAAATATTCGTCATGATCCGTCGGGAGGCAGGGGTATTTTTCAGCTGCCACAGCACGTTATCCACCTGATCCATTTCGCCGTGGGGGAATTTATATTTCACCCCCAGCTGATAGCCGTAAGCCTTGCCGATGGAACCAGTTTCATCTGCCCAGGAATCCCAAATCCTGCTGTTCAGATCGTTTACATTGTTGGATTTTTTCTGCCAGATCCACAGGATCTCGTCGATGGCTGCCTTCCAGTTGGTATAGCGCAGGGTCATCAGGGGAAATTCCTCCTGCAGGTTATAGCGATTCACCACCCCAAAGGTCTTGATGGTGTATGCAGGGGTACCATCCTCCCAAACGGGACGCACTTTTTCGTTTTCCGTAGAAAACCCACTCTCTAAAATTTGTCTGCAATTTGCTTTGAAAATTTCATCTGCTCTGCTCAAAGCGACTCCTCCTTCATCTCTTTTTCATCTATCTTCTTCCGAAAAATCGGGTACTTGTCCATAATAGATTTATTATACTCAAAATCCCTCTTTTTTGCTATCCCCTTATTCATGCAATAAAAAAAACGTATGGTTTCGTGAAACTCCTTCTTAAAATCGGGCGGCCCCGTTGTTCTTTTTTGAGTACATGAGAGAAAATCCCTTGTCCTTTCCGCAAAAAGGGTTGTCCCCTTGTTGCTTCTTTGCCGATTTTATGGTATATTTTGAATAATGGCAAAAAGCATCTGTTCCCCCATTGCGGACATCCGTGCTGGGTACATAGCCACTACGAAAAACGACATTTTTCCGGTTTGATGCTTCCCGGAAATCCATTTATGGGAGGTTGTAAATTATGAAAAAGTTTATTGCTCTGGCTCTGGCCTCTGTAATGACACTGTCTCTGGCTGCCTGCGGCGGCTCCTCTGAAGGCACAACAGCTTCTGTAGCTGGCACAGCCATCAGCGGCGACACCATCAAGATCGGTGTTTTTGAACCCACAACAGGCGAAAACGGCGGCGGCGGTATGCAGGAAGTTCTGGGCATCCGTTATGCAAACACAGTTGTGCCTACTGTTGATATCAACGGCACAACCTACAACATCGAACTGGTGGAAGTTGATAACCAGTCCGACAAGACAGCAGCTGTAACAGCAGCACAGTCCCTGATCTCTTCCGGCGTTGTCGGAGTTCTGGGCTCCTATGGCTCCGGCGTTTCCATCGCAGCAGGTCAGACTTTCGCTGAAGCAGGCGTTCCCGCCATCGGCTGCTCCTGCACAAACCCTCAGGTTACAGCAGGCAACGATTTCTACTTCAGAACATGCTTCCTGGATCCTTTCCAGGGTACAGTAATGGCTTCCTACGCAGCAGAAGAAATGGGCTACAAAACAGCTGCTATCGTAAGCCAGAACGGCGATGACTACTCCACAGGTATCGCTGCTTACTTCAAACAGGCATTCGAACAGCTGGGCGGCACAATCGTTGCTGACGAAACATACCAGACAAACGAATCCGACTTCAATGCGATCCTGACAACTGTAAAACAGTCCCAGGCAGAATGTGTATTCATCCCCTGCTCTATCGCAACAGCAACTCTGATCCTGCCTCAGGCAAAAGCAAACGGTCTGGAAGCACACATCCTGGGCTCCGATACATGGGAAAATGAATCCATCGTGATCGCAGCAGGCGATGCAGCAGAAGGCGTTGTATTCTCCACATTCTTCGATGAAAACGACGAATCCACACCTCTGGCAAAAGACTTCGTAAACGGCTTCAAAGCATACCTGAACGAAGATGCACAGCGCATCACTCTGAACGGCGGCACAGACGGCGTAGCAGCTGTATCCGCTCTGGGTTATGACGGTTACATGACAATGGTAACAGCTCTGGCATCTCTGGATGGCACAGAAGGCGACCTGACAAGCGTAAACCTGCGCGATGCTCTGGCAGCAGTCAACTATGACGGCGTAACAGGCAACATCACCTTCAGCGAAACAGGCGACGCAAACAAAGACGCTGCTTACCTGAAGAAAGTGGAAAACGGCAAATTTGTATTCGTGAAGAAACAGATCGACGAAACAAAATAAGTTTCTTTCCATCAGGGGATATCCCCAAAACGTACAAAAGAGTTTTTGCGGCGGGATGATCGTCCCGCCGCTTTTTCCATAAATACATAAAATCGGCTTATGAAGGTTTATGAAGATTGCAGGACAGTCTTCATAAACCTTCACAAATCGGTGCATCATCATTTTTCACAATGTCAGGAGGTTGCTTATGACATCAACAGCATTCTTACAATACTGCCTGACGGGCATTTCCATCGGCGGCATCTATGCCCTCATCGCCATTGGTTACACCATGGTTTACGGCATCCTGCGCCTGATCAACTTTGCCCACGGCGACATTTTCATGATGGCAGCATATTTTATGATCTTCGCCATGGTAGACTTTGCTCTGCCCTGGTATGTTTCCATCGTCATCGTTCTGGCTGCGACCATCCTTTTGGGCGTGGTCATCGAAAAAGTGGCCTATAAGCCTCTGCGTAGCTCTCCCCGTATGTCTATCATGATCTCTGCCATCGGTGTTTCCTACCTGCTGCAGAACCTGGCTACATACCTGTTCTCCGCTCTGCCCAAAGGCTACCCCAAAATCGACTTCCTTATGAAGACCATCACCATCGGCGGTATCTCTACTTCCGTGGTAACCTTCATCACCCCTATCCTGACGCTGGTATTCGTATTCCTGCTGCTGCAGCTGATCAACCATACAAAGATCGGTATGGCGATGCGTGCCGTTTCCAAGGATTTCGAAACATCTCAGCTCATGGGGATCAAGATCAACCGTGTCATCAGCTTCACTTTCGTCATCGGTTGTTTCCTGGCCGGTGTGGGTTCTATCCTGTATTTCACACCCCGCCCCTCCGTATATCCCCTGGTAGGTTCCCTGCCCGGTCTGAAATGCTTCATCGCAGCAGTATTCGGCGGTATCGGTTCCATCCCCGGCGCCATGCTGGGCGGCTTTGTCATCGGCCTTTCCGAAACCTTTATCAAAGCTGCGGGCTATTCTGAATTCAGTGACGTATTCACATTCATCCTGCTGATCGTTGTTCTGCTGTTCAAGCCTACAGGGCTCTTCGGCGAAAAGATCACAGAAAAAGTGTAAGGGCAGGTGAGCGATATGACAGAACAGAAAAAACACAAACTTTCCATACTCTTTTCCGTAATCGCCATCGTTGTTTTGGCAATCGTCCTGGTGGGTGTCAACAAATTCACAGCCCCTACCTATATGCTGCGTACCGTACTGCAGCTGGGTTCCATCTATGCACTGGTGGCAGTTTCCATGAACCTTTTGAACGGCTTCACCGGTCTGTTCTCTCTGGGTCAGGCGGGCTTTATGGCCCTGGGCGCATACACCTTCGCCATCTTCACCATCCCTGCAAATCAGCGGGCAGGTGTTTACTATCTTTACGGTGTGGCTGACTGGCTGGCAAATATTGAACTGCCCATCGTGGCAGCCCTCATCATTGCCGGTATCATCTGCGCCATCATGGCGGCCCTCATCGGCGCCCCTGTACTGCGGCTGAAAAGCGACTATTTCGCCATTGCCACACTGGGCTTTGCGGAAATCGTGCGTATCATCGTGGGCAGCTCCCCTATGAACCGTATCACCAACGGCTCTCTGGGTCTGAAGCTGATCCCCAAATTCCCCAACTTCTATTTTCCCTTTATCGTAGTAGCCATCTGCATTTTCATCGTTTGGCTGCTGATCAACTCTTCCTATGGCAGAGCCTTCAAAGCCATTCGTGAAGATGAGATCGCCGCAGAAGCAATGGGCATCAATCTGGCAAAGCATAAACGGATGTCCTTTATCATCAGCTCCTTCTTTGCCGGTGTAGGCGGTGCGCTGATGGCAATGTATATGGGTGCCATCACATCCACTACATTCAACATCACTCTGACATACAATATCCTGCTGATCGTCGTCATCGGCGGTATGGGTTCCCTGACAGGCAGCATCATCTCCTCTTTCCTGGTCATTGCCGCAAGAGAATGGTGGCTCCGCTTCCTGGATCAGCCCTTCTTCATCGCAGGCGTGCAGATCCCCCTGTTCAAAACAGGCTTCCGTATGGTAGTATTCTCCATCATCCTGATGATCGTGGTCCTGTTCTTCCGCAAGGGCATCATGGGCACCAAGGAATTTAGCTGGAATTTCATCCTGAAACGGATGGGCAATAAAGAAAAAACTCCCGTAGGAGGTGAAGGCAATGAGTGATAAAAAGACCATTCTGAGTGTAAAAGATATAACGATGCAGTTTGGTGGTGTCGTCGCCGTAAATAACCTCACTCTGAAAGTAAGAGAAGGGGAGATCGTTTCCCTGATCGGCCCCAACGGCGCAGGGAAAACAACTGCCTTCAACGTTATCACAGGGGTATATGCCCCCACCAACGGTGAAGTAAAATTCCATGGCAACACAATCATTTCCAACTTCCCCAAGGGGAAAATGGATAAACTGTATGCAGGGGAAAACAAAGGCAAATACAAAAAAACCCTGGAACCTACCCCTGATAAGATCACAAAACTGGGCATTGCCCGCACCTTCCAGAACATCCGCCTGTTCAAAGAACTGACCGTTCTGGAAAATGTGCTGATCGCAAAGCACATGCGTATGAAAGCCAATATTTTTGCGGATACCTTCCGTCTGAACCATAAAGAAGAACAGAAAATGCGGGAGGATTCTCTGGAACTGTTGCGTATCCTGGACCTGTATGACGTCAAGGATGAAATCGCCTCCTCTCTGCCCTATGGGAAGCAGAGACATCTGGAGATCGCCCGTGCATTGGCAACAGAGCCTACGCTGCTGCTGCTGGATGAACCTGCCGCAGGGTTGAACCCTCAGGAAACAGACGAACTGACAGACTTCATCAAGGATATCCGCGACAAATTCCACCTGACAATTTTCATGATCGAACACCACATGAATCTGGTTATGGATATTTCCGACTGGATTTATGTAATCGACTTCGGGAAACAGATCGCCAACGGCACCCCGGTGGAAATCCAGAATAACCAGCATGTAATCGACGCATATTTGGGGGTGGCTGATGATGAGTAATATTCTTGAGATCAAAAATCTGGTGGTTTCCTACGGCGGCATCGAAGCGGTAAAGGGCATCGACATCACCGTGCCCGAAGGCCAGATCGTAACCCTGATCGGCGCCAACGGCGCAGGCAAATCCACAACACTGAAATCTATCTCCGGTCTGGTAAAGCCCAAGCAGGCTTCTATCCTCTATAAGGGACAGGAAATCGTCGGCAAGACCCCCGACTATATCGTTTCTCAGGGCATCACACTGGTGCCTGAGGGCAGAAGGGTATTCCCTAACCTGACCGTTCTGGAAAACCTGAAGATCGGCGCATATCTCAGAAAAGACAGCCTGAAGGAGGACTTGGAATATATCTATTCCCTCTTCCCCCGTCTGAAAGAAAGAGAATGGCAGATGGCAGGTACCCTTTCCGGCGGCGAACAGCAGATGCTGGCTGTAGGCCGTGCCCTGATGAGCAAACCCAAGGTCATTATGATGGATGAACCCTCCCTGGGGCTGGCGCCTCTGGTGGTAAAGGATATCTTCAAGATCATCCAGACCATCAACGAACAGGGCATCACCGTTCTGCTGATCGAACAGAACGCCAACATGGCCCTGAAGGTAGCCCATAAGGCTTACGTTATCGAAACCGGCACCATCACCATGGAAGGCACCGGCGCAGAGCTGCTGGCAAATGAAGAAATCAAACAGGCTTATCTGGGGAAAACAAAATAAGCAAACAAAATGCAAGCAAAACAAAAGGACTCCTTACGGAGTCCTTTTTTATTTAAGCTATACTGCTATGTTCCCAACGATGGCCTTTATACCGAATGATAAACAGCACTGCTCGCACTGCCCAGTCGATGGTCATTGCCACCCAAACGCCGAATACACCCATGCCCAGCTTTACGCCCAGGATATAGCTGAACCCAATACGGAACACCCACATGGAAACGATAGACCAAACCATGCAATATTTCACATCGCTGGCGGCACGGAGGGTATTTGCCAATGTGAAAGCCTCCGGCCAGATGAAGATCGCCACGATACCATGATACCACAGGATCTTCTGGGTATAGCCCATGGCTTCGGGAGACAGATGATACAGATACATCACCACAGGCAGGGTCGCCAGAATGACCGCCGTAAACAGGATGGTCAGCACATGGACCAGTTTCACGATCTTACGGGTATAATATCTTGCCATATCATAATCCTCTGCCCCCACACAGCGGGAGCAAACGGTGATGACAGCCATACCCACACTCATGCCGGGCAAAACCTGAAAAGTCGCCAGAATATTGGAAACGGCATTGGCGGCAATAGAAGCCGTACCAAAGGTGGCGATCATGCTCAGCACCATGATCTTCCCCAGCTGGAACATCCCGTTTTCCAAACCATTGGGCACGCCGATATAGGCGATCTTTTTCAGCATTTCCCCATCCAGACGGAAAGAAAAAGGCTTTTCCAAATGCAGATGCAGCGAAGGGCTCCGCAGCAGCAGCGTGATGCCGATGCCCGCAAACATACGGGAAGCCAATGTGGCCGTTGCCGCACCGGCAACCCCCATTTTGAAGCCAAAGATCAGGATGGCATTGCCGCAGACATTGATGGTATTCATGATCATAGAAAGATACATAGGCACCTTTGCATTACCCTGGGTACGGAATACCGCCGCCCCGGCATTATACAGGGCGATAAAGGGGATGGATGCCGTAACGATCAGCAGATAGGTCTTTGACGCCTCCATAACGTTGGCTTCAATATCCCCAAATACATTATGTAAGATCAGATTGCGGGTCAGATAGATCACTGCCATAACAACAACAGAAGCCACTGCCGTAAATAAGATCAGCTGATTGACAGCCTTGTTGGCCTTCTCCCGATTATTCTGCCCGATATACTGCCCTGCAACGACGGAGCCCCCAGTTGCCAGTGCCGCAAACAGATAGATCAGCAGGATAAAGATGGTATCCACCAGAGAAACGCCGGAAACGGCGTGTTCCCCAACGCTAGCAACCATGATGGAGTCACACATCCCCACCAGTACCGCCAAAAACTGTTCAATGATCATCGGCACGATCAGCCGCTTCAGATCGTGATTGGAAAAATAATAGGATTTCTCCTCCATTTTGACTGCTTCCATGATTTTTCTCCTTTCTTTTTTTCTCTTTCGTACAGTCCTGCCCTTTTGGGAAAATCATCCGAACCCAAAAGAGAAAAGAGTTTCCAAACTACAGTGGATACTCTTTTATGATATTTTATGTAAATTTGTCAATGGAACAAAGAGAGGGCGCAATAGACCAGAAGCAGTGCCATCACCGCATTCAGGATCTTCTTGTATTCCTCAAAGAATCTCTGGAAAATGGAGCCGAACAACAGCCAGCAGATATTGGAAAACAGAACCACGAACCAGTTGACGGCCAGTGTCAGGGCAAACATGCCAAAGGAACGGTCATAGGGGAAAACAAAGTTGGTGATCAGTGTCATACCGTATAAGAGCCCCTTGGGATTGACGAACTGCAGGATCACCCCTACATGAAAAGCCGTGGTATCCAGCTGGAGCTTGCTCTCCTTTTTATCCTTGGGCTTATCCCGCCAGATGGTCCACGCCAGCCAGAGGATGTATAATGCGCCGATGGGCGTCATCACCTTCAGGATCACAGGGATATAGGAATAGATGAAAAAATTGCAGGCAATGGCGCAAAGCAAAATCAGCGCAAAGCCCGTCGTCACGCCAAAACAGAATTTCAGGCTTTTCTTGAAGCCGAAATTGGTGCCGTTGGCCATGCACATCAGGTTATTGGGCCCCGGTGTGATACAGGAGACGATGATATAAGAAAAAAATGCAAACCAATTGAACATGAGTTCCTCCTGATACATGAAAAATGCCACTTTATAAAAAGTGGCTTTTTCTTATTCTTCCTCGTTTTCTTTCAGGGGCTTCACAGGCAGACCATCTTTCAGCTGATGCTCATGCATATCTTCGCCGCTGTAGTACATTTCGTTGATCTTATAGAGCAATGTCATCAGGCTGTCTGTCAGGTGAACATTTTCCACCAAAACATCATCGGGAACCTGCAGATCCACATGGCTGAAATTCCACATGCCTTTTACACCCCATTTTGCCAAATCGTTGGCTACCTTCACCGCCTGCGAACGGGGAAGGGTCAGGATGGCAACATCCACAGGGTTGTTTTTCACATAGGCTTCCATTTGGTCGACATCGTACACTTCCACGCCGCGGATGGTCATCCCGATCAGACGGGGATTGATATCGAATACCGCCTTGATGACAAAACCACGCTTCTCGAAATTGGTATAGTTCACCAAAGCCTGCCCGATATTACCGCCGCCTACGACGATCATATTGTACAATCTATCCAAACCTAAGATCTTTTTGATTTCATTGTAGAGGTATTCAACATTATACCCATAGCCCTGCTGACCAAAACCGCCGAAATTGTTGAGATCCTGGCGGATCTGGGAAGCGGTGATGTTCATTTTTGCACTGAGCTCTTTTGAGGAAATGCGAGTGATATCACTTTCCAGCAAGTCGCCCAAATAGCGATAGTATCTGGGTAATCTGTTGATTACTGCCGGGGAGATCTTTTTTTCGCTGTCCATAAATTCCAGATCCTCTCATTATAGAGTAAGACAAAAGAAAACAAAATTACTGTTTTCTTTTATTTTAAGTCAATTTTAGTATAGCACTCCTGTTATTTTATTGTCAACAATAACTCTTTTAATCCACCGGATTTTCTGTTATCATAAAAACAGAAAATGCACTGCAAACGGAGGTTGTATAAATGATACTTGCATGCAGACAATTACACAAAGCATACGGCATCGATGTGATCTTGGAAAAAATCACCTTTCACATCGAAGAACGGGAAAAAGCCGCCATTGTCGGGGTAAACGGCGCCGGTAAGACCACCCTTTTCAAGGTGCTGACCGGGGAAATTTCTGCCGACGGCGGTGAATTTTATCTCAAAAAAGATGCATCTTTAGGCTATCTCGCCCAGAATATACAGATAGAAAGCGACCGCACGATCTATGAAGAAATGCTATCGGTTTTTGAAAAAATTATTCAGACGGAAGCAAATCTTCGTGAATTAGAAAACGAAATGGGGGGCTTGAGCGGACAAGCCTTGGCAGACAAGATGGAGGAATATGCCGCTTTACAGCATTATTTTGAGCAAAATGACGGCTATAGCTATCAGAGCCGCTTAAAAGGCGTGCTGAAAGGCCTCGGCTTCTCAGACAACGACTTCAACCGTCCCATGAACCAGCTTTCCGGCGGACAAAAGACCCGTGTCCATCTGGCAAAGCTGCTGCTTTCCAAGCCCGATGTGCTGCTCTTGGACGAACCCACCAACCACCTGGACATTGCTTCCATCGAATGGCTGGAGGATTTCCTGCGGACATACCCCGGTTCCGTCCTCATCATCTCCCACGACCGTTATTTTCTGGATCGCATCGTGACCAAGGTCATCGAGATCGAAAATAAAAAATCCACCATCTATAACGGCAACTACTCCTTCTACTGGCAGCAGAAAGAGATCAATCGGGAGATCCAGCAGAAGGCCTACGATATGCAGCAGAAGGAAATCAAACATCAGGAGGATGTCATCCGCACCCTGCGCTCCTTCAACCGGGAAAAATCCATCAAACGGGCGGAAAGCCGGGAAAAGGCTCTGGATAAGATGGAACGCATCGACAGACCCGATGCCCTGCCCGACCAGATGCGCCTGACCCTGACCCCCTTTCTGACCAGCGGCAACGATGTGCTGCATGCGGAGAATCTCTCCAAATCCTATGGCGGGCAAAAGGTTTTCCAGAATGTTTCCTTCGATGTAAAAAGAAGCGATAAGGTAGCCATCATCGGCCCCAACGGCGTGGGCAAATCCACCCTGTTCCGGATGCTGTTGAAGGAGGTTTCCTCCGACAGTGGGCTGATTCGTTTTGGTACCAATGTATTCGTTGGTTATTATGACCAGGAGCAGGCAAAATTAGACGAAACCAAGACGATTTTCGAAGAAATTTCCGATGCTTACCCCACCTTGACCCAAGGGCAGATCCGAAATATGCTGGCGGCCTTTGTTTTCACAGGGGATGATGTATTCAAGCCCATCTCTGCCCTTTCCGGCGGGGAAAAAGGGCGTGTTTCCCTGGCGAAGATCATGCTTTCCAAGGCGAATCTGCTGATGCTGGACGAACCCACCAACCATCTGGATATGTTCTCCAAGGAAGTGCTGGAAAGTGCCTTAAACCGCTACGAGGGGACGGTCATCTACATTTCCCACGACCGTTATTTCATCAACAAAACGGCAGAAAAGATTCTAGAGCTGACCCCTGATGGTGTCATCCTCTACAACGGCAATTATGATTATTATCTGGAAAAGAAGGCAGAACGGGCCCGCAACGACGCGGAAAAAGCCCTGCAGAATCCCCAGAAAGCCGCAGCCGCACCTGCCCAGCCTATCAGCGATACGAAAAACGACTGGCTGAAGCAGAAGGAACAGCAGGCGGCGGAACGAAAGCTGGCCAACAAGATCGCCAAGCTGGAAAAGGAGATCGAGGAAACGGAAGCTGCCATCGCCAAAGCCGACGAGGACATGGTAGCCTGCGGCACCGATTACAGCAAAGCCAACGAAATCTTTGCGGAAAAGACCAAACTGGAAGAAAAGCTGGAAGGTCTGTATGAAGAGTGGGAAGAACTGAATATGTAAAAAACACCCGCCGTTGACACTGTCAGCGGCAGGTGTTATAATCAAGTTAAGAAGGATTGCCGTTTCTCGCAAAGCGGTCAGTCCAAATTACATGGATGGACCGTCTAACTTCGCAGGTTAGGCGGTCGCTTTTTTATTTTCGCTTGTCTTGCAACAAGGAAATCACACCTATTATTACCAAACAAAAGGTAAACAACCCTTCGTATGTAACCATAAGCGTCACCCGTTTGCGGCATAGCCGCCGTAGCAGCGGGCAAAGCCCGCCACATACCTTTTCAAAGGAAGTGACCAAACCCATGGGAGGCAAAGCCTCCTAAGCCGCTTTGCGGGCCTACCAAAACGGCAATCCCACTATTATCCCTCCATTCGACAACTTTTTCTCACCGAATGAAATTTGTTTTGATTTTTTCTTCCTGCTCCGGCAGAGCCACACCGGCATTCTTACCGGCTTCGATACATTTCAGAAGCCATGCCATATTTCTGCCGATGGCACGCATATTCTGCATCCCTTCCAGATCCTGCTTCACTTCTTCCGGCGTATTGCCATGGACCTGATTCCAGTAGTTGCCGGAAACGATGGGCATATTGCTGATGGTGAAATATTTATTCAGCTGATCGAAGGTTGCGGACGCACCGCCTCTGCGGCAGGAAACCACTGCGGCCCCCAGCTTATTGGCAAAACCGCCGTTGGACATCACAAACAGTCGGTCGAAAGCGGAAGATGCCTGACCCGCTGCGGAAGCATAATGCACAGGCGCCCCAAGGATGATGCCATCTGCCGCCAAAGCCTTGGGCAGGATCTTATTCACCACATCCTCCTGCACGCATTTGCCGTTTTTCTTGCAGTAGCCGCAGCCCAGGCAGCCGCCGATGGGCTTATTGCCCAGATAGAACATTTCTGTTTCGATGCCTTCTGCCCGCAGGGTCTTTTCGATCTCCTTCAGGGCAGTGTATGTGCAGCCATGACCGTTGGGGCTGCCGTTGATGAGAAGTACCTTCATATTTTCTCCCCCTTATAAAGAAAACGGCACTCTGTGCCGTTCTCAAAGTCGTTAAAAATTCGTGTTGCGGAAGGGTTCGGGAAACAAAGGGTTTCCCGACTGGAATCCGCAAGCGGAATTCATTTCCGCTGAGGAAAACAGGCTGTCGCCTTTAGGCACAGCTCTGTTTATTCTTCTGTCCTCCAACTCGAAATTCCAATTTCGAGTTAAGCGCTCAGCGCTTTATTTGTTTTCCAGATAAGCGTTCAGTTCCTTCACCAGCTTATCGCAGTCCATACCGTGAACCATGGATGCTTCTTCCAGTGTTTCGCCTGCAGCGGAAGGGCAGCCTACACAGTGCATACCATTCTGCATCAGGATCATGCCTGCGCCTCTGTCCATCATCAGCAGTTCGCCGATTGTCATGTCTTTTGTTGCTTTCATGGGAAATTCCTCCTTCTATTGAAAAAAAATTGATTTCTGCTGTTATTATACCAAACCAGCCTGCATTTTACAACTAGATTGGCATTTCTGGCAAAAGGATGCTATACTGAAAACAAAAAACAATAAGAAGGAGACAATCACATGAAAAATACATTGAAAGAAAAACTGGCAAAGGGTGCAAAACCCATCGGCACCTTCTTCGAATTGGGCAGTCCCAGTGTCATTGAAGCCCTTGGCAGAACCGGTTTGGATTTCATCATTCTGGATAACGAACACGGCCCCTTTGAAGCGGAAAGCAGCCGTGATTTTACCCGTGCGGCGGAAAATGTTGGGCTGACGGCCTTGGCCCGCGTCCGCGAAGTGAGCCGTCCTGCTGTTTTGAAGCTATTAGACGTAGGCGTGCAGGGGCTCATCGTGCCCGATGTACATACGGTGGAACAGGTACAGCAGATCGTGGAATATGCAAAATATTTCCCTGTGGGCAAGCGGGGCTTCTGCCCTTCCCGCAAGGATGGCTGGGGCTTCGACGAAATGGCACAGCAGTCCGTTCCCGACCAGATGGCCTACTGGAATGAACAGACCCTGGTCATCCCCCAGTGTGAAACCGTCGGCGCATTGGAACATATCGAAGATATCGTGGCTATGGATGGTGTGGACGGCATCTTCATCGGCCCCTTCGACCTGTCCATCTCCATGGGCATCCCCGGTCAGTTCACCCAGCCCGACTTCGTTGCCGCCCTGGAACGGGTGCAGAAAGCCTGCAGGGATGCGGGAAAATTCTGCATGATCTTTGCCGGCAATCCCGCCGCTGTTGCAGAACGTTTCCAGCAGGGCTACGATTCTGTGGCCTATAGTCTGGATGCCACAGTGCTGGCGGCAGCATTTCAGGCAGATCTGGCTGAAATCAGAAAAAGCCTTAACTGATGGCAAAGAGACTTTCTCTTGCATTTTCACCAATAGTATAGTATTATCTATACAACCAAAAAGATACTATTGACTAGAAAAGAGGTGTCTCTATGTCTAAACCGTTGCCCGCCTGCCCGGTGGAAACTACATTACAGCTCATCGGAAACAAATGGAAAGTCCTTATCCTGCGAGATCTGATGGAAGGCACAAAACGCTTCAATGAACTGATGCGCTCCGTCACAGGCATCACCCAGAAGGTGCTGACCAGCAATCTGCGGGCTATGGAAAACGACGGACTTCTCACCCGAAAAGTCTATCCGGAGGTGCCACCGCGGGTGGAATACAGCCTGACGGAAACAGGGGAAAGCCTAGAGCCCATTCTCATCGCCATGTCCACATGGGGAATGGCTTATAAAGAAACTCATATTTGATATAAAAAACAGCCGTGCTTATACACGGCTGTTTTTTTCAGCAGGAATAGGTTTTAGGCGGTTCTCCGGAAAAGTCTGCAATCACCGCTTCGGCATCTGCCAAATAAAAAACTTCAAAAATAGGGTTATCCGCCGTCTGGTATTGCCCCTTCACGATGGGGTTTGCCATACAGCCTTCCTTTACTTCCATATTGTTTTCAAATACCGCCTTGCCATGCAGGCGAATCCATGCAAAATTGGGGCTGGAAACAGAAATTTCCACATAAGGGTTTTCCTGCATATCCTTGTAGACCTCCTTCTGATTGTTGGTGCAGAACCACAGTTTTCCATCCTTTTCCATGGAAAACATAAAGGGGCGACATTTTGCCTTTCCGTCTCTGCCGACAGTTGCCAAATACTGTACGGGGTTTTCCTGCAAAAATTTTACTACTTCCTTCATATAAAACACTTCCTTTCTCTTTTGTGCTTATCATACTCCCTTCGTTCCAAAAGAAAAAGTACGCACTTTTTTGTGCCATGGTTACCACAAGGATACTTTTGGACAGTTTCCGGGAGGAAACCTTTTGGAAATTTCAGCATTTTGCAGTCATTTCCTTTTTTCAGAATTTTTTGCACAAAAAAACAGACTGTCTGCCATTTTTCGCATCAGTCTGTTTCTCTTCTTTCTAAAAAATTGCACGCAGTCTTATCATTCAGGGATATCCAAAACCAGCTTTCTGCAATGTCGGCACAGGCAGCCTTCCATTTTAGCGTTGCCCATATAGCTTTTCGCCAGCAGGTATTCCTGCTTTTTGCCTGTTTCGGGGTTGATCTCCTTCCACTGGATATATCTGCCGGAGGTCAGTGTGCCTTCGGACATTTCATTGCCGCAAAAAGGACATTTCATATCTCGTTCCTCCTTTTATTCCTTTGCACCCTCGGGATAAAGCACCGCATCTTCCGTTGCATCGCCAATGATCCGATAGATGCTTTCCTTGGGCAGTACCCCCGCTGTACATACTTCTGTTTTTGTCACTTTTCCATCTTCCAGAGAAAGCACAAAATATTCTTTTTCCCCATCGGCCTTTGTACCAAAAAGCCCCTGAGGGATACCAACATAATAGTTCAGGAAGGTTTCGGTTTCCTCCTCAGGCTCGCCCAAAAGCTCCTTCACCGCTTCTGTGGTCATGCCCACAAATTGGGTACGGTCTCTCAGATCCTGCAGGATCAGCTGACGGCTGTTGCCCTGATAAGCCACCCATTTTTCTGTGGTGAAGCCTGTGTTGTTATCATGGTAGCGTCCGCCGACGAACACCACGATCGCCAGTACGATCAAAAGTATCGCGATCACTTTATCTTTTGCTTTCAATCCCATGTCGAACCCCTCCTGTCAGGAAATCCACTTAAAGCCTTTATAGTACCGTAATACAACTTTTCCCAGAATTTCATCTTCTTCTACGAATTTATTTTCCCAGAAACGGGAATCCAGCGAATGATTGCGGTTATCGCCCATCATGAAATAACAGCCCTCCGGCACGATATAAGGGCCAAAATCCCCTTGGGTGGTCTCTGCGATGTAATCCTCCTCCAATGCCTCGCCGTTGACGAAAACCTCGCCGTCCTTTACCCAGACCGTATCCCCCGGTTCGCCGATGATACGCTTCACATAAAGGGTCTTGCCGGTAGGGTCATCGGGAAAATGGAAGACGGTGATATCCCCCCGTTGGGGTTCATCGAACCAATAGGAGGTTCTCAGCGCAAGGATACGATCCCCCGCCATGATGGTATTTTCCATGGAGCCTGTGGGCACCTCCGCATTGACGATGAGGAAGGAATTGACTGCCCCAGCCAGGATCGCCGCCAAAAGGATGGTCTTGACCCAGCTGATGACCTCTGTTTTCACTGTACTGCTCATCCACCCATCTCCTTTGGCTTATTTCAGGAAGCCGTTGATGATCTGCGCTTCCGCTTCTTTTTCTGTCAGACCCAGTGTCATCAGCTTTGTCAGCTGGTCGCCGGCGATCTTGCCGATAGCCGCTTCGTGGATCAGGGATGCATCCACATGGTTTGCTGTGATCTCGGGTTCTGCCGCTACCACACCGTTGTCCATGATGATAGCATCACATTCGGAATGGCCATAGCAGTCTGCATTGCCGTTGATCTTGGAACGGAACAACTGTCTGGAATTATCTCTGGCAACGGAACGGGAGATCAGCTTCGCGCTGGAGCCTGTGCCGTTCAGGTCTACATCGAAGGATGTTTCCGCATACTGTTCGCCATGGGTCATGATCTTTTCTTTGATGACAATGGTTGCGCCATCCTTCAGCACTGCGCTGGAGATACGTTTTGTGGAGTCTACACCCTTCAGCTGTACAGTATCCATTTCCACATAAGCGTTTTCTTCCGCTTCGATATGGGTCTGGGGGTTGATGATACGTTTGCCGTTGCCATCGCCTTCCCCGATGTGTTTTTCCAGATAAACGATCTTTGCGTTTTTGCCCACGAAGAAGCGGTGGATGCCTTCGTGAACGGAATCGTCGCAGCCGCAGTTATGGATGCCGCAGCCGGCGATAATGGTGATTTCCGCACCTTCGCCGATGTGGAAATCGTTATATACTACTTCTTTTACGCCGTCCTGAGTAATGAGGGCGGGAATGTGTACGTCTTCATTTTTTGTAAAAGGCTTCACATAGATATCCAGACCTGTACCGTCTGCCTTGGGTACGATGTCGATATTTTCTGTAGAATGTCTGCCTTCGCTTTTCCCATTATTACGGATGTTGAATGCCCCTGTTGTGGGAATATTCATCATGCCGGAAACTTCCTGAAGAAGGTTTTTTACGATATCGTTCAACATTATTTGTTACCTCCCATAAAATATCTGCAGCCTGTTTCCATGCCAAAGAGACCGGGCAGGACTTCTTCTTTTGTACCGATCTGTTTCACTTCGCCGGCACTCAGCAGCACCACCTGGTCAGCGATATCCAGGATTCTTTCCTGGTGGGAAATGATCATGATGGAACCCTGAATTTCTTCGTGCATCTTTTCGAACACGTTGATCAGGTTCTGGAAGCTCCACAGGTCGATGCCTGCTTCGGGTTCATCGAAGAGAGTCAGTTTTGTTTTTCTTGCCATAACCGTAGCGATCTCGATACGTTTCAGTTCCCCGCCGGAAAGGCTGCTGTTTACCTCACGGTCGATATAATCCTTGGCGCACATGCCAACCTCTGCCAAGTACTGACAAGCATCTGCTGTGCTCAGTTCCTGACCGCTGGCAAGGGTGATCAGGTCTTTTACCGTGACGCCTTTGAAGCGCACGGGCTGCTGGAAAGCAAAGCTGATGCCTGCTCTCGCACGCTCTGTGATGCCCAGTTCTGTGATGTCCTGTCCATCCAGCAGGATCTGACCGCTGTCGGGGGTGATGATACCGGCGATGATCTTCGCCAGGGTGGATTTGCCGCTGCCGTTGGGGCCTGTGATGACGATGAATTTGGCATCATCGATCGTCAGGTTGATATTCTTGAGAATCTCTTTTCCATCTGCGGAAAAGCAAATATTCTTCAGTTCCAGCATATTATGATTCCTCCTATTTATGAAACATTTCGTTTCGAAATTATTTCTCTCTCAAAAGCATTTGGAACAATAGACCCAAAACGCTACCTTAAATTATAACAACGATTGCTATAAACTGTCAATCTTTTTGCCTATTCCTACCTGATTTCTTGGGAAAAGAAAGGCTTTCCCTTGAAAGGATGCACCCATTGTGGTACAGTTATGAAAGATTTCTAATTTTTTGATAAAGGAGAGAACGCTATGCTCGGTTTCCATGCTGACGGCATCCGCCTGTTCGGCGCATCTGATACACTGGTGGCAGCACTGAAAAAACACAAACTGCCCCTCATCAAAACATCCACAACAAATACCCTGGTCTTTGCAGTCAATACGGCGGAGGTGCTGACGAAAAAGCTCTATCTGCCTTCCTTTTTAGCACCCCAGGCCCCCTGGTTCTCCTGCTATATCGGCGATGCGGAACGCCCTGCGGATTATTCCCTGCACTTCGCCACAGAGGATGACCTGGTGGATTTCATCCGCGCCATGTATTACTGCTCTCAGGGCTTCCTCCATCTGGATTTCGACCTGGCAGAGCTGGTGAATAAACTGAACCCCGGCCCCGAATATACCATCCGTTCCTTCGAGGAAAAGGATTTCCATAAGATTGGCGAAGAAGGTGCTTTTGCAGCATGCTTCTGCTTCCTGGAAGGGGGCTTTATGGAAAGCGACCGCCTTTTCGGCAAGCTGACGAAGGAATACGGCGTAGGGGCAGATAAGATTTTGCTGGCAGGCTCTTTTGATTCCAAATATCAGTTCCTGCGTACCTTTATTCCCCAGAAATAAGATTTTACTTTACGAGTCTACAAAACAGTGCTAGAATGTTTACAGGAACTTCGTTCCTATGGCAAATACACAGAGTAGGGCTTTGCGCGTCAAGTGTCCGGTGAACGGGGAGTTGTCACCGGGACGAAAAAATGATGGTATCATTTTGCGATGCAGAACCCGCATCCCGCTGTTTCATAATGAAGAAGAACTTACCTCTTTGTTATCCTTACAGCCAAACCTGTTTGATACAGGTGTATTTGCGTTGTCATTGATAATAGAGGGGTTTTTGTTTTACAAAAATACCCTCCTGTTTCCATTGAAAAAAGGAGGTTTTTTCATGTCTGAAAAACAAATCAGCACCACCCACAAGCTTGTCCTGATGGCAATGATGGTAGCAGCCAACGTTGTCCTGTCCCGTTTTCTTTCCATCTCCCTGTGGAATCTGAAGATCGGCTTTGCCTTTGTTCCCGTCGTTCTGACGGCGATGCTGCTGGGGCCCATCCCCGCCGGTATCGTTGGGGCAGCGGCAGATTTCATCGGGGCGACGCTGTTTCCCATCGGGGCCTATTTCCCCGGCTTCACCTTCACCGGCTTTCTGGTGGGTGTCTGCTATGGCATTTTCCTGCACAAAAAGCAGGATATCAAGGGCATTTTCATGGCAGTGCTGCTGTCTGAATGCATCGGCTCTATCCTGCTGAATACCCTGTGGATTTCTATTCTTTACGGCGCACCCTTCATCGGCCTGCTGCCTGCCCGTGTGATGCAGGCTGTGGGCATGGGCATCGTTGAAGTCATCTTGATCCGCCTGCTGGCAAATTATGTGCCCCAGTTGAAAAAAACGTTGTAAGAATATAAGACCTTGGGGACTCAGCCCCTTGACCCAACAGGCAAAAGCTTCGTTTTTGCAAAGATATCACAAAAAAAGACCGATTTCTCGGTCTTTTTATTTTGTCGCAAAAGCGAAGGCTTTTGCAAATGGGGGTCTGGGGTTATGAGCACCGCCAAGAATAAGGCGGCGGCGAAGCCGTCTTTCCGAAGGAAAGATGCTTGAACAATACCCCAGCGGGGCGTGGGGTGGAACCCCACAATTTCAAGGCTGGTTGCAAACCTGGAAAATATAGAATTTCAGATAATAGGACTCATCCGCCGCCCAAAGAATGGGGTGATCCGGTGCCTGATGGCGATATTCCACCTGTCTGAGCCGCTTATGCACATTCTTCGCCGCCTGCCCAATGGTCTGGGTGAACAGCTCGTATGTCATAAAATGAGAACAGGAGCAGGTCGCCAGAAACCCGCCGTCCTTCAGCAGCTTCATGGCCCGCAGGTTGATCTCTCTGTAGCCCTTTACGGCATTCTTCACGGAATTTCTGGATTTTGTGAAGGCAGGAGGGTCAAGGATGATGACGTCAAATTTTCTGCCCTCTGCTTCCAAACGGGGCAGCAGCTCAAAAACATCCTCGCACTGGAATTTTACCACATCCTGCAAACCGTTCAGTTTGGCATTTTCTGTAGCCTGATCCACCGCCAGCTGGCTGGCATCAATGCCAAGTACGCTTTTCGCCCCGGCAATGCCTGCGTTCAAGGCAAAGGAACCTGTATGGGTGAAGCAGTCCAAAACATCCATCCCCTGACAGATCTTATGGATGGACAGGCGGTTATATTTCTGATCCAGGAAGAAGCCTGTTTTCTGCCCTTCCTCTACGTCTACGATGTATTTTACGCCATTTTCCACGATCTGCACTTTAGTGTCGAAGGGCTCGCTCAAAAATCCCTTTACGGGCAGCATGCCTTCCTGTTTCCGCACCTTGGCATCGCTTCTTTCATAGACACCACGGATGGAAATGCCGTCCTTTTCCAATGTTTCCACCAACAGACGGATGATGGTTTCCTTCATGCGGTCGATGCCCATAGCCAAGGACTGCACCACCAGCACATCAGAAAATTTATCCACCACCAAGCCCGGCAGGAAATCCGCTTCCCCGAAGATCACACGGCAGGAGGAAGTATCCACCGTACGCTTGCGGTAGTTCCATGCCGCTTCTACTCTCGCCCGCAGGAAATCCTCGTCAATGACCGTATCCTTCTGTCGGCTCATCATACGAATGGTGATTTTGGAATTATTGTTGTAAAAGCCTGTGCCCATGGGATAGCCGTCAAAGTCCTCCACACGGATCAGCTCGCCGTTTACCGCATCCTCGGTGACAGAGGCGATCTCATTGTCAAATACCCAAAGACCGCCGGCTTTTAACATGCGGCCTTCGCCTTTTTTTAATGTCGCAATCGGTAATACCATTTTATCTTCTCCTTCTAAGATTGCGCCGCAGGCAAAACGGGTCAAGGGGCGAGCCCCTTGCGGGTGCATTGAGGGCAGAGCCCTCAAGGTCTTTTTGCCCGCAGGCGGGTTTTGGGAGGGTCTGGGAACCTTTTCATAAGAAAAGAAAGGTTCCCAGCCTTCCCTTTTACATAGCCTAAAAAAGGAGTATCTTTCGATACTCCTTTTTATTTTTCCATTTTTGATTTACGCTGTGCCGCCATTCGTAAACTGCTGTAGAGTTTACTTTTTGAGAGCATTCACTCTATAAATCCTTCGGGCTTGCACAGCTCTTTGATTATCACATTGCGTAGTTGTTAAAGTAGTTCTGTACCAGAACGATAGGTGTACCCTTATCGCCGCTGCCGCTGGTCAGGTCGCACAGGGAACCGATCAGGTCTGTCAGGCGACGAGGTGTTGTACCTTCGGAAGCCATATTGCCCTTCAGGTCAGCTTCTTTTGCTTTGATGGCATCTTTGATGGCATCAGCCAGAGCTTCGCCGCTCAGGTCAGCAAAGTCGTTATCTGCCAGATATTTCAGCTTCAGTTCGTTGGGCAGACCGATCAGGCCATCTGTGTAGCCGGCACCAACAACAGGGTCAGCCAGTTCCCAAATCTTACCAACGGGATCTTTGAATGCGCCGTCGCCGTAGATCATAGCTTCTACTTTCACGCCTGTACGAGCGATGATTTCTTTCTGGATATTTTCAGCAACTTCCTGAGCGTTCTTGGGGAACAGCTTTACAGTTGTTTCTGTTGCCTTATTGGAGCCCAGCAGGCCATATTCTGCGTTGTAGCCGCTGCCGTTTACGGGTGCGTTCAGGATTTCTGCCAGTGTCAGAACCTTTTCGCCGCCCTTTGCCAGGATACGACGTTTGGAGCGTTCTCTGTTGTGGATATCACAGCACAGAACGTTCTTTGTGAATTTTACGATCGCTTCGGGGTGGTTTGCGAATACGATCTCTGCTTCTGCGCCTTCTTCTTCGATCAGGTTTTTGTAGTAATCTACATAGTCCACGCCTGTGAAGGGGTGCTTGATGTAGCCGAATACTTTGCGGTATTCATCCAGAGACAGTACGTCTGTGTAAGGGTTCACGCCGCTGTCATCCAGTACGTCCATATCAAACAGGTGGTTGCCAACTTCATCGGAAGGATAGCTCAGCATCAGAACGACCTTCTTTGCGCCTTTTGCGATCCCTCTCAGGCAGATCGCAAAACGGTTTCTGCTGAGGATGGGGAAAACAACACCAACAGTTTCACCGCCCAGTTTTGCTTTTACGTCTGCTGCGATATCATCTGTGGATGCATAGTTGCCGTCTGCACGGGCAACAACTGCTTCTGTTACGCAGATAACGTCTCTTTCCTGCAGTTTGAAACCATCTGCTTCCGCTGCTGCCAATACAGAATCCGCTACGATTTTGACGATATCATCGCCTTCACGGATGATGGGTGCTTTGATACCTCTGGAAATTGTTCCTGCCATAGTGTAAAACCTCCTGAAAAATTCGATTTATTTCTCACAGGCTTTTGGCCTGCTTCGATCGAGTGACTTGACTCAGATTTTTCCGAAAAAACATTCGCAAAGCGGCCTCCGGAATAATTAAAATGGCTTTCCTGAAAGCATTCGTAAGGCTTCGCCTTACTCATATATTTGCTCCGCAAATCATTTTCCTCCCAACTGCGGCTGCTCTTTGCAAGCACAGCAGTCTCCGTTGGGACAAAAATTGCTTTCTCCGCTTTTTGCATAAAAAAATCCCGCATGTGTGGGATCGATGGCAAAATTCTGAGTCATGGAGTGATGAAATTTCTTTCGATCACCGACGCAATCATTTTACCAAGAAAACAGCCGATTTGTCAATAATAACGCCATTCTGTCCTATAAAAATATCTTATATACTTCATAATAAAAACACTTGTACATGGATTCTTAAGAGAACTGTAAGACTTTCCTCACCGAAATCTTAAACAAGAAAGGTTACACTAAGGGAAGAAGGAGGTCTGCCTATGTTTTTCATATTATCCACTTTTCTGGAAATCTGCAGTTATGTGCTGGTAACGCTCCCTTTGCTGGCGGTTTGGTATCTAATGCCTGCCCACAGGGGGCATTCTCATAAATTCCGCTTTGGCGTATTGGTTTTCACCGTTTATCTCTGCTGTGTGGCAGCGGTGGTGGGGCTGCCCACCCTGCGCTGGGGTCTGCAGTTTGATGCCACCATCACCCTGATCCCCTTCCATCATTTTTTCTCGGATACCCTGCAGTTTCTGCTGAATATCCTGATGTTTGTGCCCTTAGGGATTTTTCTTCCCCTCCTCTGGGAACGCTTCGGCAGCCTAAAGGAAACGGCAGGCTTCGGCTTTCTCCTTTCCCTGCTGATCGAAGTCAGCCAGCTTTTCTGCTTCCGCATCACCGACCTGAACGATCTGTTCATGAATACCCTTGGGGTAGTTCTGGGCTGGTGCATCTGGAAAAAGTGGGGGCGCAGCTGCGGCGAAAAGGGCTGTTCCCCTTGGGGGATCGTTGCTCTGGTCTGGGTGGCAGCTTTGCTGTGGCAGGGCTACCTCTCCGAATTTTTCTGGAATCAATTTTACCACTAAATAAAAAAGGGATGCGAAATCATTTCGTGTCCCTTTTTCATATCCTTATTTCTTTTCCATCTTGACTGCTGTATCCAGGGCGATCTCCATCATCTGGGTAAAGGTGTTCTGGCGTTCTTCTGCCGTTGTGGCTTCCCCTGTCACCAAATGGTCGGAAATGGTCACCAGACACAGGGCTCGCTTATTCAGCTTTGCCGCTGTCAGGTAAAGGGCAGTGGATTCCATTTCCACAGCCAGTGTGCCCATTTTTCCCCATTTCAGGGTCTCTTCCATACTGCCATCGTCATAGAAGGTATCAGAGCAGAGCAGATTGCCCACTTTCATATCGATGCCCCGTTCTTTTGCAGCCTCTACCGCTGTGGAAAGCAGGGTATAATCTGCGGTGGGTGCCAATGTGCCGGGCATTTTGTACTGAGCCGCAAAATTGGAATTGGTGTTGGAGCCCATGCCTGCAACGATATCCCGCAGCTTCAATTTTTCACTGATGGCCCCCGCAGAGCCCACACGGATGATGTTTTCCACGCCGTAGAAGGAAAACAGCTCATAGCTGTAGATGCCGATGGAAGGGCAGCCCATGCCGCTGGCCATAACAGAAACCCTTGTGCCTTTGTATGTGCCTGTATAGCCCAAAATGCCACGAACGCTGTTTACCTGCACGGCATCCTCCAGAAAGGTTTCTGCGATGAATTTTGCACGGAGAGGATCGCCGGGCATCAGGACAGTTTTTGCGAAATCATTGTCTTTTGCATTGATATGAGGTGTTGCCATAGTTTTTACCCCCTTTATTGAAAAACCATCATAGTTTCCATAATATCACTATACCAATTTTTTCTCCACTTGAAAAGGACGTTCCTGCTGTTCCAACGCCAGCAGAAATGTTTTCGTCTCCATCCCTGCGGCATAGCCCACCAGCTTGCCATTGGAACCGATGACCCGATGACAGGGCACGATGATGGCAATGGGGTTTTTATTGTTTGCCATCCCCACCGCCCGAAAGCCCTTGGGGCTGTCCACAGCAATGGCAATATCTTTATAGGTCCTTGTCTCACCATAGGGAATTTCCCGCAAAGCATCCCAGACCTTTTTCTGGAAAGCCGTCCCCGCCGGGGCAAGGGGCAGGTCGAAGGTCTTTCTTTTCCCTTCGAAAAATTCATCCAATTCCTGTTTGCATTTTCGAATCAGTTCCGTTTCCTCCAAAACCCATTCCTTCGGCAGCTGCTGCCATGTGACACGGGTGATGGCACCCTCCCTTTCCCCGATGCAAAGCTTCCCCACAGGGGTATTTTCATAGAAGAATATCTTTTCCATATTTATTCACTCTTTCTCAGTTCTCTCAGCAAGGCGATCTCTCTGGCATAGCCTTCCGCTTCGTTGGGCGTTTCCAGATAGAAGGGCAGATGCAGCAGCTTGGGGTGGTTGATGATGTTGGTGACCCCCTCCAGACCCAGTGTGCCCTCGCCGATTTTTTCATGCCTGTCCTTATGGCTGCCCATGGGGTTTTTGCTGTCGTTCAGATGGATGGCACGGAGCCGTTCCAGGCCGATGATCTCATCAAATTCCTGCAGTACACCATCCAGATCATTGACGATATCATAGCCCCCATCATACACATGGCAGGTATCCAGGCAAACGCCCATCCGTTCCTTCTGTTCCGTTCTGTCGATGATTTCCCGCAGTTCTTCAAAGCTTCTGCCCACTTCACTGCCCTTGCCTGCCATAGTCTCCAGCAGGATGGGAGTCTTTCCCCCGGCGGAAAGGATATCGTTCAGGGCATCGGCAATGAGGGGAATGGCTATTTCCGCCCCCTGCTTCACATGGCTGCCCGGGTGGAAATTGAACATCACATCAGGCAAAAGCTCCAGTCTCGCCAAGTCCTCTTTCATGGTATTTCTGGCAAATGCACGCAGATCCTCCTTGGCCGCACAGGGGTTCATGGTATAGGGCGCATGGGCCAGCAGGGTGCCAAAGTGGTGTTCTTCATGGAAGGCATTGTATTTTTCGATATCCTCCAGATCCAGGGCTTTCACAGAACCGCCGCGGGGGTTTCTGGTGAAAAACTGGAACACATTTGCCCCCAGCTTTACCGCTTCCTTCCCCATGGCAAGGTAGCCCTTTGATGCAGACAGATGACAGCCGATATAGAACATCTCTTGTCCTCCTTATCCGATATAGTAAACGATATTGGTAAATTCCGTCATACCCTCCCCACGGTTGCGGTAGGTATGGGGCTGGGTGCAGTCGAAGTGGATAAAATCCCCTTCCTGCAGGATATATTCTTCCCCGCCGTAAAGCAAAATCATCTCGCCTTTTGTCACCAATACATATTCGTGGGTATTGACCCCATGGCCTTCGGAAGTAAATTCTCCGCCGGGGTCCAATTCACTGTTGAAAAATTCAAAATCTCTGGCAGGGTTGGCGGTGCTGTAGTGATAGACCCGATAACCATCGTGGTCCACCAAAGCGCTTTCCCCCTTGCGGATGATGAGGGGTGCTTCGATCTGCTCATCGATGAGCTTCGTATAGGAAACCTGCAGACCGGCGGCAATCTTCCAGAGGGTATTGATGGTGGGGCTGGATTCGCCCTTTTCGATCTGGCTCAGCATCACCTTGCTGACGCCGGAAAGCTCTGCCAGCTTGCCCAGGCTCAGTCCCCGTTCCGCCCGCAGGCGTTTTAAATTCATGGCAATGATGTCATTCAGATTCATGGAGAAACCTCCTTTCTTATTTTATTTATTATACCATAAAAGCGGAGAAAAAGCCGCTGAACAGACGCACTGCACAGGCTTTCCTGTATCAGGGCGTACTTCAGCAGGCATTTGCGTAGCAAATGTACCGAAAAACCGTAGGTTTTGAGGTTCTCCGCTGAAATTTATCATTATTTTACCCCGATATTACCCTTTCCGCAAGAAAAAGAACCCTTGAAAGTATGCCCCTTCCGCTTTATAATGGACAGCGTTGAAGTCGAAAGAAAAGGAATCTGGAAAGAAATGAATCGAAAATGAAAGAAAAAATCATCACATTTTTTAAAAAAGAAACCATCCTCTGCATTTCCGGGGTGTTGGCGGTGATCTCCGCCTGCATCATCCCGCCGGATGGGGCATATAAAGGCTATTGCGATATACGGGTGCTGACGCTGCTGTTCTGCCTAATGGCAGTCATGGGCGGGCTGCAGCAAATGGGCGTGTTCGACCGTTTTGCGTCGGAGCTGCTCTCCAAGGCGAAAAACCTGCGGCAGCTGACAACGACCCTTGTCATGCTCTGCTTCTTCTCTGCCATGCTGGTGACCAATGATGTGGCCCTTATCACCTTTGTGCCCTTCACCATCATGCTCCTCCAGCGGGCAAACCTGACAGACCGTATGATTCCCATTATCGTCATGCAGACCATCGCCGCCAATCTGGGCAGTATGCTGACCCCCGTGGGCAACCCCCAAAATCTGTATCTTTATACCATTTCCGGCATGAGCCTGGGACAGTTTTTCGGCACCACCCTGCATCTGACGCTGTTTTCCTTTGTACTGCTGATGCTCTTCTGCCTGAACCAGAAACAGACACCCCTTGCCCCGCCGGAAACCAGAGGGCATATAGCCTATGACACACGGGAAAAAACATTTCTCGGCGCTCTTGCCTTTCTCTTTGGGCTGTGCCTGCTGGCGGTATTCCGCCTGATGCCCTATTTCTGGGTATTGGCAGTCATTTTGCTCTGGTTCCTGCTGTTCCAGCATGGTGTTTTGAAAAAACTGGACTACTGCCTGCTGCTGACCTTCGTGTTCTTCTTCGTCCTCATTGGCAATCTGGGGCGCATCCCCATGATACGGGAGGCCCTGCAAAGCCTGCTTTTGGGCAGAGAAGTGCTGGTCTCCTTTTGCAGCAGCCAGTTCATCAGCAATGTGCCGGCGGCAGTGCTTCTTTCCGAATTTACCGACCGTTACGACCTGCTGATCGCCGGGGTGAATATCGGCGGTCTGGGCACTCTCATCGCTTCCATGGCCAGCCTGATCTCCTACAAATATTTTGCCCAGGTGCCCCAGGCAAAAAAGGGGAGATATCTCCTCTACTTTACCAAAATGAACGTATTCTTTGCGGCAGTCCTCCTCTGCCTGAACGGATTGATGATCTATTCCTGATAAAAAAAGAAAGCCCCGGATCTTTCCCAGACCCGGGGCTTTTTTGGATGCAATATTTATTTACCTTCTGCAGGCAGTTCCTTTGCACCGTAAATCTTACGAATTACAAGGATTACAACGATCATGGAGATGATCGCGATAGGCAGGTTGATGAACCAGTTCTGGATCAGTGCTGCCAATACATAGTTCACAGCAGATACCACTGCAACAGTCAGGGCATAGGGCAGCTGTGTGGATACATGGTTGATGTGATCACACTGAGCACCTGTGGATGCCATGATGGTTGTATCGGAAATAGGAGAGCAGTGGTCACCGCAAACCGCACCGGCCATGGTTGCCGCAGCTGTAATTATGAGCATTTCACTGCCAGGTTCCATGATAGGAATAACGATAGGCAACAAAATTGTGAATGTCCCCCAGGAAGTACCTGTAGAAAATGCCAGGAATACTGCAACGCAGAATACAATTACGGGAATCAGTATCTGTACAACGCCTGTGCTGCCTTCCAGCAGAGTGGCAACGAATACATCTGCACCCAAAAGACCGGTAATACCGCCCAATGTCCATGCAAAAGTCAGGATCAGGATCGCAGGTACCATCGCCTTGAAGCCTTCCGGCAGGCAGTCCATGAACTGACGGAAGGTCAGCACACGGCGAGGAATATACAGCACGAACGTAATAATCAGTGCTGCAACAGAGCCAAGCATCAGACCTGTAGGAGAATCGCAGTTTGCAAAAGAATTGACAAAAGTTTCGCCTTCAAAGAAGCCGCCAGTATAGATCATGCCGATAACACAAGAAACAATCAGCACGATAACAGGCAATACCAGGTCGATGACTTTCCCCTTACCAACTACCTCTGCTTCCGCATCTGCGCCGGCAAAGGGTCTTGCATCTGTGGTATAGAGGTCATTATTCAGCTGTGCATTTCTTTCATGCTCCAGCATAGGACCGAAGTCTGTATTTGTGATGGTCAGTGCCAGCATTGCTACGATACTCAGCAGGGCATAGAAATTGTAGGGGATTGCTTTGATAAACAGCTCCATGCCGTTTACACCCTCTACAACACCTGCAACTGCCGCTGCCCAAGAGGAAATGGGAGCGATGATACAGATGGGAGCTGCTGTTGCGTCAATGATATATGCCAGCTTTGCGCGGGAAATCTTGTGGGTATCTGTAACAGGGCGCATAACAGAGCCTACAGTCAGACAGTTGAAATAGTCATCTACGAATACCAGAACGCCCAGCCCAAAGGTGGAAAGCAATGCGCCACGTCTTGTTTTGATGGCATTTGTCGCCCAACGACCATACGCTGCAGAGCCGCCTGCCTTATTCATCAGAGCAACCAAAATACCCAGTACAACAAGGAATACAAGGATGCCGACGTTCCCTGCGATTTTTACTGCCATACCACCCTCTGTTGCATCGGTAAAGATGGTCAGGAACGCTTCCTTGATGTTAAAGTTGGAATAAAACAGCCCGCCGACCACAATGCCGACAAACAGCGAGGAATACACCTCTTTTGTAATCAGTGCCAGAATGATTGCGACCAGAGGAGGCACCAGAGACCATGCTGTCGCATACATATTACTGGTGTACTCCACTGCTTCGGCTTCCCCACCGAAAGCAGTTGTGGCCATGGCTGTTGCAACTAGTACAACGACAAAAAGCATGCCAAGCCATGTGTTTCTTGTTTTGGTTTTCATAACCCTTCTCCTTTCAGGAATTTAAAATAAAGAATAATAAATGATTGCTGGAGTCCAGAGGGGATCCTCTGAACGGAAACAAAGAAAAAGACCATGCAAAGGCACGGTCTTATAGGCATAAAAAAAATATGCTGCAAGTTTCCGATAGCGCTCCACATAAGTGACAGTACATTACATTTTTTGCAATGTCCCAGCGGCAGACCCCCTTGGGCAGAGAAAACCGCTTCGGCAACGCCGCCTTTCCATCCCCCTGCCGCCCAGGGCTTTTCGGAGGAGTACTTATCGGCATCGCACCTCTATCTTATATTGTTGTCTGACGTTGCGCCAGACTGTTCTTCATTCATAACACACCCAACTGATAAAGTCAAGCATTTCTGCAAAAAAGCTGAAAATTTCGGGTTTATTGTCGATTTTTGCAAAGGCTGCGGCCGCCTCGGGCAGCCTTGGGCTCCGGCAGACAAATGCTTCGCCCCTCCCATCGCTTTATGCATCTATTCACATCAATATCGCATATTCACTGTATACAATACACAAACTTCTTTTCTTATCGGAAATTTCTGAACAAAAGTATCCATTTTCTCTGCGCCATACACAAAAATTCCCTTTCGATATAGGCACATACTTGTGCATTTTTCCATGCATTTTTCTCTTTTTTACCCATTTCTTCCTGCAATCCGCTAAAATTGCATAATTATGCATTATTTTATTGACTTCACTTCCCAGAGGTATATAATTGAGTATAAATCAACGATCCTTGCATCTACAGGCATTTCAGATAAACCCAAAACCATACAAAAGAAAGGACGGCCCTATGAAACACAAAGTGTATATCGACGGGCAGGCAGGCACAACGGGCCTGCAGCTCCGCCATAAGCTGGAAAAACATAACGATATCGAAATTTTGCTCATCAGCGAAGCCCTGAGAAAAGACGAAGCCGAACGAAAGAGACTGATGAACGAAGCGGAAGTGGTGTTCCTTTGCCTGCCCGATGACGCGGCAAAAGAAGCGGTGAAGCTAGTGGAAAACCCCAATACCTGCATCATCGACGCCAGCACGGCCCACCGCGTCGACCCCGACTGGGCTTACGGCTTTCCCGAACTTTCCCCCGCCCATCGGGAAAAAATCAAACATTCCAAGCGTATCGCCAACCCCGGCTGCCATGCCACAGGCTTTATCGCGGCGGTGTATCCTCTGGTGGAGCTGGGCATTATCGGTAAGGATTACCCCCTGACAGCCCATAGCCTGACGGGCTATAGCGGCGGCGGCAAGGCAATGATCGCCGATTACGAAGCAGCGGACAGACCCGTTCTCTTCGACAGCCCCAGACAGTATGGCCTGAGCCAGAAACATAAGCACCTGCCGGAAATGCAGCATGTGACAGGTATCGACCAGCCCCCTGTATTCTGCCCCATCGTGGGGGATTATTACAGCGGCATGGCCACCTGCATCCCCCTGATCGCTTCTTTATTCAAAAAGAAGGTGACAAAAGAGGAACTGCTGGCAATGCTGAAGGATTATTATAAAGATGCAAAGCTCATTAGTGTGGGGACAGAAGAAACCAATTTTCTGGCATCCAATCCCCTGCGGGATACCAACGAACTGAAGCTGTATCTGGAGGGCAATGACGAACGGATGACCCTCATCAGTGTTTTCGATAATCTGGGCAAGGGTGCTTCCGGTGCAGCAGTACAGAATATGAACATCGTATTAGGACTGGATGAAACAACTGGTTTGATATAAGGAGGAAACAATATGCAAAAGATAAATAGCGGCGTGACCGCACCCAAAGGCTTTATCGCCGGCGGCCTGCACTGCGGCGTAAAAACAAATAACACAGATAAAAAAGACATCGCCATGATTTATAGCGAAAAACCCTGTAACGCAGCAGCGGTCTATACTCAGAATAAGGTATACGGTGCCCCCATCACCGTCACCAGAAAAAATATCGCCGACGGTATGGCTCAGGCTATGGTCTGCAACAGCGGCAACGCCAACACCTGCAATGCCGACGGCGTGGAAAAAGCCCAAATGATGTGCGACTTGGCGGCAAAGGCTTTGGGATTGAAACCCGAGGATATCATCGTTGCCTCTACCGGGGTCATCGGTCAGGTGCTGCCCATCGAACCCATTGAAAAAGGCATCGCAGCTTTGGCCCCCATCCTGTCCAAAACAGGCAATCTGGACGCTGTGGAAGCCATTATGACAACAGACACCAAGCCCAAAGAAGAAGCCTATGAAATCGAAATTGGCGGCAAAACCGTAAAAATCGGCGCCATGGCAAAGGGCAGCGGCATGATCCACCCCAATATGGCGACCATGCTGGGCTTTTTGACCACCGACGCAGCCATCACCACCCCCATGCTGCAGAAAGCTCTGAAGCTGGCGGTAGACGACACCTTTAATATGGTCAGCGTAGACGGGGATACTTCCACCAACGATATGGTTTCCATCATGGCAAACGGCATGGCGGAAAACCCCGTTATCGACAAAGTAGGCGAGGATTTTGACCTGTTCGTGAAGGTAGTCAAGGAAATCTGCACCTCTATGGCGAAAAAGATCGCCGGAGACGGCGAAGGTGCCACAAAGCTGGTGGAATGTACCGTGACCGGCGCACCGACTATCCCTCTGGCAAAGGCCATTGCCAAATCTGTCATCACTTCCAGCCTGACAAAAGCGGCCATGTTCGGCGCCGATGCCAACTGGGGCAGAATCCTGTGCGCCATCGGCTATACGGAAGGGGATTTTGCAGTAGATACCATTCAGGTGGATATCTCCTCTCCCAAGGGCAGTATTTTGGTCTGCGAAAACGGCGCAGGCGTTGCCTTTGACGAGGACAAGGCAAAAGAAATCCTGTTAGAGGAAGAAATCCACATTGAGATCGCTATGAAACAGGGGGATGCCACAGCAACGGCTTGGGGCTGCGACCTGACTTATGACTACGTGAAAATCAACGGCGACTACCGTACCTGATTTTCGTAGGGCTCTGCCCTACAACCCGCAAGGGGAATGATTCCCCTTGACCCCCATTTGAAAAACAAATTTCAAAGAAATTTGTTTTTCGTATAAAAGTTTAGGTCAAGCCTTTTTATAAGGTAGTGGGGAAGATGCCCCACCCACCGAAGGTGGCTTTGCGAAGCAAAGTACTGAACGGGCTTGCAGGGTGTGGGACAGCGTCCCACAGAAAAGAGGAAGGATTATGGAAGATATGAATACAAATATGAATAGCTTGAAGGCAAAGGTGCTGACCGCAGCTCTGCCTTACATCCAAAAATACAACGGAAAAACAGTTGTCATCAAATACGGCGGCAACGCCATGATCCACCCCATGCTGAAGAAAGCCGTCATGAGCGATATCATCCTGCTTTCTCTGGTAGGCATCAACGTGGTTCTGGTCCATGGCGGCGGCCCTGAGATCAGCAGTATGCTGAAGCGTCTGGATATCCCCTCCAGATTCGTGGACGGTCTGCGTTATACAGATGAAGAAACAGCAAAAGTGGTGCAGATGGTCCTTTCCGGCAAGACCAATAAAGATCTGGTCTCCCTGATCGGTCAGCTGGGGGGCAAGGCCATCGGCATGTGCGGCATCGACGGGGGCATGATCCATGCCAAAAAACTGGAAGGCGACTATGGCTATGTGGGTGATATCACGGAAATCAATGTTGCCCCTATCAACCACGCCATCCACCACGGCTATATCCCCGTCATCGCCACCGTGGGCACCGATGACGAAGGCAATGTTTACAACATCAACGCTGACACAGCTGCGGCAGAGATCGCCGCAGCCCTGCAGGCGGAAAATATCATCACCCTGACAGATATCCGCGGGCTGCTGCAGGATGTGGACGACCCCGATTCTCTGATCTCCAGCGTCACCATGGAGGATATCCCCAAGCTGATGGAAGAAGGCATCATCAGCGGCGGCATGATCCCCAAGATCAAAAGTCTGGAAACAGCCGTAAAATCCGGCGTAAAGAAGGCCGTTATGATCGACGGCAGGATCGAACATTCCATCCTCATCGAAATGTTCTCCGACGAAGGGATCGGCACCATGTTCACATTATAAATTCCATTGCATGAAACAGTTTTATACGAAAGAAGGGATCCCCCATGAGCTTTGAAGATATCAAAAAACTGGACGACGCTTATGTTGCCCATACATACGGCCGTTATGGCGTGGCACTGGATCACGGCAATGGCACCGTCTGCTATGACCACGCAGGCAAATCCTATATCGACTTCACCAGCGGTATCGGCGTAAATTCTCTGGGCTTTGCCGATGCAGGCTGGGTAAAGGCTGTCACCGCCCAGCTTCATAAACTGCAGCACATCTCCAATCTATACTATACAGAGCCCTGCGCCCAGGCCGCCAAGCTGATCTGCGAAAAAAGCGGCATGAAAAAGGTATTTTTCGGCAACAGCGGTGCGGAAGCCAACGAAGGCGTCATCAAAGCCGCAAGAAAATACTCCTTCCAGAAATACGGCGAAGGCAGAAGCACCATCGTTGCTCTGGAAAATTCCTTCCACGGCAGAACCATGGCAGCCCTTTCCGCCACAGGACAGGCAGCCTATCATAATTTCTTCTTCCCCTTTGTGGATGGCTTCTCCTTTGCAAAGGCCAATGATGTGGAAGATACCCTTTCCAAACTGACCGACGATGTTTGCGCTGTGATGATGGAAATGGTACAGGGGGAAGGCGGCGTGATGCCTCTGGAAAAAGCATATGTACAGGCAGTTTATCAGGCTTGTCAGGAAAAAGACATCCTCTTCATCGTGGATGAAGTGCAGACAGGCGTGGGGAGAACAGGTGCCTTCTACAGCTATCAGCAGTTTGATATCCAGCCCGATTTGGTCTCCTCCGCAAAGGGCCTTGGCGGCGGCCTGCCCATCGGTGCGGTGCTGTTCGGCGAAAAAACAGAAAACGTACTGGTGCCCGGGGACCATGGCTCCACCTTCGGCGGCAACCCCGTTGTCTGCGCCGGGGCGGTAGAGATTTTGAACCGCATGGATGCTGATTTCCTGCAGGAGGTCACAGCCAAGGGCAATTATTTGAAAGCAGAGATTGAAAAAATGCCCCATGTGACAGGCGTTGCAGGCATGGGCATGATGCTGGGCATCGAATTGGATGTGGACGTAAAGCCTATCGTCAATACCCTGATGGAAAATGGCCTGCTGGTGCTGACAGCAAAGCATAAAATGCGCCTTCTGCCCCCTTTGAACATCACCCAGACAGAGCTGGAAAAGGGCTTATCTATTTTGAAAAATACGTTAGAAAATATTTGATTCTTTCGGGCGCTGCCCGAACCCGCTAGCTCTTTCAGTACTTTGCTTCGCAAAGCCGCCTTCGGCGGGTCGGGCATCTTCCCGACTACCACTTGAAAGAAAGCTAGGCAAAGAACTTTATACGAAATCAAACTACGTTTGATTTCAATGTAAATAAATTATAAAAAACGAATACTGTATTCCCCTCTTCCACAAAACGTAGTTTTGTGGAAAAATCGGGTCGAGGGGGTGACCCCCTCGTGGGGTGTGGGGCAAAGCCCCACAGAAAGAGAGGCAAAATATGAAACATTTTTTGAAATTATTGGACTGCACTACTGAAGAAATCTATGAACTGCTGGACTTGGCAGCGACCATGAAGCAGTATGTAAAAGAAGGCAAGGAACACCATTTCCTGAAAGGCAAAACACTGGGTATGATCTTCGAAAAATCCTCTACCCGCACCCGTATCTCCTTTGAAACAGGCATGTATCAACTGGGCGGTCACGCCCTGTTCATCAGTGCAAAAGACTCCCAGATCGGCCGCGGCGAACCCACCCAGGATACCGCCCGTGTCATGAGCCGCATGCTGGATGGCATCATGATCCGTACCTTTGAACAGAAGGAAGTGGAAATGCTGGCAGAATACGGCTCCATCCCCGTCATCAACGGTCTGACAGACCTGTGCCATCCCTGTCAGGTCATGGCTGACCTCTTGACCATCCGGGAACACAAAGGCAAACTGGAAGGTCTGACCATGTGCTATATCGGCGATGGCAACAACATGGCAAACTCCCTTATCGTCGGCGGCTTGAAAACCGGCATGAAGGTGCAGATCGCCACCCCCGAAGGCTATCGCCCCGACCCTATGGTCATGGAATTTGCCGCCCAGTTCCCCGATGCCTTCTCCATCACCGATGACCCTATGACAGCAGCAAAGGACGCAGACGTTGTCATCACCGACTGCTGGACTTCCATGGGTCAGGAAGAAGAAAAGAAGGAAAGAGAAAAAGCCTTCGCCGGCTATCAAGTAAACAAAGCCCTGATGGCTGTGGCAAAACCCGATGCTATGGTGCTGCACTGCCTGCCCGCTTACCGGGAACAGGAGATCACCAACGAAGTATTCGAGGAACACGCAGACGAGATCTTCGACGAAGCAGAAAACAGACTCCATGCCCAGAAAGCAGTTCTGGTAAAGCTGCTGGGCTAAATGAAAATACGAGATATACAGAACGGCAGAGCTTTTCTCAGAAGGCTCTGCTTTTCTGATAAAAAGATTAAAATAGAATAAATTTCCAAAATCTTCTTGACAAAATAAAAATCCACCGATATAATTAAGAAAAAATACTAAAGGATAATAATTATTATTTAAAGAAATAGCAGAGAGAATCGTAAAGGAGGATTTATTATGAAGGCATACGAAATCAAAGGCACAAAAACAGAAAAAAACCTGATGACAGCATTTGCTGGTGAATCCGAAGCAAGAAATAAATATACTTACTACGCAAGCAAAGCAAAAAAAGAAGGCTTTGAACAGATCGCCGCTCTGTTCCTGGAAACAGCCCAGAATGAAAAAGAACACGCAAAGATCTGGTTCAAGCTGCTCCACGGCGGCGAAGTAGGCACAACAGCAGAAAACCTGCTGGATGCAGCAAACGGCGAAAACTACGAATGGACAGATATGTACGCAACCTTCGCAAAAGAAGCCAGAGAAGAAGGCTTCGACCACATCGCTTATCTGTTTGATGCTGTAGGCAAGATCGAAAAAGAACACGAAGAACGCTATCGTCAGCTGCTGGCAAATGTGGAAGGCGGTCTGGTATTCTCCAGAGACGGCGACATGGTATGGCAGTGCTCCAACTGCGGTCACATCCATGTAGGCAAACAGGCACCCGGTATGTGCCCTGTCTGCGAACATCCCCAGGCTTATTTCCAGCTGGTAGCAAAAAATTACTAATGCAGCACTGCAAAGATCCCCTGTTTTTACAGGGGATTTTTTTTGCTTCTTTTTGCCGTCAGATGGAAACCGAGCAGGCCATCGGAATGTATCTCCAAAAAGCCAGCGGCTGCAATTTACGAAACCCCCATAACGTGTTATGATGGACGAAGCGCGCAAAATGCGACAGAAAAATTTGATGAAAACAAGGAGAATCGTTATGGAAACCAACAAAACCAAAAGCAGCGGCCTTGCCCTGCTACCTTTTCTCGTCTTTATCGCCATCTACCTTGGCGCAGGCCTGATCTTGCAGGCAAAGGGTGAGGATATGGCATTTTACCAGTTCCCCTCCGTCACAGCCATGTTCTTGGCTGTTCTGACAGCATTTTTCATGGGGAAAGGAAGCATCAACGAAAAATTTTCTATCTTTGCCAAAGGCGCAGCCAATGAAAACGTGCTGACCATGCTGATGATCTATATTCTGGCAGGGGCCTTTGCCTCTGTTGCGGCAGCCATGGGCGGCAGAGACGCCACAGTCAATCTGGGGCTGAGCATCATTCCTGTGCAGTTCCTGGTGGCAGGCATCTTCATCATTTCCGCCTTCATGGGCACTGCCACAGGGACTTCTGTGGGTACTGTCAGCGCCATCATCCCCATTGCTGTGGGCGTTGGGGAAAAAGTAGGGCTGAGCCTTCCCCTGGTGGTAGGTGCCTGTGTGGGCGGCGCCCTCTTCGGCGATAACCTGTCCATGATCTCTGACACCACCATCGCCGCTACCCGTACCCAAGGCTGCGAAATGCGGGATAAATTCCGTGTCAACTTCCTGATCGCCCTGCCGGCAGCCATCCTGACCATCATCGTGCTGCTGGTGGTTGGACAGCCCGATACCATCACCGAAATCGGCGACCTTTCCTTCAGCATCGTAAAGGTCATCCCCTATATCGCCGTACTGGTTCTGGCTTTGGCAGGCATGAACGTATTTCTGGTACTGGTCATTGGTATTTTCTGCGCAGGCATCATCGGTATGCTCTATGGAGACCTGACCATCTTCACCTTCGCCCAGAATATCTGGACAGGCTTCACCAATATGAATGAAGTATTCTTCCTGGCTCTGTTCTGCGGCGGTCTTTCTGAAATGATCGCCCATAACGGCGGTATCGTATGGCTCATTGAAAAGCTGGGCAAGATGATGAAAGGGCAGCGTTCCGCCCAGATCGGCATTGCCGCACTGGCCTCTGCCACCGACTGCGCCACAGCCAACAACACCGTAGCCATCATCATCAGCGGCAACATCGCCAAGGATATGAGCAGAGAATATAAGGTTGACCCCAGACGCACCGCTTCCCTGCTGGATATCTTCTCCTGTGTGTTCCAGGGCATCATCCCCTACGGCGCACAGCTTTTAATCGCCGCCGCCCTGACCAATGCTACCCTGACCAACGCAGGACTGAGCATCACCCCCGTGGATGTGGTGCCTTATATGTGGTATTGCTGGATTTTGGCCATCTTCGGTCTGCTTTCCATCTTCTTTCCCTATGCAGACGGCATCTGCCGCAAAGACCCTTGGAACTGGGAATATGACGTGGCAGAAAGCAGCGTTGCGGAAAGAAAACACATCATCGAACAGTAAGAAACGCATAAAAAAAGCAGTATGACTTTCGTCAAAGATGGCCAGCAGTTCTTCGATGTGGATTACTGAAAAAACTCAAACCTCCCCTGCTCTCACAGGGGAGGTTTTTTGTTTCGTTTTTCCAAAAGAAAAAGGACAAAGCCACGGAAACAGCTCTGTCCTTTCTATTTTTAAATCTTATTTCGCATCAAAAGCGTCTTTACCCAGACCGCAATCGGGGCAAACCCAATCAGCAGGAACATCTTCCCATTTTGTGCCGGGAGCGATACCGTTGGCAGGATCGCCTACAGCGGGATCGTATTCATAACCACAAGGACATACATATACCATAGCTTTCGACCTCTTTTCTCTCTTTTGTATGATTATCTTACAACACCTGATTACAGTTTATATACTGCAACAGCTGTATGGCCTTCGGGCAGTTCCAGTGCAGTTTCACCCTGTGTCAGAGCCCATGCGCCATGACCCATACACTGACCTGCAGCTGCATCGAAGTGTCTCATAACGATACCGATACCCAGATCTGCGCTTACTTTATCTGTGTAGGAATCGGGTTCGCTTACCAGTGTAACCTGATTGTTTTCCAGAACGAAACCATAAGGCTGACGGTTCAGGTAGCTGGGAGAAAGTGTTGCGCAATAGAAGGACTGCCACAGCATATCTTCATAGAAGCCCATCATTTCATCCAGACCATCGATATTGCCCCATGTATGCAGGGAAACCATATCATAGATTCCTTTTTTAGGAGAATAGTAGCCACGTTTTGCTGTAATATCTACGTTAGACATATTCTTGATATTCAGGCGCAGCAGTTTAGATGTCTTTTCGCCATAGCCGAATGCACAAATTGCAACAACCTTCATAGCTGTATCCAGCTTCAGAGCTTCTTTTACTTCAGCTGCATCAGCAAATGTGATCCAGCATGTGTTCATGTCCAGCTCTGTCAGTTTCAGGATCAGATCTTCCATGATATAGCCACCATTGATTTCGGCATTTTCGTTTTCTTCGGATAAAAGCACCAGATAGTTGGGTGCACCGATCATAAACTTTTCATAACCAGCAGTACCTTCCAAAGTCTTCTGTACAGATTCATCCAGAACCAGCAGTTCTGTTTTTACTTCAGGCAAAAGCTTAGGGCAGTTTTCGTAATATGCCTTAATTTCACTCTGAATAGAAGCAGGTACCTTTTTTGTGCGGAAAGCCCGAACTGACTTTCTATTCTGAATCATTGCAATGTAGTCCATCATTGTTCCCCCTTCAAGTGTGCATAAAAATAATACATTCTACTATAATATAAGCTTCTGAAAGTCTTTACAAAAATTCTTCTATATATTGCATAAAGAAAGTCTTCCACTTTTGTTTCCATGATACACAACCCGAAAAAAAAAGTCAAGTATTATTCTCCTAATACTGCCATCGGATTTCAATGTGTTTCCCTGCCAAATCGGCAGAATTCTTGACACTCAAAATAAGAACTGCTATACTTTTAAATGGATAAATTTTTATAAATCTTGTTTTGATTTATCCAATGTTTAATGAAAATCTCTTCTATATTATCTATAATTGCAAAAAGCAAAGACAAAACAGATAGGAGGAATCATTCGTGGAAATTTCAAAAGATATTCGCTATATTGGCGTAAACGACCATAAAATTGATTTATTTGAAAGTCAGTATGTGGTTGAAAACGGAATGGCCTATAATTCCTATGTCATTCTGGACAAAAAAATTGCCGTTATGGACACGGTAGACGCCCGCTTTGGGAAAACCTGGCTGAATAATATGCTGGCTGTTTTGGGCGAACGCAAGCCTGATTATCTGATCGTACAGCATATGGAGCCTGACCACTCCGCAAATATCGTTACCTTTGCAGAAAAATATCCCGATGCAAAAATCGTAGCTTCTGCCAAGGCTTTTATGATGATGCAGCAATTTTTCGGCACTGATTTTTCCGAACGTCAGGTTGTTGTTGGGGATGGGGATACCTTATCTCTGGGTGTCCATGAGCTAACCTTTGTATGCGCCCCCATGGTGCACTGGCCCGAGGTTCTGATGACCTATGACAGCACAGACAAGGTTCTCTTCTCCGCAGATGCATTTGGTAAATTTGGCGCTCTGGATGCGGAAGAAGAATGGGACGATGAAGCACGCCGCTATTATTTCGGCATTGTCGGCAAATACGGCATGCAGGTACAGAAGGTTCTGAAAAAGGCTACTTTATTGGACATTGCTACCATCTGCCCTCTGCACGGCCCTATTTTGAATGAAAACCTGGGACACTATATCGACCTGTATCAGTCCTGGGCCTCTTATGAAGCAGAAAGCGAAGGTGTTTTCATTGCTTACACCTCCGTTTACGGACATACAAAGGCTGCTGTGGAACTGCTGGCAGAAAAGCTCACCCAGAAAGGCTGCCCCAATGTAATCACCTGCGACCTTGCCCGTGAAGATATGGCAAAGGCAGTGGAAAATGCTTTCCGCTATAATAAGCTGGTTCTGGCAACTACCACCTATAACGCCGGCATCTTCCCCTTCATGGAACATTTCATCCATGGCTTGACAGAACGTAACTTCCAGAAACGTACCGTTGCTTTCATGGAAAACGGCAGCTGGGCACCTTTGGCTGCAAAGGTGATGAAGGAAATGCTCTCCAAGAGCAAAGATCTCATCTTTACAGACACAACCGTTAGCCTCCTTTCCGCTTTAAGTGATGAAAGCAGAGAACAAATTGAAAAGCTCTCCGATGAACTGTGCTTCGACTATCTGGCACAGCAGGAAGAAACTGCCAATAAGAGCGATTTGGCGGCTCTGTTTAAAATCGGCTATGGTCTGTATGTGGTTACATCCCATGACGGCAACCGTGATAACGGCTGTATCGTAAACGCAGTTACACAGCTGACCGATAATCCCAATCGTATCGCTGTCGGCATCAATAAAAAGAATTACTCCCATGATGTCATTAAAAAAACCCGCATTATGAACGTCAACTGTCTGTCTGTAGATGCCCCCTTCTCCGTTTTTGAAAACTTCGGTTTCCAGACCGGTGCTGAGGTAGATAAGTTTGCAAAAATGCCTCCTCTGCGTTCCGATAACGGGCTGGCTTTCCTGCATCGCTATATCAATGCTTTCTTCTCCCTGAAGGTAGAACAGTACATTGATCTGGGCAGCCACGGTATCTTCATCTGCTCCGTGACCGAGTCTCGTGTGCTTTCCGATCTGGATACTATGACCTACACATATTATCAGAAAAACGTGAAGCCCAGACCGGATACAGATGGCAAAAAAGGTTGGGTATGTAAAATCTGTGGATATGTCCACGAAAGCGAAGACCTGCCTGATGATTTCATCTGCCCTCTGTGTAAGCATGGCGTTGCCGATTTTGAAAGAATCGAATAATCCCTTTGTATCTCAGCAGAGCCTCTCTCGTTTAGAGGCTCTGTTTTTTTATATCACAAAAAAGGATGTGGCATTTTCGCCACACCCTTCACAGGATATCTTTTTCCTTGTCATTTCTTATTTAGATTTCTTTTTTCCACAGACCATGCAGGTTGCAGTATTCATAAGCTGCAATGACTTCTTCGCCCTCTGCCAGTGCAAAGACAGCTTCGGGTGCGCCTGTGTGATCAAGATATTTCAGCTGACCGCCCTGATTTGTGTGGAGATAGACCCATGCGATGTGGTGTTCTTCCAGCATAGGGTGAGCCACTTCGCCAACGCTGACTTTCACTTTGCTGCCTTCCACCTGTACCACAGGTACGTGCTTTTCAGATGCGCCGTCGGATGTATTTGCTTTCATTTCCTGCATCTTTTCGCCGCAGCACATTACAGGAACGCCCTTATCTTCTACCATAACAATGATGTTTTTGCAGTGGTTACATTTAAAAAATCTAGGTACCTTCATGATTCATTCCTCCTTATCTTCTCTCTCATAAAATCCTCTTTTTAAAATACTCATTCTATTTTTATCTATAAATTCCTTGTTTATACTTTATATTTTTTTGACTTTTCTTTTGTTTGACTTTATGATATCATAGGTTCAGGAAAATTTATGTTGCAATTGCAACAGAAAGGAGTTTTTATGGAAAACTTATCAAAAAACCCTTTGTTTGAAAATGTTTCTGCCGAAAGCATCGAACAGATGATAACCTGCTTTGATATGCGGAAAAAAACCTACAAGGAAAAGGATATCATCACTACCTATGATGCTGAGGGGGATTTCATCGGCCTGCTGCTGGAGGGCACCATTTCTGTCAACCGCATCAGCATCGATGGTTCCTTGGATATGCTGGAATATCTGGAACATACCGGCGTTTTCGGGGCATCCTTTGCCTTTGCCAACCGGGAAGATGAATTCATCGTTATCTGCGAAAAGGACTGCACTGTCCTCTTTATCGGAAAGCAGCACATCACCAAACGCTGCGCCAAGGCCTGCCAGCACCATACCCAGGTGGTGGAAAACCTGATGCACCTGATGGCGGAAAAGGTGGTACACCTGACAGAAAAGGTGGATATCCTCAGCCACCGTTCCATCCGGGGCAAGCTCATGTGCTATTTCCGTATCCAAAGCACCAAACAGGGCGAACTGACCTTCCAGCTGCCCATGTCCCTTTTGAAGCTGGCAAATTACCTCTGCATCGACCGCAGCGCCATGATGCGGGAGATCAAAAAAATGAAGGAAGAGGAGATCGTGGAGATCAACGGCAGGGAAGTCACATTGCTATAATTGCTATAAAAAAGAGTCCTTGCGGACTCTTTTTCATTTGGATTTATTATGCAGGTATTTTTCCCGTGTGGCCAGCCCGCCGCGAATGTGGCGCTCCGCTTTGTTTACTTCCAAAACCGCACGGACGGATTTCGCCAGTTCCGGGTCGATGCGTTCCACCCGGTCAGTGATGTCTTTATGGACGGATGTCGCTAAATGGAACGGTTTTTTGACCGGATTTTCCTTGCTTTGACAACAGTATATCATCCTCTGCAAAATATCTCAAGCTACATATGATTTTCTGCAAAACCAACCCTGTGGTACATAAGTCTTATGTACTGCGGGGTTCATTTTTATGGAGAGAAAAGGGAAATCATGGTATGATAGTATTATAAACGAGGTATTGATCGGGGCAAAAAACAGGGGGGGCTAGAGTATGTACAAAAAAAAGAAAGTAATTTTCATAAGTATTGCCGCTATCATCTTTATCGTCATTGTTTCTCTGACTTCCAATAGAAGTGTTCTCTCAGAAAGAAGCACCTATTCTTCGGAGGAACAAATGAAATCTGCATTACAAGGATCCTTTGTATATTTCACTTCATACGGAGATAAAACGGAATGGGTGATAAACGGAAATACTGCTACGCATATATATTCCGATGGCAATGATTTCAAATACAACATTACGAAATGGAAGTATAAACGCGGCATCCTGAATATTTGTTTGGATACAACAACACAGTCCGAAAAACTATTTGTTTCAAACGACGGATGCTTGATCGATGATATGGAGCGCATCTATCATCCAAAGATGAGTGGTTACTACGGAACCACCTGCCAATATGATGGTTGCAGCAGGGAAGCAATCCATGAGAGCATTTTTTGTGAAAGACACACCTGCCATAGGGCAGGATGCAATATTAAAATATGCAGAAACGGCACATACTGCATTTTTCATACATGCCAAGGCGGAAATTACGGATGCTTTAACAAGGTCGATGTATCCGGTCAAAAATGTGATCAATGTAAAGGAATTTCGTCCTATTCGACTCCCAGCAAGAACAATTCGGATCATACATATCGTCCAAAGAAAAATAGCACTTCTCATAAAGAAATTGAAATGCCTGACTGCGACGATTATGAGGATTACGAAGATTTTATGGACAACTGGGACGGCTATATGCCGGACGGAAGCGATGCTGAAGATTATTGGGAAAACTGGTAAAGGGGGAAAAGTCTATGGGTAATTCTATGGATGATAAATTTTTGAAGTTTATTGCATTTGCGGCATTTATGGAAGAGGAAGAAGAAGAACAGCGCAAGGGTACAGAAGAATATATGGACGAGAAACTGGAGGAAGCCGGTCTTGATCGGTATGATCTGGAGATGATGGATGAGGAGGAACGAGCATGGGAATTGGAATGTGCCGGCTTAGATCCCTTTGAATATGAAATTTTTTTTGATTCACAGCCGGATTCTGACTGGTTAGAGGATGAGTATGATCATACGGCTGATTCAGAAATAATGAGTGCAATTCAAACAGAAAAAGAAGTTGTAAATACCTCTGTGCACCAGAAAAAGCCTGCATCAGATAATAAAGAGAAAAAAGTACAGGAATCCCGTTCCACAGAAGAAATCCGTTTAAAAAGTATCCCTATGCCTGCCGAACCGGAATACAAGATGGAAACCAATGAAAAAATATTTATGGGCTTTGGCATCATTTGCTTATTCGCTGCACTGATTTGGACCATAGCCGGGGAACCTGTTTATATTGTTATTGAAGCAGTTGCCGGCATATGGGCAATTAACGTGGCACTAAAGCAGAAAAAAAGCAAATATAATGAGAAATTGGCAGATTATGAACTGGCAAAAAGAGACTTCCCTGCTTATCAAAGAAAAATGCTTGCCAAACAGGAAAAAATGACCTTAAACCAAAAGTATAGAAGAATGAGATAAAAAATGATTTCCGAAGAAGATTTGGAGTGATAAAGCATGCCATTAAAAATTGTGCGAAACGATATCACAAAAATGAATGTTGATGCCATTGTAAATACTGCCAATAAGCATCCAACCGTGGGAGCCGGATGTGATTATGCAATTTATCAAGCCGCAGGATATGATGCATTATTAAAATATCGGACGGAACAAATCGGGTATATTCCGGAAGGAGATGCTTTTATCACCCCGGGATTTCAGCTGAACTGTAAGTATATCATTCATGCAGTAAGCCCCTTGTTTCTTGACGGAAAGAGCGGTGAGGAAGAAAAACTGCGCTCCTGCTATCAAAAAAGCCTGCAGCTGGCATGGGAATACCATATACAGTCTATGGCCTTTCCTTTGATTTCCACAGGCGGATTTGGATATCCAAAAGAGGAAGGTCTCCGCATTGCCATAGACGAAATCAACGCTTTTATCATGAAGCATGATATATTGGTCTATCTGGTTGTCTTTGATGAAAGTGCAACTTATCTTGGCAAGCACCTTTCCCCTGCCCTGGAGTCTTACATCGACCAGAATTATGTGGATGAAAAATTTCAGGAGGAATACGGAATAACGGCATCTGACCGAAAGCCTGTACCTCCCCCGCAGAGGAATGAAGCAGTTGATTTTTATGAAGAACACGAAAGAGCCCTGCAGGAAAGAATGCAGCATATCTCCGATACTTTTTCGGAATACCTGCTTTATCTGATTGATGCAAAAGGTATGTCCTATTCCGATGTGTATAAAAGAGCCATTGTTGATAAGAAGGTATTTTCCAAAATCAAGAATCATCCCCATGCACATCCCAAAAAGATTACGGCTTTATGCCTTTGTATCGGGGCAAAGCTGAACATGGAGCAGACAAAGGAGCTGCTTGCAAGGGCGGGCTATGCCTTATCTCCCTGTGATAAAACAGATATTATCTTTTCTTATTTTATTGAAAACCAGATTTACGATATGATTGAACTGGATATTCAGCTGGAAGAACACGGACTTCCCTGCTTAATCTCATAAATTCTTTCAGGTCGCTCACAGGGCGACCTGTTTTTTTATCCCATGTTGTATCATTTTTGCAGTAACAAAAAGAGGAAAAACCAGAAAGGAAGATGCACATGAAAGATAAAAATATCCTGTTGGACGGAATGATGGGGCTTGTTGTTGGGGATGCACTGGGGTGTCCGGTTCAGTTTTTGAGTAGAGAAGAAATCAAACGCCGCGGATTGGTCACCGGAATGGAGGGATATGGCACTTACAATATGCCCCCGGGCACCTGGACAGATGACAGCAGTATGGCACTGGCGACACTGGCAAGCATCCATGAAAATAAAAAAATCAATCCGGATGATATCATGCAGCGTTTTGTAGACTGGGAGTTTCATGGGGCATATACCCCCTTCGGAGAAGCCTTTGATGAGGGAAATACCTGCAGTGCAGCCATTTATCGGTATGCTAAAGAGAAAGACTGCACGACCTGCGGAGGGACTGGAGAATATGCAAACGGAAATGGTGCTTTGATGAGAATTCTTCCTGTATGTCTGTATTTCATTACACGTCAAAACATTTCTGATGATGAAGCAATACAGGGCGTTCATGCAGTGACTGCTCTGACTCATAATCATTTGCGCAGCCATATTGCAAGCGGACTGTATTATTTTATGGCAAAAGCAATTATCAACTCACCTGAGGAAAAGCTCGCAACCTGTATCCGAAGGGGATTGGAAAACGGATATGGGTTTTATAGCCGTGACATCCGCAATCTGACGGAACTGACACGCTTCGGAAGATTATTCTGCTTTGATACATTTCGCAGCCTTCCCGAAAACGAAATCAGAAGCAGCGGATATGTCTTGGATTCTATTGAAGCAGCAATATGGTGTCTGACCACAACCGAAAGCTTCCGGGAATGCCTATTAAAGGCAGTGAATCTTGGGCACGATACAGACACTGTTGCCGCTATTGCAGGCGGCTTGGCCGGTCTTTACTATGGTTATGAAAATATGCCGAAAGAATGGATTGATGCAATCCAGAAGAAAGAATGGATCGAAGCTATATGCCTGCACGGATAAGAAAAAAGCACCCTGTGTTAAAATAAAAGAATCAACAGCCGCTGTCGGCAGGCAAGGGATTGCCTGCCAACAACGGCCGTTTTACTTCTAAAACACAGGCGCTTTTAATAATTCTTGCGATAGAATTCAAAGCCCATCTCCTTCAATACAGAAGGCATATTTCTGATATCTGTTCGGATGGCTTCCTTTGTGATTTCCGGCAGCTCATCATAAGGAACCATTTCGGGGTTCAATTTTAAATCATAATCCTTTTGCCCGTAAGTCCATCCATCCCTTGCCTTATCTAACATCCATCGCTCATGTTCCAGTCTCGCAAGGTATTCCAAAACAGGACCGTAAAGCTCCATAATGGTATCTGTTGCATCGGGGATGATGGGACGCAGACCGATATTCCCTTCATATTCCAACAGCTTCTGCCCAAGGTAACGAAGGCGATTGCGATGTCCTATTTTATAGAACTCTTTTAAATTCTCCCAATCTGCCATTTCCGGCTCCTGGTAAATCTCCGCAAGCTGTTCTTCTGTCGGATGGGGACCGCATACCTCCAAAACATGACTTTTCCGGTAGCTTTCGTGGGCCAAAATGGCATACTGCTCAACCATTCTCCCCATAACCTGTTCAAATGTCAGCTTTGTCATAAAGTCCTTCACATCCAGATGAATATCCAACTGCTCCGGCAGTGGCAGACAACTGGGGTTAAAACAGCTTACACCGCTGAGTCTGCTCATTCCAAGGATAAATTCTATGGAACGGGACCCGTGGCGATATTCGGAAACAAGAAGCAGGGTATTTAAAAGACCACGGGATATTTCTATATGCCCCGTTTCGGCATCATAGATATTAGGGGCCTGCTTTTTCAGCATATTTCTGAGCAAAAGGGCACGACGGATGATATGTCTGCGGTCAGAAGGCATAGAAGGATTTGGACCTTTGATATCCAGAATACCTTTCAGACGGCTTACGAAATCCGGCCCTTTGATTGCCGCAAATTTCTGTTCCTCCTCCGGCGTATGGGGAAGGAACTCTTGGAAGGAGGTTGCTGTTGCGCCTGCAAAGACAAATACAGCCCCCGGAATGGTAAAAAGCCTTCCTTCCGATGTAAATTCCCCATCCTGCATCGGGGCAAGGAAATATTTCAGCCACCCTCTGGATACACCATTCAATTCCGAATCAAACTCATCAAAGAATACCATGGGTATATGCTCCGCACTGCAGGTAAGTGCCTCCTTGAGGGAGGAAAAAAGGTCCACCGCCGAGCCGTATTGGCTTAAATTGATAGATGTAATGGTAAACCGCCCAAGGCTTTTTGCGATCTGTTTTACACCGAAAGATTTGCCTGAACCGGGTGCGCCAAAAACAGCAATGGATAAGGGCATCGGATTATCCTGCGGGGATTTGGAATCATATCGTTTGATATATTCACTCATCAAATGGTGAATGGAACGGTAATTCTGAATTTCCGAAGGGTCAACTGTGGTAAGTTCACCATAGGTACAAACAGGAACGTGACGAAAAAGCTCCGTCGGGCCGTCGGTTACAATCTTTGAACCAATGGTAAGGTATCCACCGGGATGGTTCTTGCAATATTCATCCAGTATGCAAAAGGGAAATTTTCCCGGAATCAATGTTTTCAAGGAACGACTGGGAACCATAATTCTGCTCATTTCTCCCTGCTCCACTTTTTCCAGCATATTTTGATACACAGAATATAAATCTGCATCCTTCGGTAATGTTTTCCGTTCTGAAAGCTTGGGAGAAAAAATCAGCTTCCAATCAGCATCTTCTTTGATTAAAGCGCCCTCTTCGTTTAACAGAATCACGATGTGCTTCTGCTTTCTCAACTGACGAAAACTTTCATTGACGGAGAAAATCAAAAGGAAAGAATCCACCGTCTGTTCATAGGAAATCCCTCTGCTAATCATATAATTCAATTCCCGTAAATGTTCCATTGTAAGCAACGGAATCCGGTTTTCAGGAAAAGCGTCTTCTAGCGGGATTCCCGGTGTATATTGACAAAATACTTCTCGTGACTGCATTTGCATCCCTCCTTGGTAGTTTTTTCTTTTGTATAAAAGGTAATAAAATAAATATGTATGCCGTGCTTCAAAGGTGCTTTCTATTCATTATAAGAAGGCAGGCATACATAGGTATAGGTATATCATTTCATATCGGGTGCATCAATAAATTATTCCTTATGTTATATATCCACACACCGATGTTCCGAGCGGATGCACCGGCGGAACAACACGATCACACCCTTTTAAGTGAAATACTCACACCGGTCGGGCAAAACTTGCATTCTAATGTCCGCTGAGTATTCTAGAAGTAATAGACTCATATAGTTTTGCGTTGGAACCAATAAGGTAATATCATTTTTCATCTTAGCCTTGAGCCTGGTTGTTAAACTTTTTAATCTTTTCAATGACTTTTGCAACGCTATCTTCTTCATAGATGTCTATGGGACACTGTCCGCGAATTTCATCCATATCTGGCGCAACACAACCACATTCTGTTGTATACCAAATAAGAAAACTGTCAGAGAAGTCTCCAATATGATTCAAAATAGTCCACGTATCAGCTTCAAACCAAAATGATAAACCTTCATCGCCCGTCTGAGAATTTATGCTCCAAACGCTTAGCGGAATACTCCCCTCCGGACCAAACCACAATGAATCTTTTTCAACATGCCATTTGCTCTGCTTTACAAATTCCAATAGACACGATTCAACATAAGAGCTAATACGGGCGCAAAATTCACCATAGCTTGAATCCATATCAAGCATATTCAACAAAAGACCAGTAATCTCAAAACTATTACTTCTGATGACAGATTCTTCATCATCTATTTCAGAACATTCAATAATCCAATTCCCTTTGTTTGCATTGATCTTTTGTTCTGTGTTTTGGCATATCTTCGAATTCACTTCTGCTTCATCGAACAAACCAATGGGCTCAATTTGGTAACTTGACAACAAATCTATATATATGTCCCACAGTTCATTTTGAACATAATCCGAAATCTCGTCTATCGTTTCGCATAAACAGTCAATTTCTCTTTCAAACTCAAATCCAAGAATAAGACTTTTTAACAAATATCGCATTCCACCACCTATTTTCGTTTCTCTATCATCGTAATCAGAATCATTTTTAAATATAAAGAGGTCAGTTCTGGTTTCAAACTCAAAAAACTTCAGAAATGCAACTTTTCAGTTCTTCCAACGAATTAAAGTCTAAACGCTCCTTTTCACATTGTTCAATATACTTAGACTCGTTTTCCTGGATGAGCAAAATCAGGTTCTCTTTTTTCTTATTTAATTCATCCAAATCTGCCTTAAGGGTTCGTTTCTCCATAAACCGAAAAAACGACAGTTTAGAAAGGTGGATTTCTTTTTCACGCAGCAGATTTTCGACCTGTGAAAGCTCATCACTGAGACTCTGCTTTTCAGAACAATACTGAGCTTCCAGATGTTTTAACTTTCTCAAATGAGCTTTTTTAAGTTGTGAGGATAAAAGTTGCCGTTCCACTTCAAGGCGTTCCTGCTCCCGGCACTCTGCTTCAAGACGTTCTTGTTCTCGGCGTTCCGCTTCAAGACGCTCTCGCTCTCGATGTTCTGCTTCAAGACGGACGCGCTCTCTCTCGACGTTCTGCTTCAAGGCGCTCCTGCTCACGGCGCTCTACTTCAAGACGTTCTTGTTCTCGGCGTTCCGCTTCAAGACGCTCTCGCTCTAGGCATTCCGCTTCAAGACGCTCTCGCTCTAGGCGTTCCGCTTCAAGACGCTCTCGCTCTCGATGTTCTGCTTCAAGACGCTCTCTCTCTCGACGTTCTGCTTCAAGACGCTCTCTCTCTCGACGTTCTGCTTCAAGACGCTCTCGCTCTAGGCGTTCCGCTTCAAGACGCTCTCGCTCTCGATGTTCTGCTTCAAGACGCGCTCTCTCTCGACGTTCTGCTTCAAGGCGCTCCTGCTCACGGCGCTCTA
>SFGI01000005.1 GCA_004557645.1 [Eubacterium] saphenum | reverse complement strand
ATGTTGAAAACACCAGGAGCAACATTTTTATTTTCTTGAGAGGAGGTTTAAGAAATGACACAAAGACAGCAGGAAATCATTATTCTGGCGGGAATGTACGCCGAAGGGCTGCGTTGGCTGGCAGGTATTGGTGACAATAAAGGAATTATAAGAAATTTGTGCGGCTATAGAGATAAGCCGCACAAGGAAAGTTATCTGGGACTAGATGGTACAAAGGAGATTTATTGGGAAACGCCTAATAGTTGCAAAGGATTTATGACAAGTTTTGACCAGTTGGCAGATCATATCTTTACAGAAATCAGAGCGACAGATGAAGAACCGACAAACATCTGGGAATTGTTATCCAAGAAAATTCTGGAGGAGCTGGGCAGCATTGATTCCATTGGAAATAAGATCAAAAATCTTTTCCAAAGTCAGTTTCTCCCTTAATTTTTCCCAAAGAGTATCATTTTTTGCTAAAGAGAGGAACCGATACCCTGCGGGGGTTATGCCATTGATGTTGAAAACACCAGGAGCAACATTTTTATTTTCTTGATTGGTTCTTGAAATCAAGCCTATTTGAACTAGATAAGAAATTGCCTGCAAAATCTCGTCGGCGGAATAGGTTGCAGATAATTCATCTATTATTGTTCTGGCTTTGATTGGAAAGACCTTGCCATTTCGTTTGTATTTCAAGTGATCATTCAGATAAAACATGACGGTTTTTATACAAGATTCATTCAGCATGGGTATTCTCCTTTCGTATTTTGGTTTTGTGGTGATTTCATTATACGAAAAAGGAATTGCAGGCGCAAGAGCCTGCGGGACAGGGCGGGGATTGCTGATGGAAAGTAGAAGGAGGCAGGATGATGAGGTTTGATTTGAAACTATCCTTGTTTGCATTAACAATATCCATTATTGCTTTTATAAGCAGTATACGATAGAAGGGATGGAAGCAAATGTATGTTACTGACAAGAATACCATTCTTGCTTTATACGAAGCGCATACGGTAGAAGAAGCAAATGAGAAACTAAACAACGGATGGAAATTATATAGAATATTTGGCAACCAAGAGAAAAGAGTTTATCTCCTTGCACTTTTTGGAGAAATTGACTTGTCTAATATTCGTAGTTGGATGTAAAAGGTTTTTGAAAGGCAAGGAGAGGGAAAGGAGCATGACCATGAAAAGAACAGAACTGCTGCAGAAATATCTGCGGCAAGAAAGACAGACAATCCACGAATGCAGTGCTGACTATGAACACAAGATCCCCAAAAAGGGATTTGAGCAGCAGCATGAGGAAGCGACCATTTCTGCAGATCTGCTGCAGGAGATGATCGCAGAAGAAAAGGCGAAAGAGATCGCCGCATAACACAGGTAAAAAGGGCGGGGCATTTCCAAAGTACTTGATCCATAATATGTCCCCAGCCATAGGGGACAGAAACTCATAGTAAATTCTTCTTCCGAAAAACCATGTATATACCCCCTAAAACATATATCCCGCCCTTTTTATATAAAATTCAACCTGCGAAACAGCGAAGGAAGGGAGAGCATGAGACCGAGAAAACAAATTATTACATACAAATCATGGGACGAACTTCCATTACTGCTGAGCTTGCCGGAAGCGAGCATCCTGACGGGACTAGGGAGCGAACGACTGCGGCAGCTTTGTGTCGCAGGAGAGATTCCGGGGTTTAAGATCGGAAAGAAATGGAGGATCGAAAAAAGCGATCTGCGAGAATGGATCAATCAAAGAAAGGTAGTAAATTTTGGAGCTTGACGAGAAAAAGGGTGAACGTATGGAAAAAGAAAAGAAAACCACACCGCAAGACCATGGGCTGCGGATCGGCCAGAAGGTGAAATACATTCAGCTGAGAAAGACCATGGAAGGCGACATACGCCAGGGAGTGCGGACGGCAAGGGTAATTGACCTTTGCAGATACATTTTCGGCGTAGAATGGACGCACGGGGGCTACAAGGCCTATTTCCCCTACAGCCTTCTGACGTCTACAGGGACGGAGAAGATTGAAGCAAAATGAGAAAGGAGGGCTTTCGGATGGGAGCAGAACAGATTTTTATTCTGGCTTGTCTGGCGGAGGCCTTCGGGCTCTGCTGGATCATGGAGAGAAAGGAAAAGCGCATTAAAGCGATCATCAGAAATTCTGAGAAGCGCAGAAAAGAACACATGCACGATTATTACTGCACGCAGGAAGCGGAGCGGTTATATAACATGAGAAAAGGAGAGGGAGTATAAGCATTATGAATAAAGTCATTTTGATAGGACGATTGGTGCGAGACCCCGAAGTACGTTACAGCCAGGGGGAAGAACCCCTGGCTGTTGCACGTTATACGCTGGCTGTGGACAGGCCTATGAAGAAAAACGGCAATAAAGAGGCGGACTTCATCAGCTGTGTGGCCTTTGGGAAGCTGGGCGAATTTGCGGAAAAGCACCTGAAAAAGGGGATGAAGATCGCCATTGAAGGGAGGCTGCAGGTCCGCAGCTGGGACGACAATGAGGGAAAGAAACGCTGGACAACGGAGGTTGTGGTGGGTGCCCACTATTTCTGCGGAAAGAAGGAAGAAAGCGGAGCTGCCCCGGCGGCGGGACAGGCGGCGCCTTCGGATGGGTTTTACCCCGTAGATGAAGACATTGAAGATGACGGAGATTTACCGTTCTAAGAATTAAAGGAGGAAATGAGGATGAAAAAGTACATCGGCACAAAAATGGTTGAGGCAGAAAAGGCATTCAAAATTGGTGATGTGATCTACAGAAACGAGAACAACGAGATTGATGCTTACATGCTTGCGGATGGAGAGGTTGCCCAGATGGGCTATAAGGTGCGGTATCCTGACGGATACGAAAGCTTCAGCCCAAAGGCGGTATTTGAAAAGGCATACCTTCCATTGGAGGTAAACAAGAAACTGAAAACGGATGCGCCCTCTATCGGCCAGAAGATGGTGGATGATTTTATCAGCCATTACGAAACAAAAACGCTGGGGAACAAGACAACCGTGGTTCGTGCTGTGCTGGTCAACGGGTTTGAAATCGTGGAGAGCAGCAGCTGCGTGAGCGAGGAAAACTATGACGAAAGCATGGGGTATAAAATCTGCGTGAAGAAAATAAAGGAAAAAGTATGGTATCTGCTGGGATTTCTGCTGCAGACGGCGGTGCATGGCATTGACTGGAGAGCGGTAGCAGTGGATTTCGTTCCGGAGGTTTTTGCGGAGAAGGCAAGAGACTTGGAAGCGGAATATGCGGAGCAGGTAGAACAGGAAAGAAAAATGGAAGAAAACAAAGAAAAAGAACCTTGTACGCCTCAATGTAATGGATGCTGCAGGGGCTGCGGTAAAGAGAATGGGATCTGTGCTGATTATAAAGCTGGAGATCCTGATTCTGTGGAAGAAAACGCCAGAGAAGGAGAGACAGAAGGAGAAGAATGTGCCCCCCCCAAAGGACAGAAAGGGAAGATTACAAATGCACTTTGTTGAAGACGAGAATTGCGTGGTAAAAAGCGAAGTTAAAGGCGATGCAGTCTTGTGTATGGAGGTGCTGGAGGATAATTTTGCAATATGTGCAGAAAAAGCATTAAAAGATGCTCCTATTTTTATTCGCAGTATGTTTATTGATGCGGCGAAATTCAATATTGAAAAGAAATTGAGAAAAGCACTGGATGTCAAAAAATGAGTGTTAATAAACAATGAGAATGCCGGGGAAGGGAGACCTGCCCCCGGCTTTCATGCTGGGAAACAAGGTGCTGACTGTATGTCAGTGCTTTGTTTGGCAGTATGAAGGAAGGATGGAGAGAGGAGGAATGAGAATGGCAAAGCGAATGTTTTACGGCGTTGACCTGGAAAAGAATTATGCCCAGGAGATGCTGAAAGAGAAGGATAAGGCGAAGAAGGAAAAGCTTCGTCTGCACAGAGATTTCAAAACCATTGCGATGCATTTGGAGAAGTTGCTGAAAAAAGACGTTATCGTCATTGACAGCAGCATGAAGAAATGGAGAATCATCAGCGCAAGAGGACGTTACATAGAAAGAAAGACATTTCTTTTGGAACGGATTGGGACAGAGGGGAAAAATGTATGCGATGCAACGAAGATTTACCCTTTGGAGCCATTTTGGAAGGCAAAAGCGAAGCTGGAGAACGACAGAAAGATGGGGTGGACAACCAGAGAGACGGAGCGGCGGCCCAGATGGTTTGACATTGCAGAGAAGGTAAGGGGGGAAGGAAATGGGAAAAGTTTCAATACATGATACGGAATTTTCTATACACAGAGGAGATTTGCCGCACAGTTTTGAAAACGAAGGTCCGCACTGGGAAAATTTCAAAGACACATTGCGGTTTTTGGGTTCTATCGGGTTCTATGTGGGAGAGGATAAGGAAATTAAAAGGTACTATCCACGTTTGAATGATACACGCAGAGCCGGAGGTTTTGGAGAGTTACGATTCAAGGCAGAATATCATCCTAATGTTTTTCGTGTTAAATTTTATCAGGATGTATACCATGAAAATCCGAATGGTGGATTTTACGATTTTGACAAATATGAAAAAATGCCGTATCTGATTCAGAAAAGATATGACTGGACGATGAAAAAGTTGATTCAGTATTTTTTTCAACGTGGTTTTTTTGTGGAATACAGCAAGGATAGCTTCAAGGGTGAAGCATTTATCATTCAAAATTATCTGCTAAGCCGGCATCATCCCCAGAATACATGGTTTCATCTTTCCGATGTGGACGGGGAGACAACAGAAAATGATTACAACGGCAGGGACAGAAACGAAAATATCCTGCACAACGGGGAAACAAAGTATTTCAGAGACTGGAACGGGTATTTATACCGTGGCAGGGTATACCACAATGTCAACAATATGTGGTGGGTTCTTCTGCCGGATGGGCAGGTGAAAAACAAGGCGTGTTATGAATTGTTTGACCTGAAAAAAACGGATTTCATGGGAAGATATAAAACACATACACCGCCGCAGGAATACATAGATCGGAAGCGGAAGCTGGCTCTTTGCAGTACGAAGGAGCTGGAAAATGAGTTGAAGCGGAGAAAGCGGGGATGAAAACGGAATGGGAAGAAGATCCTGTGACATGGATTGTCTGAATTGTAAATTTGAGAAGTGTCTGGACGAAATGACACCGCGGGAGAGAAAAAAGGCGAAGGATGCCGTAAAGGATGAAAGCGGCATGACGGCAGCGGAAAAAAGGAAAAAGCAGAAAGCCGAATGGTATCAGAAAAACAAGGAGCGTCTGGCGGAGGAAAGGAAGCAGAAAAAGAAGGAGCAGGAAGCCATGGAAAAAGAACCGGCGGAAGAAGTGCTGACAGAAGCAGTAGAAGAAACAAAAGAGGAATCAAAGAAAATGCTGGAGAAGGAAACTGCAGCGGAAATGCAGGCGGAGGAAGCAGCACAGGAAATGCAGGCAGAGGAAGAACAGGGAAAAGCAGTACAGGCGGAAATTGACGGAGAAAGGATGCTTCTGCTGAGCAGAAGCCATGCCGAAAGCCTGAGAGAATTCATTGAGGAAAATCTTTTTCAAAATATTCGTGAGGATACAGAAATTGATTCTATGGATTGGCTGGCGGATATCTGTGATATCTGGAGAGCGCTGAAATGATGGGAGGCGGGGAAGATGGACAGGACAGAAATGCTGGTGCGTGAATTAAGAAGAGCGAAGGTACAGACCGGAGGCCTGATGTGTCTCGGCTGTGAGTATGAGAATAGCTGCGGGGTTCATGGATGCGCGCTGATGCGGGAGGCGGCAGATACCATTGAGCAGCTGAATACCTTCGACAAAAGCAACAGTTATCGGTTGCTTCGAAAAAACAGGAAACTGGAAGAGAGACTGGTTGAGATGAAGAACAAGCTGCGTTGGCGGGTGGCAGCCCATGAGCTTCCACAAAAAGATAAAATAGTTCTGGTTTGCGTCAACGGGATTTTCGGGAATATTTCGTTCCATAATGCGATTCAGATCGGATGCTATGCAGGAGAAGAAGGATGGATCATAGATGGATATGAGGAATGGGAGAATGCGAATGTGTCCCATTGGATGCCTTTGCCGGATATGCCGATTTAGGAGGGGTAAGGATGGAAAAGAGAGTTGATGATAGTTTTTTACCTTCTCCCATTCATATTTTACAGAACAAATTTTCTGTAGTTTGTTATGAAAATGTTGATGAAATTATTTTGAATGAAGCTGCAAGGTTAGCTGCCGAAAGCGATTTGGATTTTTCCATTGTAATCGATGAAGGTAGAATGAAAGAGGTTTTGGAATTGGGCATTAAGGCTTTCTGGGAGAAAGGTAATAGCAAAAAGTGAACAAAGAGAGTCGTTTTTTGCGGTGCTTTTAAGGAAGATGATTTTGGAAAAAATGTATTCCTGTTCAGAAAGTAAGCCGAAGCGGCACAGGAAAAGATGGATGGTGAGTGATATGAATTATGGAACAGGAGGGCGACAGAAGAATGACATTTGATGATGCACACAAATTGACAGTGAAACATGCAAAATGTCCGAGATGTGGCTGTGAAACGATAGGCGGAGGAACGGGAACTTTGGAAATTGATACAGAGATTGGATATTTCAAACGCACTTGTAAATGTGGATGGAGTATTGAGATACATGAACAGGTGGAATGACCATGCGTCAGTATTGGATATGGTTAGCTGGGAACTGGGAAAAGAGTCTTTCGAGAAAGACAAAGCTGCTTATAAAGAACTGAAAGCGATGGTGGAAAAATGAGCGAACAAAGGGCGATTGATGGAAATTTGCTTGCGGAATATATCCGTAAGATCGATATGCCATATGAAACAAAAACAACAGTACTATGCACGATAAACACAATGCCAACCATAGACACTGTGCGTCATGGGAAGTGGGAACCTGTTTATAAGCAGGATATACTTCTTCCTGACAGAATGGTTTTAACTTCTCTTAAGTGTTCAGAGTGCGGAAGAACTGTGTATACAGCAGAACCGTATTGTCATTGCGGGGCGAAAATGGGAAGTGATTAAATGGATTTTCGAACAAAGCTGGTTCGCATCCTGCGGAAGAAGGGAAAGAGCATACAGGGAATGGAGAGAGAAACAGGCGTTTCCAGACTTACCCTGTGGCGTGGCGTGAGAACCAGAAGCACCCTTTGCGCCATTGCTTACTACGCCGAGGATCGGGTAGAGGATTTGGTGGAAGGGACGGAAATGGAAGATATTTGGTATGGATGAGGAGGGAGAAAAATGGCTGAAATGACAGCGGTGGAATATTTAAAACAAAGAGGAAGAATGACGAATAATTGCGATATTTCTTGCAGCGTATGTCCATTGGCGGATGTAAATAATTCTAAAGAAGTGTGTTGCGAAGAAATTAAAGGTAAATATCCAGAAGAAGCAATCGATATCGTACAGAAATGGGCGGAGGAACATCCACAGAAAACGATGCTACAGGATTTCTTTGAGAAGCACCCGAATGCGCCAAGAAAAACAACTGGGGACCCTTTGGTTTGCCCGCATGTATTAGGATATAGAACCGAAGTAAAAGGTTGCTGTACAGAATTCGATAAATGCTATGACTGCTGGAACAGACCTTTGGAGGAGTGATAAGGATGAAGGTATTTGTTGTGCAATCACAAAAAGACAAGACAGAAAGCGATCTGCAGATAGATCAGGAAGCTGTGCGGGTGGCTCTGAATGATTTTTATTCCGGGGAGACATACGAGATCCTTGATATTCCCTTCCGGGGGAAGGAGGAACAGCTTTTAGAATTTCTGGGGCGCAGTCTGGCGGTCATGGCCCAGGCGGACTGTGTGGTTTACATGGACGGATGCGAAGGGGACAAGCTGTGCCTGTGCCTGAATTTCTGTGCGGCGATGTTCGGGAAGGAATGTCGGTTTATTTGAGAGGAGGGATGTAGGATGGAACAGAAAAAGGATACTCTGCACAAGAAAAACATGGAATATATTTTACATACTCTGAAATATGAAGAGCTGCTCTGCCAGATGGCGGAGGAAGCGGCGGAGCTGACCCAGGCGGCCATGAAATACAGAAGAAAAATGGGAAACGTGAACCCAACCACTGTATCTTGGAAACAGGCGAGGGAGAACCTTTTGGAAGAAATTGCGGATGTGATGCTTTTGGCGGAGCTTCTTCTTTGGGATGATCCGGAGGACTTGGAAGAGGTAGAAAAAATAATGGAATTTAAGGCAAACAGATGGGTTGGACGGCTGAAGGGAGAGGAGGACCATGAGCAGAAATAAGAAATACTACTGGATGAAGTTGAAAGAGGATTTCTTTGAAGATGATACAATCGAATGGCTGGAAGAACAGCCAAACGGGAAGGAATATGCGCTTTTCTATCTCAAATTATGCCTGAAAAGTCTGAAAAGTGACGGGGTATTGATTCGCAAGGTTGGGGATATGCTGGTTCCCTATGATGCCATGAAGCTTTCCGAAATGACACGAACAGATGTTGACACTGTGGTTGTGGCAATGGAACTTTTCAAAGAAATTAAACTGGTTGAGATATTGGAAAATGGAGAAATTTACCTTTCTTCTCTGCAGGACATGGTCGGAATGGAAACATCAGAGGCACAGAGAAAAAGACTTTACAGACAAAATAATAAAAATTTGGGACATTGTCCGGACATTGTCCAAGGAGTGTCGGACAAACGACCACCAGAGATAGAGAAAGAGATAGAGATAGAGAAAGAAAAAGATAAAAAGAAAAGCAGCGCAAAGCGCAGCTTTACCCCACCCAGCTTACAGGAGGTACAAGCCTATTGTATGGAGAGGGGCAACAAAATTGACCCGCAGCATTTTATTGACTACAACGAGGCAAGAGGCTGGATGCTGAGCAAAGGCAAAATGAAAGACTGGAAAGCAGCTGTGCGACTGTGGGAACGGCAGGATGCAAAATGGTCGAAGGGGCAGACGGATGCCCATCGACAAGGTGCATCGGCTGAACCACAGGCGGCACATAGCAGAAACAATGATGCCATGGCAAGGCGGCTGAGTAGGTAGCAAGTAGGAGTTGGAAGCAGATGGTAGGATATAAAAATTTACATAGCGAGGAAGCGGAGAAAAGCGCACTTGGCTGTATGCTTATGGACGCTGAGGCGGAGAAGCTTGGGAAAAATTCTCTTGTGGCAGATGATTTTTACGTTCCAATGTATCGTGAAATTTTTGAAGCTATGCAGGCAGTTCCCGTGGTTGATGCGGTAACGGTATGGAACGAGCTGCAGAGGCGTGGCATGGGCGAGCAGATCGGCATTGAACGGCTGACAAAAATCGCTGTATTTTTAGGCAGTAGCATCAACATGAAAACCTATGTGGAGGACCTGCAGAGGCTGAGTTATTACAGGAGAATGATGCAGAGGGGAAACGAGATCGTACAAGCATCCATCAAGCAGGACGAAGGGGAGATCGGAAGGATTTTAGCAGGAATGCAGGGGGACGGCTACGGCGAGGACGGAGCGGAAACATTGGCGGACGGATTTGCGAAGCGTCTGGAAAAGCTGGCTGCGCTGCGGGCTTCCGGGAACAGTCTGATTGGGCTAAGCACAGGGTTTCACGACCTGGACAGAGCTTTGGGCGGCCTGCGGGACGGAGATTTAGACATTCTGGCGGCTCGGCCAAGCATGGGGAAAAGTGCCCTTGCCTTGGACATTGCCAGAAATGCAAGAAAGCACCTGACGGAGGAGCAGGACAGAGTTGCTATTTTCAGCATGGAAATGAGCAAGGAAGCACTGGGACAGCGGGCCTATACGGCGGAATACCTGATTGACAACGACCGATTCAGTGTGAGCAGCAGTGATGAGGAGTGGATCCGGACACTGCAGGATATTGAAGCCAACGGGGAAGCCTTTGAAAAGATCATGGGCGGGATGCTGATTGACGACAGAAGCGGCATGACCATTGAGCGGATGCGGGGAAAATGCCATAAATGGCAGACCATGGGCTTTCGTTTGCGGCTGATTGTAGTGGACTATTTGCAGTTGATACAGAGCAAGGGAGAAAACCGAACAAGGGAGATTGGGGAAATCAGCCGAGGCTTGAAGCGGCTTGCGAAGGATTTTGAATGCCCTGTGCTGGCCCTTTCTCAGCTGAGCCGAAAATGCGAGGATCGGGCAGACAAGCGGCCCATGCTCAGCGATCTGCGAGAAAGCGGTGACATTGAGCAGGATGCAGATGTTGTAGCGTTTCTTTACCGGGAGGAATATTATTTCCCTGATTCGGAACACCGGGGAGAGGCGGAGCTGATTATTGCGAAGCAGCGGGAAGGCCCAACGGGTACAATTCGGCTGCGGTGGATGAACCGAAGCACTACTTTTCGGGATTTGGATCAATTCACGAATACGGACGAGGAGCCGCCGGAAGGCTGGAGCTGAGAGGATGTGAGAAAGTATGGGACTGAGCGATACAGCAAAGAACCTGCAGCAGCAGGCGGCTTCTCCGGAGCTTCGTTGGCTGCGGGAAATGCGGGCGTTTGTAAGAAAACATACTGACGACTGGCTGAAAGCTGAATGGGAAAAGATGGATGATTTTTACGAAACGCCGGAAGGACAAACATGGGAGGGACAAGAAAAGATTTCTGCCAGAGGGGCGGAGCTGCATGAGATTGGAGAATTGGCGAAGTTTTACGGGGATGTGCTTGAATATGCGGAAGCAAAGGAACGGAAGGAGAAGGGCGGCGGAGAACATGGCATTCGGATGCACTGGAAGAAACTGAAAGGAAAGGAAAGCAGCATCAAAGAAAAGTATAGGAAAGAAAGGAAATTACAGGTTTCTTTGGAGGACATGGAGGAGGGTGAAGCAGATGGGAATAACTAGAAACGGGCTTGCCGCCGGTTATGACGAAGGAACAAGTGGCGAAGGCTGCGTGAATGAGGAATGGGGGCAAGGGTTAGTGGTTTCTGAGCGTGAGCGAAGAAATCTTACCAGCAAAAAGGAAATGATCCGTTTGCTGCGGCAGATGGGGAATAAAAAAGAATCCGTGGAATGGTTCCGGCAGAGAAACGAAGAGCTGCGGGCCACATTGAAATATATTTCTGCACCTTCTCCCCAGCTTGGAGACGTTCTTGTCCGTGGAGGATCATCTGATAACATCGGCAGAAAGGTCATCAGCCGGGCAGATGTGGAAAAGAAAATCGAAATCAATGAAAGAGCTATTGCCAGACGACTGCAGGAATACACAGAACTTGCCAGAGTGATGCAGGATGCCTTGGAAGAGAATGAAAAAAATGTTCTTTGGGCGCGCCATGCGGAGGGACTGCACTGGGACATGGTGGCATGGAAAGTACATATCAGCCGCAGCCATTGCTTCCGGATCGAGGCGGTAGGGCTGGAAAAGCTGTGCAGGGCATGGGATAGGTATTTAGAAAATAAAGAAAGCGAGGGTTGATACCTTCGCTTTTTTTAATCCAGATAATTTCTTCCGATGATCCGCATGAATTCTTCCCTTGCCAATGCCGCTGCTATCGCTTGCGGTTCTGCGCTTTGCGCTATAAAGGTTTCTTCAAATTTTTTTTGACATTCCTGTTTTAACTGAAAATTTAGTGCGTGGCCATCTCGGCCGTGTACGCCATAGGCTGCCTGATTGTGGTAGTCTCCACGAAGGTAGCACCAGAAGCCGTATTTTTCGGAAATTTTTTTATTGCATGTGCCGTGGAAAATATGGTGTTGATGGAGATTGTATGTATCTCCTGTGATGTAGCAGGCTTTTTCGTTTTGCATGATAGATTTCATGGTGTTAGCTCCTTTCTTGGATCCGCCCGGAGGGGCGGCGGTGTGATATTAGTAGTAAGATGTTTCGTTGTGTTCTGTTTCCCAATCTGTTCTATACAGATTGCCATGTTCCATGGAACAGTAGGGGTTTTCGGCTGTGCCTTTTACGGTTTTGCGGATGGTTTCGCCTGCGTAGTGGGAAGTGAAGGAATCCTTTACAGGCTTTACCATCTGCTGACAGAAGCCGATGTCTCTGCCTTCGTGGCTGATGGCCTTAAGGATGATCTGTGTCTTTCCTTTCAGTTCTACCACCTGCCAAAAGTCGATGTTGGTTTGTTCCCAGCCCCAGGAGTTTACGAAAACATCCCCGACTTTTACGCCAAGAGCGTTGACGGTTTCTTTTTTCTTTGGTGCTGCTTTTGCTTCTTCGTCTCTGATTTCTGCGGCGTATCCTTCGATGTTGACGATCTGCTTTGCAAGTTCGATTCTTTCGGGAGACTGTTTTGCGTACCAGAGTTTTTTCTGGGAGTGCCATCGGAAGCCGTTTCTTTTCAGTGCTTCCAGTGTTCCCTGGATGGGCTTTGCATCAAATTTAATTTCGATACCGTTTTTTTCGTTGTTCATCATCATTGTTGTCATGTTTGTGATCCCCTTTCGATTTGGCTGTTTTCTTAACTTCTTGTCTATATCTTACACCAAAAATGGTGCAAAGTAAATTGACAGATACACCAAAAATGGTGCAATCAATTTGTGAAAATACACCAAAAATGGTGCTATGTGTTGACGATGCACCAAAAATAATGTAAAATTAAAAAAAGGGGGAATGGATATGTTGAAATACAAAATGGATATTTTGGAAGCACTGAAAGAAAAAGGGTATAACTCGACTAGGATCAGAGCCGAAGGGCTGCTAAGTCAGAGCGCATTGCAATATATCAGAGATGGGAAAATTGTAGGCGTGAAGCAGATCAACGAACTGTGTGACTTGCTGGATTGCCAGCCGGGGGATATTCTGGAATTTGTACGAGAATAAAAGGACGCTGCAAACGGTCAGGTATTCCCCCAAGATGTGGGAACGGGCCTGTGCCCGCCCCGTTTTCTTCGGGGTGCCATATGCAGCGTTTTTTTATTTTTGCTGCAAAAATGAGACGAAATGAGACTTTTTGGGACTTTATGAGATTTTTTTTGTGATATGATGATATTGAGGGTTTCAAGGTTTTCCCTCTGGGTTCATACTTTTTGACCATACTTTTACATCCTTTCGGCAAGATCGGCACTGGAAACAGGGCCGATTTTGTTTTGCATAAAACTTGCAAAGGGGATGTTCAAATATGCAGTTTTTCGCCGCTCTGGGGCCTGTATTTTACATTTTGAGAAAGTGTAAAGCAGAACACCGGAAGAAAAAGTTCTTTCCTTATAAAGGCGGAGAAAAGCTGTATTTAACACAATCACTAGATATGTAAAATAGAAAAAAGACGGAAAAAGCTTTCGAAAACGTTGAGATTTCAGGCTTTCTTCGTCTTTTTGTATTTTTTCACAAAAATGTGAATGGAAATTTATACAAAATTTTTTCGGCACTTACCCCCTGAAAAGTGCCGGATTTAAGGAGGTGTCGGAGTGGCAAGCAAAAACGAAGAAAAGGTCTATGATAACCTGAAAACCATTGAAGAATGGGCATTTATGGGAGTTCCTGAGAAAGATATGGCGGAGCTTTTGGGGATGGGTTACACAACTTTTCGGGACTTAAAGAAGAAAATTCCGGCACTTTCGGCAGTTTTAAAAAAAAGTGCCGACGAAAAGAAAAAGCAGAAGAAAAAACAGGTGGCAGAAGTAGAAAAGACTTTGCTGCAGCGATGCCTTGGCTATGATGCGGATGTTAAGAAGCATTACAAGCTGAAAAAGCCCCTGCGAAATGAAGATGGCGAGATTGTGTCCATTGGGGGAAAGATTGTGGTGGAGGAAGTTTTGGAGGAAGTGACGGAGACGCAGCACGTCCCGGCGGATATTACTGCAATCAAATTTCTTCTGCTGAACCAGGCGAAGGAAAACTGGAAGAACGACCCCGATCGGCTGGAGCTGGAGAAAAAGAGAGTTGCCAACGACACAAAGCGGACGAAGATTGCAGAGGCGGCCGCCAACGGACAGAACACCGAAGGCAAGACGATCGAGGATATTTTGGAAGAAGCGGAACAGGCCGCTGACTGGCAGGAGACAGGAGCCGAGGAATGGAGCACCGAAAAGATAGATTCGGACGCCGAAGGCGGCTTTGCGAAGCAAAGTGCTGACCATACGGCGGCGGGCCCATGCAGCTTGATGGAAGAAGGTGACGGCGATGCCTAAGCTATATGATGTACTGCAGGACCCCAAGAAGTACATTGAATCGTTTTTATACATCAAAACGAAGAAAAACGAGATTGTGCGCTTTCGGCTGAATTCTGCCCAGAAGCGACTGTATGACCTGATCATGCGGCTGCAGGCGGAGGGGCGCCCGGTGCGGATCATCATTCTGAAAAGCAGGCAGATGGGATTTTCTACGCTGACCGAGGCATTGATCTATTACAAGACAGCCACAAAGAAGAACGTCAACAGTTTCATCATCACCCACAAGGACGAGGCCACAACGAACCTTTTCAACATGAGCAAGCTATATCAGGAGAAAAACCAGGTGCGGCCCATGCTGAAGAACAGCAATGCTAAGGAGCTGATTTTTGAAAACCCATCGAAGAACCAGCGGGAGAAGGAGAGGCGGCCCGGTCTGAAAAGCAAGATCAAATGTTCTACGGCAGGTGGCAAGGGCGTAGGCCGTTCCGACACACTGACAAACGCCCATCTTTCTGAGCTTGCCTTCTGGCCCGGAGACATTGGGGAGACCTATTCCGGTCTGATGCAGGCGGTGCCTGATACGCCGGAAAGCATGGTTATCATCGAAAGCACCGCCAAGGGCTTCAATTTCTTCAAGAAAATGTGGGATGATGCCGTTGCGGGGGAAAACGACTATGTTCCATTCTTTGCGGCATGGTTTGAAATGGAGGAATACCGCAGGCCTTACCACGGGGAGACGCTGACGGCGGAAGAAGAGGAGCTGAAAGCCCTTTTTGGACTGGACAATGAGCAGATCATGTGGCGGCGTTGGTGCATCCGAAACAACTGCAACAACGACATTGATGTATTTCATCAGGAATACCCTGCCACGCCGGAGGAGGCCTTCATTGCTTCCGGCACTTGCGTATTCAAGAATAACAGAGAAATTGTTCTGCGGATCCGCATGATCCAGAGCGAGGCGGCACCCAGAAGGGGCAGCTTCACCTACAAAGAGCAGGTGGCAGCATTAGACAGAATCTTCCTCAGAGATTTGCAGTTTGAGGAGAGCGAAAAGGGAGAGATTTCCATTTTTAAGGAGCCTATACCGGGGCGGCCCTACGTCCTGGGCGGGGATACGGCAGGAGAAGGAAGCGACTGGTTTAGTGCCCATGTGATAGACAACATTACCGGGGAGCAGGTGGCAAGGCTGCACTGGCAGAACCCGGACGGGGACGATTATGCAAAACAGATCTACTGTCTGGGGATGTACTACAATACGGCATTGATCGCACTGGAAATGAACTTTGACAGCCATCCCCAGAAGGTTTTGGAGTATCTGGGATATTCGAATTTCTATGTGCGGGAGAAGATGGACACCTACACGGGGAAAGTCAAGCAAAGCTATGGTTTCCGTACAGATGGGGTTTCCAGGCCGGTATTGGTGGGCAAGCTGATCGAGTATGTGCGTGACTATCTGCACCTGATCCACGACAGGGACACCCTGATGGAGTGCCTTTCCTTCATTCGAAACGATGATGGCAGGGCAGAGGCAGAGCAGGGAGAACATGACGACCTGGTCATGGGGCTGGGCGTGACACTGATGGCCAGAGGACAGGGCGGCACCAAGGACGAAAGCCAGGATGCCAAGGAAAAGAAAGTGAAATGGACAGAGGACCAGTGGGAGGACTACTGGAACGCCAACGAGGAAGGAAAGAAGCTGTTGGTTGCAAAATGGGGCGAGCCAATGTAGCGTGATTTATCTTGCTTGTATTCAGGAAGGGGGTGAAAGGTTTTGAAATATGTGATGCCCATAGAGGATAAAAACATGGTGGGGATCATTGCAGATTATTTTCTGGAAAAGAATGAGAGGGACTATGTTCTCTTTATGACTGGGGTATATCTGGGGCGGCGCATCAGCGATATTTTACAGTACCGTGTGCGGGATCTGCGGGACAAAGACCATATTTCCATCCAGGAGCAGAAAACAGGCAAGACCATCCTGCTTCCGATCAATCCTCATTTACAAAAAATCTATAAAGAATTTTTCAAGGGGAAAAAGGATTATGAATACGTTTTCCGTGACAGCAGGAGCAAGCGGAACAAGCCTATCAGCCGGGTGCGGGCATGGCAGATTTTGAAAAATGCCGCCCAGGAGATCGGCTACAAGGGAAGCCTGAGCTGCCACACCCTGCGAAAGACCTTCGGGTATTGGCTGTATGTGAACAGCGGCGGGGATATTGTGATGGTGCAGGAATTGCTGGGGCACAGTTCGGCGGCATATACCCGGCGATATATCGGCATTGACCAGCAGAAAAAAGAAAAAGCCGTGAATGAATTGAAATTCTAGGCAGAAAGGAGACAGAACCGTGAGAAAAAGAAAGCGGGGAGAACAGGAAGGCGGGAAGATCAAATTATGGCAGGAACGCCTGCAAAAGAATGAATCTGCCATGAAAATGGAGCATCAGCTGATGGAAAAGCGGGCTGACCTTTACAACGGGACGAGAAGCATTGAGAAAACACCTGATGCACAAAGCACAGGTCCTGCAAAGAAGGCAAGCAGTGTGCGAAACATTGTTGCGGAGCTGGTGGAAAGCCAAGTCAGCACGAATTTTGGGCTGCCGAAGGTGACCGCAAGGAGAGAAAGACACGAGGAACTGGCAAAGATCGCAGAGGATTATCTGATTGACGAGACAGACAGACTGCCTTTCGAGGTCTTGAACGACTTGGACGAGAGGATCACACCCATTCAGGGCGGCGATTATTTCTTTGTGGAATGGGACAGCGACAGGCATACCCACAGCACAAGGGGGGAATTGTGCGTTTCGCTGCTGCATCCCAGACAGGTCATCCTGCAGGACGGGATCAACGACATCAGCGACATGGACTTTGTGATCGTACAGGTCGCCATGACGAAAAAGCACGTCAAGGAGAAATACGGCGTCAGCGTGGAAGATGAAAAAGAAACCGAACCTGCCAGCAGAGGCGGCAGAGACACGGCGGATGACGTGGTAACAGTCAATTTCGGTTATTTCCGCAACGAAAAAGGCGGCATTGGCCGTTATACATGGGTAAACGATGTGGAACTGGAGGACTTGGAGGACTACCAGGCCAGAAAGATGCAAAAATGTAAGGCTTGCGGCGGAAACATGACAGGAATGGACAGCTGCCCTTACTGCGGCGGCATAAAGGCAGAAGAAACAGACAGTGATTCTTTTGAGCTGTTTGAGGATTTGCCCCGTTCTGAGAAATTCGGCGGGCCGATTCCCATGAATGAGGAGGTCTGGGAATACCCGGAAGGGGTAGAAAACGGCATCATTATGGACCCTCTGACGGGGGAGGCCTATGAGGCGCAGAAGGAAAAGGTAATCAGGGCACGAAAGATCCCCTATTACAAGCCGGATGTTTACCCCATCGTTCCGAGAAAGAATGTGAGCGCATGGGGCAAGGTGCTGGGTGACAGCGATGTTGACAAGATCGCCGATCAGCAGAACACCATTAAGAAATGCGATACCCGTATACAGGAGAAGCTGGACAAGGGCGGAAGTGTTCTGACGATGAGCGTAGATACAAAAATTGAGAAAACAGATGAAGAACTGAAGATAGTGAAAATGAGAAACCCTTCGGAAATGGGAATGTTCAGCGTGCAGAACCTGCAGGCAAACATATCACAGGACCAAGCGGCGGCAGCGGATGCTTATGAGCAGGCAAGGCGCACACTGGGCATCACAGACAGCTTCCAGGGCAGACCGGACAGAACCGCCACCAGCGGTGTAGCAAAACAGATCGCCGTACAGCAGAGCGCAGGGCGACTGGAAAGCAAAAAAGTGATGAAAAATGCTGCTTATGCAGAATTGTATAGGGTCATGTTCAAATTTTTGCTGGCATACGGCGACGAACCCAGATCGGTACGGCACAAAAATGCAGACGGCTCTACCACATACGGAGAATTCAATAAATATGATTTTCTGGAGCAGGACGCTGCCGGGGAATGGTATTGGATCGATGATTTTCTTTTCAGCGTAGACAATGCCAGCAGTATGGAAGGAAACCGAGAGGCTATGTGGCAGGAGACACGAATGAACCTGCGGGACGGTGCCTTTGGGAACCCCAATGACCTGCGGACATTGATCATGTTCTGGGGAATGATGGCAAGACAGCATTACCCCTTTGCCACGGAGACCAAGGAGATGCTGGAACAGCAGCTGCAGGAACAGCAGACACAGCAGATGCAACAGATGGCAGCGGTCCCGGAACAAGCCACAATGGATATGACAGGAGGCATGGGAAATGAAATGTGATAAATGCGGCATGGAAGCCATTATTTCTGACAAACAGCTGGGCTTTGAGGGGGACGAAAGCCCCGACACAGAGACAAAGGCTTACCACGCCCTGACATACAGCTGCAGGAACCGACACTGCGAAAACTTTGAAAAGGAAGTCGGGACAGAAAAGGTATATCTTGATTGAAAGAGAGCGGTTTTATAAAAAACGGCTCTTTTTTGATACACAAGTAGCGGGCTCGACGCCGCTTATAACGAGGGAACATGTTGCGAAGGCTGCGTGACCGAGGAATGGCGGCGAGGGTTATGCCGTTGCGGGCAAAACCCGCTAGCTAGCGGCACAGCCGCAATGGATTTCCGAGCGAGAGCGAGGAAAACTTACCAATATTCTAGTTTCTAAAAATCTGTAAGCACAAGTCGGAAAAAGAGGAGGTGAAACGGCATGAAAAAGGGACATGGCATGAACATCGGCAGAGCCAGCGCACAGGCTGTGAAAGCACCCAAGGGCGCAGAAAGCACAAAGAAACCCAAAATGCAGAAGGGGAAAGACCTGAGATGCAAGTAACGTAGCGGGCAAGGGTTATGCCGTTGCGGGCAAAGCCCGCTAGCTAGCGGCACAGCCGCGATGGGTTTCTGAGCGAATGCGAAGAAAACTGATGAAAGGGCTTTCCGAGCAATAGCGACGGAAACTGACACAAGGAGGAATAATCATGGACGGTAACACAAGCGAATGGGATGACATCTTCAATACTGAGGAAGAGACACAAGAATTGGAACACGAAGGCGACGGCGCAGAGGATGCGGCGGAAGAGACGGCCGGGACTGAACTCGGTACCAAGGGCCGCACAGCGGCAGGAGCCTATGGCTCCATGGGTGATCCAACAGAAGAAGCCGAAGGCGGCGAGGAAGTAACCGAAGGCGAAGAGGGCGGCGGACTGACACCAGAGGTGCAGGCACTCATTGCGGCGCAGTCTCAGCAGAGGGTAGATGATTTCTACAGACAGCAGTTTGCAGGCTTTATCAGCCCTTACACCCAGAGACCCATTGAGACAGAGGCAGACTACCATGCCTATATGCAGGCCTATGAAGCGGAGGAGCAGCAGCGGAAGCTGGGCGATATGGGCGTTGACCAGAAGATGCTGAACGACATCATCAGCAATCACCCTGCCGTAAAACAGGCGCAGGCAGTCATGCTGCAGCAGCAGCAGGAACAGGCAAATGCCTTTATGAAACAGGAATTTGCCGATCTGCAGAGGGAATTTCCCGATTCCGGGCTGACAGACCCCAGAGAATTATTCAACACACCGGAGGGCAGAAGATGCCTGGACCTTTGGAGAAGCGCAAATGTGAGCCTGGCGGATGCGTATGCGGTGGCTTACAGGGCGCAGATCAGAGAAAAAGACATTGCCGCAGTGAAGCAGGGGGTTTTGAACCAGCAGAACAGCAAAAACCACCTGAAACAGACAAAGGGCGGCCCTGCACCTAAGCCAGTGGTAACAGATGAGATTCGGGATCAGTTCCGAACATTCTTCGGCGATGACATCACCGATGAAGAAATCGAAGCAAAGATGAAAAGATAAGGAGATGAGCGGATATGTTCACATTTTATGACAATCAGATCACAAGTTCTGAGCCCTTCGAATATGTGCCCGTGACAGCGGATGAGACATACGAATTGGGCGAGGCACTGAAAATGAGCGGCGGCAAGGCAACAAAATGCGGCGCAACAGACAAGCCTGTTTACATCTGCATGGGCAATGGCGACGGCAGCAGAGTGCCCGTAGTGCCTGTGCTGGCAACAAGAAGATATGAGGTGCCATACACAGCGAAGCCCACAGTTGGCACAAAGGTAACCCTGCACACAGACGGCCTGCAGGTGACAGCGACCACAGCCAGCGGCGTTTTCGAGATCGTTTCCATCAACGAAGCGGAAGGCACTGCTATGGGATACTTCCGTTAACTCGAAATCGGGGATTTCGAGTTGTAAGACAGAGGAATGAACAGATCAGTTCCGGCGGACAAGCCTTGAAACTGCCTGTTCTCCTCGACGGAAGTAAATTCCGTCTGCGGATTTTATGCGGGGCAAGCCCCTGCACCCCAATTACAAACAGCGAGCAGCCAATTATGGCTGCTTTTTTTATTGAAGCGGGCTCGCCGCCGATTATGACGAGGGAACATGTGGCCGAAAGGCTGCGTGACCGAGGAATGGTGGCGAGGGTTAGTGGTTTTCGCAAAGCGAAAATCTGACATTTATTAAAGGAGAGTGACTGAAAATGAGTAAAGGTATTATTTTCACCAAGGCCAGCGGCCTGAACGACAGCGCATTTGGCAAGAGCCAGGAGCCCATCAGAGCCATTATCAACGATCAGGTGGAAGCATGGCAGGTAAAATCCCAGCTGGAAAACATTTTCTGCATGGAAAAAACAAATAATTTTGCAGAAAAATTCACATCTGAGACAGCCATCGGCGGCTTTAAGCCTGTAGGCGAAAACGGCGCATACCCTGACACAAGCTTCCAGGAAGGCTTCAGCAAGATCATTGAACCAGAAGAATGGAAAAACAGATTTTCTGTGACAAAGACCATGCTGGAGGACAACAAGATCAGCAAAGTGAAGAGTATGTCCAATGAATTCACAGACAGCTACTGCAGAACAAGAGAACTGTTTGGCGCAGCACTTCTGGCAGGCGGCATCGGCTGCAAGATCACCTTCGAAGGCAAGGAATTTGACGTAACCTGTGCCGACGGCAAACCTCTGTTTCACGCAGCACACCCTTCCAAAACAAAAGGTACAAAGCAGGTACAGTCCAACCTGTTTAAGGGTGCCTTCAGCGTGAAGGTGATGGATAAGGTACAGGAAATGATGCAGGATTTCAGGGACGAGGACGGCAATCTGCTGGCTGTGATGCCTGATACTATCATCATCCCCAACGATTCCGAGCTGAAAAGAGCGGTATTCGCTGCCATTGGCTCCGAAAAGGACGCAGAAACAAACAAAAATGCCATCAACTTCCAGGTGGGCCTGTGGAACGTGCTGATCTGGCCTTTCCTGCCTAAGACACTGAACGGCAAGCCCTACTTCATGATGATGGACAGCCAGTTTAACAAGAACCACCTGTGCGCACCTTGGCTGGAACGTGTTCCACTGAGCGTACACAGCTATGTGGACGAAAACACAGACGCAAACATCTTCAAGGGCAGAGCGAGATTTGGCGCAGGCTTCAACAACTTCAGATTTATTTCTATCTGCGGCGAAGGTTTCACAGAAGGTACAGACCTGACAGCACTGAACGCATAAGAATGGCAAGAGGAGGCAAGGCGATATGGTGACATGGAAAGAGCTACAGGAAGCCTGCCTGCGTAAAATGTTCAGCCTGGACGGGACAGCACTGGTGAAGGACAGCAACACAAGCCCTTACATCAACAGCATGCCTGCTGCGGCAAACGGGGCCCTGCGGCTTCTGGCTACGGCAGGCAGACCTTTCAAAAAATGGGTAACCATTGAGCAGGGGGGCGAAACCCCAACGGATACCACATTCAGCATGGGGGGCTACAACGGATATGACATAGAGCAGCTGACGGATGACTTCTACTGCATTTCTGATGTTTTGCTGGCGGATGATGCGAATTACACAAGATTTTCCAACTATGTCATGGAAGGAAACCGCTTTTTGATTCTGCCTGCCGGGCAGAGCGGCAGATTTCGGATCTGGTATGAAGCATACCCGCCGAGGCTGACGGTGGACACGCCGGAGGACTTTACCATTGACCTTTGGCCGGAGGCTGTAGAGATGGTCGTGCTTTACATGGCAGGGCAGCTCTATAAGGACGACGACATCAGCATTGCCCAGATCTACATGAATGAATTTCAGACATGGCTGGAAGAGCTGAAGGAGAGCGGACGAAGGGCCGAAGGGCAGAACGACGGCGGCGGCTGGACCAGCGTAAAAGGCTGGACATAAGGAGGGACGGCAATGGCGTTTAACGTACCTGCATCCCCTGCCAGAAACGTTGTTGAGATTTCCACTTTCAAGGGGGTTGACCTGAACTCTTCCCCCTCCAACGTGGAAACCCACAGAAGCCCCAACGCCCCGAACATGATGCGGGACGTGCCGGGGAAGGTACGCAAGCGGCAGGGGTATGAAAAAATCAATACATACGCAGGGCGCATCAATGGGGTGCATATTCTGCGGGATATCGAAAACGGCGTGGAAAAGGTTTTGATCCACGCTGGCACAAAGCTGTATCTGGATGGGACAGCGATTTATGAGGGCATGGCTGACGACAGAAGCGTTGGCCGACAATTTTATGGCAAGCTTTTTATCTTTGACGGGAAAAAGGCCCTCTGCTACGGCGAATTTGAAACAGAAGCCGCAGCGGAGACAGAAGAAAAGCCAAAGGCTTTCCTGGTGAAGGCTTTGGAGGATGCGGCATACGTTCCCACAGTGATTGTTTCCAGAAAGCCCAGCGGCGGCGGGACCACACTGGAACCGCTGAACCTGATCGGAAGAAAATGGAAGGAAAGTTTCTTAAGCGACGGTACATCGAAGGTTTACCAGCTGACAGCAAAGGAGCTGGACGCCGACCAGGTGACTGTACGCATTATGACGAAAGAGGGCGAATGGACAGACAAAAAGGAAGGCACAGATTTTACCGTGGACAGAAAGGCGGGAACTGTGACCTTTACCACAGCACCGGGAGCAAGCCCTGTGACGGGCTATGACAACGTAGAGATCACAGCGGCAAAAACTAGGGAAGGCTATGCAGACAAGATCAACAAATGCAGGATCATTTCCCTTTTTGGCGTAAACGGTGCCATGGACAGAATGTTCATCAGCGGCAACCCTGACTTTCCCAACCAGGACTGGTACTGCAAGCTGGGGGACGGATTTTTCTGGGGCGACCTTTGGTACAGCACGCTGGGGCAGGACGGCTCTGCGGTGGTGGGCTACAGTATCATCAACGACAGGCTGGCCGTACACAAGAGCGATGCAGAGGAAGGGCGAAACGTGATCCTCCGGAAGGGGGAGATCGAAGGAAACGATGCTGTTTTCCCGATCATCGGTACGCTGAGCGGCAGGGGCGCACTGGGGAGCCATGCTTTCGGGTATCTGGGAAGTGAGCCCCTTTTCCTGACGGATATCGGGATCATGGCGATTACTGCGGCAGACCTGACGGGGGAGAAATACAGCCAGAGCAGAAGCTACTACATCGACAACGCTCTTACGGCGGAAAAGAACCTTGGGGATGCTTTTGCATACGTCTGGCGGGATTTTTACCTCATCAGCACAGGGACAGGAAGGGTTTACCTTCTGGACGGGCTGCAGAAAAGCTATGAAAAGGACAGCCCCTACAGCAACTTCCAGTATGAATGCTATTACTGGGAAAACGTTCCTGCAAGGGTATTCTGGGAGGACAGCGAAGGGCGGCTTTGCTTTGGGGACGCCAACGGAAACACCTTCCGTTTTTATGACGACGTGACAGCCCAGACCAGCTACAACGACGATGGGGCGGCTATCCCTGCAAGATGGGACACCCCAGAGTTGAGCGGAAAACTTTTTTATAAAAACAAAAATTTCCGCCGCATTGATGTGGTTTTGGCCCCTGCCATAGCCACTGGGGTTCGGATCCATGCAAAAGTGCGTGGGATTTGGAGTCAGATATTTGATAGCGGTGCAAAGGCCATGTATTTTGATTTTACCTACATAAATTGGGAGTTGATTAACTTTTCAACGGACGATACGCCAAGAACGATGGGGCAAAAAATCAAATTGAAGAAGGTTGATAAGGTCTCTTTTAGTTTGCGGAATGAAAAATATGACGAGCCTTTTGGTATCTACAAGCTATCAATAGAATATACGGAAAACGGAAATTATAAAGGATAATCATACCTGCCATGCGAAGGATGCTTGGCAGGTATTAAAAAAGAAAGAAGATGAAACTCGGATGGACGTAGATAAATATACAGTAAAAGAAACTGATTTTAACGGGAAAGGTGTTTCTTCGCAGCCAAATCCTATGGAACTTCCGGAAGATCAGGCAAAGGCTATATTCGATCAGTTGGTAAAGGAAGTTATGACACCGAAATTCAATGCTTTTGTAAGGGCTTTTATCAATGTTGACCTGACTAGTGATAAGGAAAAACCGATTTCTGAAAAAGTGATGGATGCACTGAATAAGAAAGTAGACAAAGAGAAAAAAAACGGGTCTGATACAGAATATAAGGTGCTGAGTGACAATAACTTTAGCGATCAGCAGGTGAATGCGTTGATGGATGCCAACGGAAAGAAACACACGCATGATAATAAAAACGTTCTGGACAGTATTGCAGAGACTGATGTGTACAACTGGAGAGACGCCAACGAAAAGAAACATACGCATGAGAATAAAACTGCTCTGGACAGCATTACACAAACTGATGTGTACAACTGGAGAGACGCCAACGAAAAGAAACATACGCATGAGAATAAAACTGCTCTGGACAGCATTACACAAACTGATGTGGACAACTGGAGAGACGCCAACGGAAAGAAACATACGCATGAGAATAAAACTGCTCTGGACAGCATTACACAAACTGATGTGGACAACTGGATAGACGCCAACGGAAAGAAACACATGCATGATAATAAAAACGTTCTGGACAGCATTACACAAACTGATGTGGACAACTGGAGAGACGCCAACGGAAAGAAACACATGCATGATAATAAAAACGTTTTGGACAGCATTACACAAACTGATGTGTACAACTGGAGAGATGCCAACGAAAAGAAACACACGCATGATAATAAAAACGTTCTGGACAGCATTAGACAGACTGATGTGGACAACTGGAACAATGGTCTGATCATCATGGATAGATATGGAAATCAGTTGCCAAAGAGGCATTTTCTGCAATTTTCCAACAGTAACGTTTTTGATAACGGAGCGAAGATCGTTGTGGAAGGAATTAAAGGAGATAAAGGTGATTCACCTGTGAAAGGTACTGACTACTGGACAGAAGCGGACAAAGCGGAGATGGTAAATGACGTTTTGGCAGAACTGCCGACAACGGAAGGGGTGTCTTACTGATGTTACGTGTAATCGAAGATACGAAGCTAACGAATATTGCGGATGCCATTCGGGAGAAGAACAGAACAGAGGAACAGATGACCGTTGATATGATGCCGGATGCAATCAGATCCATTCAAGGTGGAGGATCCGGAGAAAAAGTAACGAAAAAGGACGTAAACTTTTATGATTATGACGGAAAGATTCTCTATTCCTACACCGCAGCGGAAACAGCGGAGTTGACGGATATGCCTGCTCTTCCAACAAGAGAAGGACTGATCTGCCAAGGATGGAACATGACACTGGACTATGTGAAGGCATATACTGCGGATTATGGAAAATGCGACATTGGGGCGACATACATCACTGATGACGGGAAGACAAGGCTTTACATTGAGATCTCCGAAAAAGAAAGTATGAATGTGTCTATTTATTTTAATCAGACGGTTTCAAACGGTGTAACTATTGACTTTGGAGATGGCAGTGCATTAACAACTATTGCGGGAACGGGTAATGTAAATATAACGCATAAATATAGTAGTATTGGAAGTTACGTAGTCACTCTGGACCCTGCAGATGGATGTTCTATGAGTTTTGGTGGCAGTTATAGTGTTATGGGAGAATCAGACGATAGCAGAATCAAACTGCAAGGTGTGCGGATAGGAAGAAGTATAACGGATATAGGTGCATCTGCATTTAGATATTGTATATCTATGAAAACAATAACAATTCCAAATGGAATAACATACATGGGGAAAAGGATGTTTGCAAAATCTGGAATTATTTTTATTGTTTTTCCAAGGGTAGAGAATGGACAAGTATTGCGATCAATGGAGATTCGTTTTCACAATCTGTGGCATTAAAGGGCGTTGTTATCCCTGAGGGATATACCTTTGATGATGGATTGTGGAAAGGATGTTATGTACTAGAACGAATTATTATTCCAAATGGTGTATCTGCAATAAAGAAAAATACCTTTAATGGATGTTGCTCACTTACAGAAATAATTATACCCAAAGATGTTGGTAGTATCAGTAGTACTGCATTTCTTGGTTGTAATAGAATGTCACTCATAGACTTGAGAAAACATGAGACGGTGCCAATACTTAGCGGTGAAACATTTGGCGATTTTCCAATATTTTTTGAGATATGGGTTTCTGGAGAACTGGAAGACGTGTTGAAAACTTCACAATACTGGGATAAATATGAGAATCATATTATGGGGCCTGCAGTAAGATTTTTATCTATAGAAAGATATGTGACTAACTTTTCCAGTTGGAATGAAATTGTTTTGCATTTTACAAGGGGATGGAGAAATAAATATGATTCAATTTTACCCAAATTTATCTCTTTGAATGAAAATATTGTAACTGTGGATTCATTTTCGTTAGACAATACAACAAATACAATCATTTGTTACGTAACATCTGGAAACATTGAAGGGAATACTTTGTTGACTGCGACGATCAAACAAGGAGATTATCAAGATGAATTGAGCTTTGAGTTTGATGTTTTTGAAACAATTCCAGATGGAAGTTGGAGTGTGGAAGCAGTTGAAGGAGCGACATACGGATTTTTACAAAATTCGGCAGGCTATTATGAAAGCCAGAACAATGGCGTATCGAATTCTGCGGCTGTATGCAAGGTGAAATTTAATACAAAAGGTGTTAGACATTTGCTACTTGATTGTATTTGTGATGGGGAAAGTGGTTACGATTTTGGTTTGATTTCCTATGTGGATACTGAGCTAGTATTGACAAATGCGGTTGATAGCGATGGTGTCTTTTGTAGTTTTGAAGGAGATTCTCCTGTTGCAAAAACATTAGATTTTGGTTTGTTAGATGCAGGTGATCATTTTATTTTCATAAAATATAGGAAAGACGGAGCATCGGATGAAGGGCACGATTCCTTGCAGTTCAGGGTTAGGATGGAATAAGGAGGGATATGGAAATGACAAATATTTTGAACAAAGCAAATGTCATTGGAGGTGTAGTCTTGACAGCGGTGGCAGCAACATTCGGGAAATATTGGTTTCTTTTTGCAGGGCTTCTGCTTTTCAATGTCATTGACTGGATCAGCGGCTGGATGCGTTCCAGTTTGAAAGGCGAAAGCTGCAGCAGGGTAGGCGCCATTGGTGCCATGAAAAAGGTCTGGTATTGGGTAGTCATTGGGACTGCCTTTTTTATTGGATTTTCTTTCCGGCAGATGGGGCAGGCCATCGGCGTTTCGCTGGAATTTATGGATTTGGTAGGCTGGTTCGTGCTGGCGAATTATCTGGTGAACGAGATCCGCAGTATTTTGGAAAATCTGGTGGAAATGGGCGTGCCTGTGCCTTCTTACCTGGTGAAGGGATTGAAGGTTACGGCGGACAAGATCGAAACGGCGGCACAGATCAACACAGGAGAAGATAAGGAGGAAGAAAGATGAAACTGAAAAGCGGTATTACAAAAGAATGGCTGAGAAAAAACGTGGATGCCGAAGGCAATCTGGTGGACAGAGATATCTGGGTAGATGAATTTGGCTACTGGCATGAAAAGCTGAGAAACGGCAACGAGATCAGATACGACAAAAAGCAGGCGGAAGTGCTGATGCACGACGCAAGGGAAGAAAAATGCATCCCCGAAGAACACCGCATCTGCGGCTTCTGGCTGAAGCTGGACGGGCAGTGGGTGGCACCTATGGTCTGCCTGGGCTATAAGAACAACCCTGCCAGCGCACAGGTGATCTACACAGAAAAGACAGAACACGCCGACGGCGGCAGAACCCTCTACAGCGAAACACTGATCCTGGACGAGCAGAAGGGCGCAAGAATCCATGTGGCAAGCGTGGAATACAACCCCGACCTGACACTGGACAAGGACAAATGCTGGGAAGAATGGGTCGACATCAATTAAAGAAAGCCGGGTGATGGTTATGAAAAAGAAGATTTTAATTGCCATCGATGACGGCCACGGAAAGGAAACGGCAGGGAAGAGAAGCCCTGCCTTTTCTGATGGCAAAATTTTGAAAGAAAACGACTTCAACGAAAGAACGGCAGAATTTCTGCAGGAGGCACTGCAGAGAAATGGATTCGACACGCTGATGGTGGCCCCGGAGGACACAGACACACCCCTGAAAACGAGGGTACAGAGAGCCAACGACGCAAGGGCGGATGTTTACATCAGCATCCATGCAAATGCCCATGGGACGGAATGGAACGGGGCAAACGGCATTGAAACATGGGTATATGAAAAGGTCGGATGCGGCGAAGCCGTGGGAGGAAACGCTGTTTCCTCCACAGGAGACAGCGAAACTTACCGCCTGGCGAAATGCGTACATTATGGGCTGATCTTGGAGACGGGAAGAAAGAGCCGTGGCATCAAGCGGAGCGGTGACCTTTATGTGCTGAACGCTACGAGGATGCATGCTGTACTGGTGGAATGCGGCTTTATGACGAACCGAGAGGAAGCGGAGCTGCTTTGCACGGAGGACTACTGCAGGGAATGCGGGGAAGCCATCTGCAAGGGCATCTGCGAATTTTACAAGACGGAATACAGGGAGGAGGAAAAGAAAATGCCTGAGGAAAAGAGATATCAGACCATGGAGGAGCTGCCCAGCTGGGCAAGACCACTGATCGAAGAAATGGACATCTATGACTGCATTGCAGACACAGAGCATCTGGACATGAGCTGGGATATGCTGCGGTGCATGGTGCTGCTGGACAGGCTTTGGACAAAAAAGCAGGGATAAGGAGGGGGTAGCCAATGGGCACTTCAAGAAATTTTGACCCGAAGAAGGACTATGCTGCGGCGATCAAGAAGGAAACAGACCCCGCCAAGAAGGCGCAGCTGCAGCAGGAACGCCAGAACAAGATCAACTGGATGAATGCTACGGGGCAGAACAAAAAAGGATATACCAACGATATCTACAAGGGAAGCAATTCTTCCGGCAGCAAGAGCAATTCTTCCAGCAGCAATAGCAGTTCTTCCAGCAGAAAGAACAGTTCTTCCAGCAGCAAGAACAACTCTTCCGGGAATTTTGACCCGAACAAGGACTATGCGTTGGCAATCGCAAAAGAAACAGACCCCGCCAAGAAGGCACAGCTGCAGCAGGAGCGGCAGAACAAGATCGACTGGATGAACGCCACGGGGCAAAACAAAAACGGATATACCAACGACATTTATAAGCCGGGAGGGAAATCTTCCGGCTATTTTGATGCCAATTTTGACTATGCTTCGGCAATCGCAAAAGAAACAGACCCAGTGCGAAAGGCACAGCTGCAGCAGGAACGGCAGAACAAGATCGACTGGCTGAACGCTACGGGGCAGAACAAAAACGGATATACCAATGATATTTACAAGGAGACGAGCAGCCAAGCCCCTGCGCCAGTGACCCCAAAGGGGATATGGCAAAGCCAGGATATGAAGATCAACAACGCTGCGCAAACGCCAATTACATATGCAGGGAACCCTGTTGGGCAGACACCGACCTCTGCACCGGAGCAGAACGCAGTTCAGCAGACGGCGGCAGGACAGAGCCCAGCGCAGCAGACGGCTATAGACCGGAGTGCAACCCAGCAGACGGCGGCAGGCACGCCACTTTTGGACGGAATCAGCCTACAAGCATACCTGACCAGAAAGTATTCCAACCAGAAGGCAGAGGACGGCACAGGCGCATACATTGACGATTCCTCTATGAGCCTGCCAGATCAGGCAAAACTGAAGCAGATACAGGCAGATTGGAACAGAGGGAAGGCGGCAGGCAACCAGGAGATCATGGATGCGGCACACAAGGCGGCGGAAGCTCTGCGGGACAACTACAGATATTATCCGCTGAAAAACAGCAACGGCTATGGCCTGGGGGAAAACGATATTGGGTTTATCCGGGACATTGTTGTGCGGGGAGATGAACTTGGCAACAAATTCATCGACCAATACAACGGGAACAGCGTGACCACAACGAGATATGACAAGGACGGGAATTTTGTATACCGACACACGGGCAGCATTGCCGGTCATGATGCGAGGGTGGCGGCAGAGATGGCGGAAACCGCCCGCAGACGTGCTGTGCAGGAGAAGGACAACCCGAGCTTTGCCGTGCGGCTGGGGGATGCTGCCGACAGCGGACTAAGCCTTGGGGATATCCGAGAAAAATATGGCGGTGGGATCACAGCAGACAACTACGGAATGGGGCTTTACACTGCTCCGATCTACAATCCTGAGGCAATGGGGGTGACGGCAATGGCACAAGGACAGACAGCCCAGAACGCATTTTTACAGGGCGCAGAGGTAAAAGCTGCGTCACAATCTCCGATGCAATATGCAGGGAATACAATGGAACAGGCATGGAAGGACTTTGGATATTTTGACCCGAAGAAGGACTATGCTGCGGCGATCAACAATGCAGGCAGCACACAGGAAATGCTGCAGGCTCAGCAGGAGAGACAGAACAAAATCAACTGGATGAACGCCAACGGGCTGAATCCGAAGGGCTACACGAACCAGATCTACAGCAATTATCAGAACTTGTTGCAAATGCCACAGTATGGAACAGGGCAGCAGGCCGGCGGATATGGAAACATGCCTGAATATCAGGGGATGTCGAAGGATGAACTTTTCGGCGGATACAACGACATGGCGGAAAGCCTGGAAGACCAGAGAAATGCACTGCTGCAGATGACACTGGCACAGAACCAGGCGGCCCAGGATGCAGCAGGAGCCGAATATGACGACCTTGCCAGACAGGCATACATACTGAAACGGCAGCAGGAAGTGGCACTGCCCCAGCAGCTGGCTGCACTGGGCATCAGCGGCGGCGGAAGCGAAACAGCGAACCTGCAGCTTGCGACCAATTACCAGAACAACCTGAACCAGAACGAGCAGGAAAGACAGCAGATGCTGAAAGACTATGCCCTGCAGGCACTGCAGGCGCAGACACAGGCCAACAGCGACATCAGCGGATATTATGCAGATGCAAAACAGCAGGCCATGAACGCTTGGCAGAACGAGAGAGCCAACCAGAACAGCTGGAACCAGTGGGCAGCAGGCTTCCGGCAGCAGATGAACGAATATCAGAACAGCCTGAACCAGCAGACCTACAACGAGATTCTGGCAAATAGACAGTATCAGAATGACTTGAAACAGCAGCAGATCAACCTGGCACTGCAGATGGGCGATTACAAGAAGCTGGCTGCACTGGGATTCGACCCCAGCTATCTGAAACGGATGCAGGATGCAGAGCTGGAGCAGATGGCACTGGAAGCGGCACTGACGAGGGCGAATATCGCTAAGGTGAACCGCAGTGTGACAAAAGGGAGCGGCGGAGGGAAGAAAAGCAGTTCCGGCGGTTCCGGGAATTCTGGAAGCGGCGGCTCCGGCGAGCTGAGGATCACAAATCAGGACAACGGGGCAGCGATCTATGTGCCAGGACTGAGATGGGTTTCCTATGCTGAGCTGGACAAGATGATAAACGCAGGAACGGTGAAAGAAGTAGTGGATGGTTCTAAAGTGACTTACAAGAAAGTTTGGTGATGAGCATGGGCAGAAATGCAGCTGCAAGAAGTTTATTGCAAAGCAAAATTTCCAACAGCAAAGGCGCCTTCAATCCTCGCACAGGCAAACTGGCAGAGGAAGAAGAGGAATATATCCCCAAACCCCAGAGAGAAAAGGAGGCGGTGGCGAAAGCCACCCCTTCTTTGCGTTCTCAGGGGCAGCCTGTTGAGGTTGTGCGGGACACGGGATTGAAGAAATCTCTTTCCACAATGGGGAAGAAAACGAAAGCACCTACTGTAAAAATCAATACAGACAGGGGATTTGTGCCGGATTCTCAGATTATGAGGGGGCTGGGCAGAACGGGAACGACTTTTCAGAAAAGCACGGCAAAGGACGAAAAGACCCGTCTTTACGAAACAAACGACAGCCTTTTGAACCCCCAGGAGATACTGAAAAAATACAGCTATGTGGCCAAGGACAAGGACATGGACTATGCCACACTGCGGCGGGCTGTGAGCAAGGGCATGAGCGAGGTAGGGCGCACCTTACGGGGCACCAACGACAACAGCCAATACGAAAAGGTGGCGAAGCTACAGGCAGAGCTGCAGGGCAGACTGAAAAGTGCTTCCTTTACAGCAGGGATGCTGGAAGGGATGGGCGGAGATTTGAAGGATGCTGCCACGAAGATCATAGGAAATGAAGGGCTGAAGAAGCAGAACGAAGCACTGAAAGCGCAGATGGCAGAGACAAAGGCGAACAACGGCAAAAGCGCAGCTATCGGCCGGCTGACGGGCGAGATGGCAAAGGCAGGGGCAGGATACATGACCATAGGCAAGGTAGCGGAAGAAGCGGCACTGAAAGGAGCAGGAAAGCTGGGCCAGAGGATGGCGGCGGCAACGGCAGCGGATGGGGCGCAGAAGCTGGCGGCAAGGGTTCTGCTTGACCCGAAAAAAGCGAATGCAGCGAAATTTGCCACAAGGATGCTGGGACAGCAGGCGGCGGACACGGCGGTAAACACGCCGATCACCATTGCGGCAGGGATGGCCGAAGGAAAGAGCAGAAAAGAGATTTTGCAGGATATCGGGAAGCAGGAAGCCATGGATGCGGCCTTTAACGTGGGGCTGGCCGGACTGGGAGCCGGGGCGAAGGCTTTGCAAAAAGCGAAGCAGGCGAAGGCGGAACAGCGGGCGGCAAAGGCGGCAGCGAAAGCGGCAGAGCAGACAGAACCGGCGGCAAAGGCCATGGAAGAGCCGGCAGAAGCGGCGGCAGAGCAGGCGATAAAAGAGACGGCGGAAGAGACGGGAGGTATCCGTCAGGAGACCATACAGGGCGCCGCAGCAGGCATGGCAGAGAACAGAAACGTGCTGGCAAAGCGGATGAATAAGCAGGAAATCAAGGTTTTGGAGACGGAATATGCCAACCTGCAGAGCGCAGAATACAAAGCGGCGAAGCTGCAAGAGGTAAGCGACGCCACAGGAGGCGACCCTGCCGCCATTCGGAACGCACAGAAATCGCTTGAGGACAGAAAGCAGGAGATTGAAAAAACACTGACACAGCAGGAGGCATTGCGGACGAGTGACAGCATTCTGCGAGATGTATCCGACGAGGTTGTGGGCATTTTCAACCTGAGAGGAAAGAAACGGAAAGAGCAGGTGCAGAACGCCCTGCGGCGGCTGATAGCGGAGGCAGAGGACGGGAAAATCAGCGAGGAGCGGAGAAACAGCCTGTTTGAGCAATTATTCGGCATCAGCGGAGAGAGCAGGACGGGGACATACGGACTGAAAAAACGGCTGAGAGAGAAAAAGCTCCTTTTGGGCGCTGATGCGGCTGCAGAAATTCCCGATATCAACGAATGGAACAAGGCTTTTTACGGAAAGCTTGGGAAAATCAAAATCGGAAAGGACAGCAACATTGACGCCTTTTACAGGGAGCTGAGCCGTGATTTCCCCGGATATTTCCCCGAGGGGATTGACAGAGAGGCAGACCAGCTGCTGCAGATACGAAAGGCTGCAGAGAAGCTGCAGGGAGAAATCGGGCTGGAAAAGATCGACTATCAGGAAAACTTCAACCGTGCATTGGACAGGCTGACGGACGCATTGGACGTACATACGGCCTATGCCGCAGAGGTTGGGAAGAAGGCGGACGGCTTCCGTTCCAACCTTCTGGGAAAGATTGACTATGGAACGGTTTCCACGGCGGAGGTTGAGGCATGGAACAAAGAGAGATGGCGGCTGCAGGAGATTGCCGACGGGGTTCCCAATGACCTGAATGCGACAGAAAAGAATTGGCTGGAAGGGATGCTGAACGGAGACATTTCGGAGGTGCAGGCGAAGAAGGCGACGGGGCCGAGATATGCTCTGATCAAGCAGCAATACGACGCGCAGAAGCCCTTACGGGAAATAGAGGAAAAAATCAACGGATTCAAACGATATAAAGCTACAAAGCGGGATAACCTTGCGGCGGAAACCATCGGAGAAATGCGCATGGCAGACGGGGCTCAGGCAGGATGGAAGGACAAGGGAACCGGATTCCTTTACGCGAGAGAAACACAGGAAAGAAACCTGCGGGACATTGCCCCCGACAAGGAGACAGCCGACAGGATTGAGAAGGTATATTTTGCCCCTATACACGAAAACGAGAGACAGCGGGTGCTGATGATGCAGGATTACAAGGATAGGCTGAAGGGGCTGAAAATCAGCACAAGGAAGAACATCCCCATCGGCCTGCCGGGAAGCGGAGAGACAAGATGCAGCGAAAGCGCCTTGGTGCAATGGCTGGGGGAAAACAGATATGAGCTGCAGCGGATGAAGGCAGCGGGAGTAACCAAAGAAAGCTATCTGGAATTGGAGAATGCCATCAACAGAATTGAAAGAGGGCTGCACCCCAATCAGCTTGCAAAAATCAACGAAGGGATTGAACAGCTGCGGAGCATTTATGAGGAGCTGCACCCGATGATCAACGATGTTCTGATTCGGAACGGATATGACCCTATTGGGTATATCCCCGGATATTTTCCCCACATGAACTTTGACGACCCCACAGGGCCTTTGGAGACAGCGGCGGCAAAGCTGGGCTTTGATTTTTCCTCTAAGGAGCTGCCCATGGACATTGCGGGGAGGACGGAAACCTTCCGCCCCGGCAAGAGATGGGCAGGGAATTTTCTGCAAAGAACGGGGACAAAGACGGACTATGACGCACTGCGGGCCTTCGACCTTTACATCGACAATATTTCGGACGTTATCTATCACACGGACGACATTCGGAACCTGCGCAGTATGGAGGACTATATCCGATACAGCCTTTCCGACGAGGGGATTCAGAAGGACATTGATGCCATACGGAAAAACAGAAGCTTGAAGCCTGAGGAAAAGCAGGCGAAGCTGGACGAGATTTACGAAACAAAGATGAAGGACCACAAGCTGCAGAACTATGTGAACAACCTGCGCACCTATACTGACCTGCTGGCGGGGAAGAAACACCCCTTTGACAGACCTCTGGAAACACAGCTTCTCGGAAGAAAGGCTTACAAGGCCATAAACGAGATTGAAAACAGAGTGGCGGGAAATATGGTGGCGGCAAACATTGGATCTGCTATGACGAACTTTATCCCCATTACCCAAGGCATGAGCAACATGCGCCTTTCCAGCAATTTGAAGGGGCTGGGGGAAGCACTGATTTCCATGAGCAAGGGAGAAATGGACGAGCTGACGAAAAAGAGTGCCTTTCTGGCTACCAGAGAGGGGACGGAGCAGCTTTACAAGACGACCATGCGGAAGATTTCCGACGTGGCTGGGAAGCCTATGGAATGGGCGGACAAATTCAGCACCCAGGCCGTATGGCGAAGCAGATATTACGACAACATTGCCAAAGGCATGGCGGAAGAAGCAGCCATAAAAAACGCAGACGAATTTGCCAGAGGGCTTTTCGCCGGGAGAAGCAAAGGGGCAATGCCAACGGCTTTTTCTGCGAAGGCATTGAAGCCCCTGACGATGTTTCAGTTGGAAGTAAACAACCAGATCAGTTATCTGCTGAAAGATATTCCGAAGGAAGCCCAGGGAAGTGTGCTGAAAATGATGAAGGCATACGGCGGGATCATCATTGGGGCATATATCTACAATGATGTATATGAAAAGCTGACAGGGAGACGCTCTGCCCTTGACCCCTTCGGCATTGCCAACGAAGCCTTTGGCGACCTGACAGGAAGGAAGATGCGAAACACACTGGACATCCTGGGCGATGCGACGCAGGGGGATGGCCTGCAGCTGACGGAAAAGACAGAGAAGAAAAAGGGCGCAGAAGTATATTCAGGACTTAAAGAAAATATTGCAGAGAATATTCCTTTTATCGGCGGTTTGATGGGCGGCGGACGTATTCCGATTAGTTCTGCGTTTCCTGACTTTGATGCAATCGGAGAGGCAAAGGCAAACTATGCCACAGGAGACATCACAAAAGAAAGAAAAAATCAGATTGTCAGAAAGGAATTTGGAAAATCACTTGCTTATATGGCGATGCCTGTTGCTGGAGGTCAGATCAAAAAGACCGTAGAGGGCTTAAACATGATGCAAAAGGGCGGAAATTATACCCAGACAAACAAAGGAGAACGGCTGCAATTTGCCGTAGACCAGGATAAAAAATCAAACTGGGTACAGGCTGCGCTTTTCGGGAAATGGGCAACGCCGGAAGGACAGGCGCACATGGAGAAAAAAAGAACATTAAGCGAAAACGATACTGAGACATACGAAAAGTTGGTGGATGCTGGTGCAAAAAACACCATGTCATTTGAAACCATCAACAGGATGCGGCAGGAGAAAAAAGCGAAAGAACAGCGCAGAGTGATTCGTAGTAGTTTACTGAGTGATAATCAGAAGGCGATTCTTTACCATAGCATAACGGAAAAGGACAGCGCAGACCGCAGAATTCTAGACCATTACCAAGGGACAGAGAGCATGGCAAAGGTTGCGGACTGCCTAATGCGGATGGCTGATTATAAAAATAATGCTCCAAAGAAAAATATTCTGCAAAACACAAACCTTCCTGATTCTGAGAAAAAATACATTTATCTGGAAAAACTGGTGAACAAGGATGACAGGGAGAAGGAGACAAAAAGGGTTGATGCTTTGCTTGGTGCTGGAATCAGCATGAATGATTATATCCAGATTCGGACGGAATACGGATATCTTTATGACAAAAAAATGAAAGGAATAGAAAAGCAGCAGATTATGGTAAATCTGATGAATGAACTGGGGCTGAGTGCGGCACAGCAGGCGGCCGTAAAGGGGCAGCTTATTTTCGGCGGCGGTCATACAATAGATTGGAAAATATAATAAATACCATTTTCCTGAGGTCAGGAGTATGGTATAATAAATATGAGCCAAGCTCGCTTTTCATAATTTGTCAATCGTGCTACGATCAAAGCACAAACGCCCCGGCTGGTAACCGGGGCAATCTTTTTCGGGTCTTTAGCTCAGTTGGTCAGAGCATCCGGCTCATAACCGGACGGTCCAGGGTTCGAGCCCCTGAAGACCCATTGAACGTACTCAGGTGTCCTTCGGGCCCTGGGTCTTTTTTTATTTAGGATTTACAAACATATATTCGTTATGTTACAATGCAGAGAGGGTAGTCCCATACCCTGATACGTTTATCCTTTTTTTGTCAACAGCTCCTGCAAAGGAGAGGTGGACAATATATGGCAAAAAGAAAATTGACGAAGCGTGCGGATGGCAGATACCAGTCCCAGGTATACATTGGCACGGAAAACGGCAAAAGAATTGTGAAAACGGTCTATGGCCGGACACAAAAGGAACTGGAAGAAAACGAAAGAAACATCAAGGTGAAGCTGGGGAAAGGCTTTAACCTGATGACTGAGAGAAAGACCTTTGGATCTTGGGCAGAATTATTTCTGGAAGAAAAGAAGCTTTCTGTTTCAACGGGGCGTTACATGAATTACAAATATGCCCTGGAAAAGTTTAAACCACTTTACCCAAGCAGGCTGGAAAAGCTATATACAATAGATTTCCAGCGAATCATAAACAAATGGGCAAAAGAAAATGAGAACACGGGAGAGCCTTCTTCCAAGGACACGCTGAACGAGATGAAACGGGCGGCGAGCCAGGTTTTCAAGCTGGCGATCAGCAACAGGGTGACAGAATTTAACCCTGTGGCAGACGTGAAGGTGGTTGCCCAGAAGAAGAAAGTACCAAGAAGGGCTCTGACCGAGGAAGAACAGAAGTGGGTGCGGGAGACACCACACCGGGCCCAGACAGCGGCAATGATTATGATGTATGCCGGGCTGAGAAGGGGAGAGTTGGTTCCTTTGCGGTGGAGCGACATCGACTTTGATGCAAAGACGATTTCTATTACAAAGAGCGTGGAGATCATCAACAGTCGATTTGTAGTAAAGGAAGGCGCAAAGAGCGAAAGCGGCGTGCGGACGATACAGATGCCGGATATTCTGGCAGATCATCTGCGGGAGAAGAAGAGACAGGCGACCAGCATTTTTGTGGTGCCGACTGTGAAGGGGCAGATGATGAGCGAGACAGCTTTCCGCAGGATGTGGGAAAGCTATATGACAGAATTAAATTTTAGATATGGGGATTTTTCCGCATACGGCGGGAGAAAAAAATCTGTGCATGATCCAGAGGGGGTACCCATGGTGATTGATGGATTTACGCCGCATTATCTGCGGCACACATACGCATCTATCCTTTTTATGGCTGGGGTGGATGTGGTAACTGCAAAAGAATTGATGGGGCATGCAGACATTCAGACAACGCTGGAGGTTTACACGCACCTGAGTAAAACGCACAAAATAAAAGAAATTTCGAAACTGAATGAATATCTGGCTGCCGCGAAGTGAGAAAATCTGTCAATCACGTATCAAGTCAGGCAGTTAGTGAAACGTTGATTTTTCAAGGAAAATCGAGGCTCTTAATGTCCTTTAGGGATGTAGAGGTCGCAAGTTCAAATCTTGTCGCCTCGATTGGAAAGAAAAAGCGTTGAATTTGATTCAACGCTTTTTTTCATATATATCGGAATTTAAGGGGAATGACTGTAACGGAATGGGCGCGGCTTACGGAGGTGAACCATCTATGACTGACCATAGGGAAAAAGAATTAATCGCAAAAGCCAAACAAGGGGATATGCAGGCTTTTGAGGAATTGATCCTGAGGCATGAAATGATCGTCTATAATGTGGCATTGCGGATGATGAACCACAGCGAAGATGCAAAAGATATTTCTCAGGAGGTTTTCCTGAAAGCATATAAAAATATGAAAAATTTTGACGAGCGTTCTATGTTTTCCACCTGGCTTTATCGTATCACGACCAATACCTGCATCGACGAGATGCGGAAAAGAAAAGACAAGCAGAGTTATTCTTTAGAGGAAGAATTGGAAAATGAAGAAGGCAGCATGCAGCGGCAGATCGCCGATGAAGGGGAAACGCCGGAGGAAAGCCTGCTGCGGGAAGAGAGAAAAAGCGAGCTTTTGCAGGCATTGGATACTCTGTCGGAAGAGCATAAGGCAGCAGTCATCCTGCGGGATATCCGCGGGTTGAGCTATGAAGAAGTGGCTGAAATCGTCGATTTGCCTATGGGCACGGTAAAATCCCGTATTTCAAGGGCGAGAAATCAATTAAAAAATGAAATTTTGAAAATCAGGGAACGAAATGAAGGGAAACCTCGTCATAAGAAAGGAAAGGAGGGAAGACCATGAGATGTGAAGATTGCAGAGAGTTGCTTTGGGCATATCTGGAGCAGGAATTGAATGAAGAAGAAACTGCAAAGATCCAACAGCATTTGGAAGCGTGTGCCGATTGCCGTGCAGAGGCGGAAGCACAGAAAGAAATCATGGAATCCCTGCGAAGCCTTCCTGAGGAGGAACTCCCGGAGGGGTATCACCAAGAACTGATGCAGAAACTGAACGCAGAAGCGGCTCATAACGTGGTTCCTTTCCCTGTGAAGAAAAAACAGCCGAAGTGGAAACAGCTGAGCATGATCGCAGCGGCGGCGTTGGTCGTTGTGGCAGCGGGCGGCATCAACGGTATGATGGAAATGCGCCAGAGCCAGAATGATGCAGTGCGCCGGATAGAAGAAACTGCGGATACAGTGGCACCTTTCGAGATGGAGGAAGCTATAGAGGAAAGTGCGATGGATGAGGCGGCAGAGCAGCCTGTGGAAATGCAGAAGAGAATTTCCCAGACGGCAGACAATGGGAAGGAAGCTGCTTCCGGTGCAGAGAAAAAAAGTGCAGAGCCGAATGATTATAATGCTGCGCAAGATGAAAAGAAAGAGGATGTTTCATTAGAAAGCGGCGGAGCCGACGCAGCACTGCCAAAGGCGACTTCTGTGGCGGAAGATGAAACAGCAGCACCTTATTCTATGATACGCTCTGCAGCAATGGCAGCGACGGATACGGCGATCCTGCAGGCGGCAGATCTGGAAACGGCGAAGACTATGATTCGGGATAGTATCGAAGCGGCAGGAGGCTATGAAGAAACGGCATCTGCGGAAAACAGCATCTTTGCTGTGATCCCGGTGGAAAACTTTGAAGAGTTTGGAAAAGCACTGGAAGGTTTTGGGGAACTCCAATGGACACAAAAAGGAAAGCTTGCAGAAGGCGAGGCATTTCGCAGTGTGGAGATCCAATTGAATCAGAAATAAAAAGGACATGATCGAAAAGGCGCATCCAAATAAGAAAACGTCTAAAGCGGATAAATCTTTGATTTTCAACGATTTATCCGTTTTTTGCATCATTGGACAGTTTTCTTATTTGGATTGTCGCTGGCAGTTCCGCTTAAGAAATCAATAAACAATAAAAGCAATGTTTTCTTAAGTGGAACTACATAAGATCATGTCCTTTTTTTGTGAAAAGTTGGGTATGTCTTTCATATGCTTCAGAGAGATTCTTTTGCATGAAAAGGACAAATGTCTTTGGCAGATTGCATAAAATAGTGTGCTCTTTACTATAAAATTCTTCTAAAATTACTTTAGTGTTCTACTTGACTAAAGTGAAAGAGTGAGATAATATAAAGCTAAGATAGGAAGGAAGTGGGATTCGTATGAAACAGGCAGAAATGCTTTTGAAAAAAGAAGAACAGGTCATCTTCAGCTTGCGGGCATTGTTTGAACAGTACGGCTATCGGAAGTTTAAAATGAGCAAATTTGAAGAATATGACTTTTATGCAGATAACAGAAGCTTTTTAAACAGCGAAACGATTTTGACATTCACAGGATTGGACGGCAAGCTGTTGGCGTTAAAACCCGATGTGACCCTCTCCATCGTAAAAAACACCAAGGGCAGCAGAGAGACTGCTGAAAGAGTATACTATAACGAAAATGTATACCGTGCCAGAAAGGGTGCCGGGGAATATAAAGAGATCATGCAGGTAGGACTGGAATATATCGGTGAGGTGGATGCATATGCCACACTGGAAGTGCTCCTGCTGGCCCAAAAGAGCCTGAAAGCCATCAGTGACGAATACATCATGGATGTTTCCCATATGGGCTTTGTAGCGGGGCTGATGGAAGAGATTGGCCTTCCTTATGCACAGCAGAAGGCGATTTTGGATTGTATCAGTGAAAAGAACGCCCATGGCATTCGTGCCATCTGTAAGGAAGCAAAGCTGGCGGAGGATATGACCCAAAAGCTGGAAGCATTGGCAAGCCTTTATGGCGGCTTGGAAGAAACACTGGAAAAGGCAAAAGCCCTTTGCTGCAACGAAAAGATGGAACAGGCCGTAAAGGAACTGGGAAATATCCTGCACTGCCTGAAGATCGGCGGAAATGAAAAGAATGTGAATCTGGATTTTTCCATTGTCAATGATATGGATTACTATACAGGCATCATCTTCCAGGGCTTTATCAACGGTGTGCCCAGCAGTATCTTGAGCGGCGGCAGATATGATAATCTGCTGCGGAAGCTGGGAAAGGATGCGGATGCCATTGGCTTTGCAGTCTACCTAGACCTGCTGGAACGGTTCGATTCCACAGAACGGGAATATGATGTAGACACACTGCTGCTTTATGAGGATGGCGCAGACGTTGCTGCTCTGGCACAGGCGGCGCAGATGCTGACCGATAATGGACAGAGCGTTTTGGTGCAGAAGAAAAATACAGGCAATGTAAAATATAAACAATTACTTTGCATGAAGGACAGGGGGCTTGAGATCGTTGCAGAATTGGATTAACATCGCCCTGCCCAAGGGCAGATTGGGCGAAAAAGCATATGACATTTTTGAAAAGATTGGTTATGGCTGTCCCTCTATCCATGAAGGCGGCAGGAAGCTGATTTTTGAAAACGAAGAAAATAGCGTCAGATATTTCTGGGTAAAGCCCTCTGATGTGGCAGTTTATGTGGAACGGGGTGCTGCGGATGTGGGCGTGGTCGGCAAGGATATCCTGCTGGAACAGTCCTCTGACGTATATGAATTGTTGGACCTTGGCATGGGCAAATGCCGTATGGCAGTGGCAGGGGTCAAGGGAGAAAGACCCGATTCCGAGCATACCCTGCGGGTTGCTACAAAATTTCCTAATATCGCCAGAGAATTTTACAGAAAACAGAGCAGAGAAATCGATATCATCGAGCTGCATGGCTCTATCGAGATCGCACCCATTCTGAAAATGTCTGATGTGATCGTGGATATCGTGGAAACGGGAACGACCTTGCGGGAAAATAATCTGGAGGTCATCGAAACGGTGGTGCCCATCAGCGCAAGATTCATTGCCAATAAAGCGAGCTATAAATTCAATAACAAAAGAATCAAGGAAATGTGCGATCTGATCGCTCAGAATATTGAGAAAAAAGACCAGTGACGGAGGAATCTATGGAAAAATTGCAGGTGGTAGCTGCCTATGACCGCCCGGCGGAGGTAGGCGAATTATTCAAGGAATATACTGATATGCTCATCGAAGGGGACAGTGCCTTCAGGGAATATCTGGATATCCAAAATTACGATCAGGAATTAGAACATCTGGAATGGAAATATGGTATGCCCGAGGGCAGGCTGTATCTGGCATATTACGATGGGAAACTGGCAGGCTGTATTGGCCTGCGGAAGCTGGATGAGGCCCAGTGCGAATTGAAACGGCTGTATGTGCGTCCTGCTTTTCGGGGAAAAAAGATCGGGGCACGGTTAATGGATATCATCCTGAAGGATGCCAAAAATATTGGCTATTCCGCTATGCTGCTGGATACTTTGCCCTTCTTAAAAAGTGCCCTCAAGCTGTATCAGGGGTTGGGCTTTTATGAGATTCCCAGCTATAATGACAGCCCGCTGAATACGACCATTTATATGAAACTGGATTTGAATGAGGTGAAAGCATGATTCAGACTTATGCTTATAAAGACATTAAAATAGACGAGATTTTCTCCAGAGAAGAAGAAAAGACTACCGTTGCCGATGTGGTTGCCAATATCATTGCCGATGTACGCAAAAACGGCGACGAAGCCCTGAAACGCTATGCCAGAGAGTTTGACGGTGCGGCGGCGGAGGTTTTGGAGGTTTCTGCGGAGGAACGGGCGGCGGCTCTGGCGGAAGTAGATGTGGAATTTATGGAAATCCTGAAAGAAGCGGCGGCCCATATCCGTGCCTTCCATGAAAAGCAGAAACGGACAGATTTTGTCATCACAGAGCGTCCCGGTGTGGTTTTGGGACAGAAGATCATTCCCTTGGACAGAGTCGGTCTGTATGTCCCCGGCGGCACAGCCAGCTATCCTTCTACCGTTCTGATGGACTGTATCCCTGCAAAAATCGCCGGGGTGAAGGAGGTCTGTATGGTGACCCCTGCCAAGGGCGGCAAGCTGAACCCTGATATCATTGCGGCGGCAGAAATCGCCGGCGTGGACAGGATTTTCAAAATCGGCGGTGCCCAGGCGGTAGCCGCTTTGGCCTATGGCACAGAAAGCATACCCAGAGTAGATAAAATTGTTGGCCCCGGCAATGCTTTTGTGGCGGAAGCAAAGAAACAGGTTTTCGGGCAGGTTTCCATTGATATGATTGCAGGCCCCAGCGAGATTCTTGTGATTGCCGATGGCAATTCTGATGCGGCTGTGGTGGCGGCAGATCTGCTTTCTCAGGCAGAACACGACAAAATGGCTTCGGCGGTATTGGTAACAGAAAGCGAAGCCTTGGCGAAGGCTGTGGCGGAGGAATTGGAACGGCAGATCCCCCTCCTGCCCAGAGCAGAAATTGCCAGAGCGTCTATCGATAAAAACGGCAAGATCATTGTAGTGGAAAGTGTTGCTCAGGCCATCAAAGTTTCCAATGAGATTGCTCCCGAGCATCTGGAAGTTTGTGTGGATGACCCCTTCAAATATCTGGCGGATATCCGCCATGCCGGTTCTATTTTCCTTGGCAGAAACGCACCGGAGGCTTTGGGCGATTATTTTGCAGGTCCCAACCATACCTTACCCACCAGCGGTACAGCAAGATTTTCCAGTCCGCTGAGTGTAGATGATTTTATCAAGAAATCTTCCTTTACCTATTATACAAAAGATGCATTGGGGGCAGAGGCAGAAAAGATTGGCTTCTTTGCCAGAAGGGAAGGGCTGGAAGCCCATGCCCGCTCTGCCCTTGTGCGAGTTGACAAGGGGGTAGTGAAATGAGCAGATTTATGAGTTCCCGTTTTGCGGGGCTGGAAGCATATACACCGGGGGAACAGCCCAGAGATCAGCAGTACGTAAAACTGAATACCAACGAATCTCCTTATCCGCCTTCCCCGGAAGTGCTGGAGAGGGTTTCCAAAGCAGAGGTAGAGTTGCTGAACCTCTACCCCGACCCTACAGGTAAGGTGCTAAAGGAAAAGCTGGCGGCACTGAATGGGGTGGAAGCGAAAAACGTATTCCTTTCCAATGGTTCTGATGATATTTTGAATTTCGCTTTCATGGCCTTCTGTGATGCAGAACGGGGAGCCGCTTTCCCGGAGATCAGCTACGGTTTTTATCCCGTTTATGGGGATTTGTACCATGTGGACTGCAAAAAAGTTCCCCTGAAAGAGGATTTTGGCGTGGATTATCGGGATTACTGCGGCATCGGCAGAATGGTGGTCATTGCCAACCCCAATGCTCCTACGGGCATGGAAATTTCCTTGGCTGAAATCGAAGAGATTTTGAAAACCAACCCTGACAATATCGTTGTCATCGACGAAGCTTATGTGGATTTTGGCGGGACAAGCTGTGTGGATTTTATCAAGAAATATGATAACCTGCTGGTGGTGCAGACCTTTTCCAAATCCCGTTCCATGGCAGGAGCGAGACTGGGCTTTGCCATGGCAAATGAAGCCATCATTGAAGATCTGGAAAAGATCAAATATTCCACAAACCCCTACAACATCAACCGCCTGACACTGGCGGCAGGGGAAGCGGCGGTGGACAGCAATTCCTATTATGTGGAAAATGCAAAGAAAATCGCCCAGACCAGAGAAATGACCACAGCGAAGCTGAGAGAAATGGGCTTCACTGTGCTGGATTCTGTGGCAAACTTTATCTTTGCCAAGAGCAATGCCCTCAGCGGAAAAGTGGTTTATGAAGAATTGAAGAAAAAAGGCGTTCTGGTGCGCTATTTCGGCAAGGCGAAAATTGAAGATTTTGTCCGCATCACCATCGGCACACCGGAACAGATGCAAGTGATGTTTGAAAAGCTGACAGAAATTTTGCAGGAACAGAAAGGGGCATGACATGAGAAGCAGTGAAATTAAGCGGAAAACAGCAGAGACTGATATCAGCCTGTCCCTTTGTTTGGATGGAAGCGGCGAAAGCAGTATCAATACAGGTGTGGGCTTTTTGGATCACATGCTGACCCTCTTTGCAAAACACGGCAGATTCGATCTGGATGTAGTCTGCAAGGGCGATATTGAAGTGGATGACCATCATTCTGTGGAGGATATCGGTATCTGTCTGGGAATGGCTTTTGCAGAAGCCCTGGGTGACAGCAGAGGCATTGCCCGCTATGGGGATATCACCCTGCCCATGGATGAAGCCTTGATTCTGGCGGCGGTGGATTTGGGCGGCAGAAGTCATCTGGAATATGGCTTGGAAATCCCTACGGAGAAAGTCGGCACATTCGATACAGAATTGGTGGAGGAATTTTTCATCGCCTTTGTGCGGAATGCCAAAATGAATCTGCATATCCTGCAGTTCCGGGGCAGAAATTCCCACCACATCATTGAAGGAACCTTTAAGGCGGTTGCCCGTGCATTGGCAAAGGCTGTGGCGGTGCAGGAAGCTTATAAAGACGAGATTCCTTCCACAAAGGGGGTGCTGTGATGATCGCGATTATTGATTATGGCGTAGGCAATCTGTTTTCCTTGCAAAGCTCCTTGAAATTCATCGGGGCAGAGGCAAAGGTGACAAAGGATATGGAAGAGATCAGAAAGGCAGACCGCATCATCCTGCCCGGGGTCGGTGCATTTGAAGATGCCATTGCAAAGCTGCGCCAGAGCGGCATGGAAAAGGTAGTGCTGGAGGAAGCGACCAAGGGCAAGCCCCTGTTGGGGATTTGCTTGGGAATGCAGATGCTCCTGGAAAAGAATTATGAATATGGCGAGCATGAAGGTCTTGGGCTCATCAAAGGTAGCGTGAAGCCTATCGCCCCTATGATCGGGGAAGGGCTGAAGGTGCCCCACATTGGCTGGAATGGTCTGATCTTCCCCAAGGGGAGAGAAAAGAGCAAGCTCTATAAATATATCAACGAAGGCGACTGTGTTTATTTTGTCCATTCCTATGCGGGGGTGGACTGTGATGATTTCGTCACAGCCAGAGCGGAATACGGCGCAGAGCTGACGGCTTCTGTGGAAAGCGGGAACGTATATGGCACCCAGTTCCACCCGGAAAAGAGCGGCGAGGTGGGCTTAAAGATTTTGAAAGCCTTTTGCGAATTATAATAAAGGAGGAAAATTCCATGGAATTATTTCCTGCGATCGATCTGATCGGCGGCTGTGCGGTACGTCTGGTGAAGGGCGATTACGCACAGAAAACAGTGTATAGTGAAAATCCCGGGGAGGTTGCCCGTTCCTTTGCGGCGGCAGGGGCCAAATATCTCCATGTAGTAGATTTGGAAGGGGCCAAGGATGGCGGCACCCCCAATCTGGAAACCATCCGAAACATTGTGGAAACAGGCGGTCTGTTGGTGGAAGTGGGCGGCGGCATCCGCTCCGAAGAAGTCATCCAAAAATATCTGGATGCGGGCGTATTCCGTGTGATTTTGGGTACGGCGGCGGTGCAGAATCCCGCTTTTCTGGAAGAAATGGTGCAGAAATACGGAGAGAAGATCGCTGTTGGCGTAGATATCAAAGATGGTATGGTTGCCATCAAAGGCTGGACAGAGGTTTCCACTGAAAGCTGCTTTGATTTCTGTGAAAAACTGCAGAAAATCGGCGTAAAAACTATCATCTGTACAGATATTTCCAAGGATGGTCTGCTTTCCGGCACAAATTTGGAATTATATCAAGAACTTTCTGAAAAATTTTCTGTGGATATCGTGGCTTCCGGCGGCGTGACTACATTGGATGATGTGAAAAAACTGGCGGATATGGGGCTGTATGGCGCCATTCTGGGCAAGGCCCTTTATACGGGCAATATCGACCTGAAAGCCGCAGTGGAACTGACAAAGGAGGAAGCAAAATGATTACCAAGCGAATCATTCCCTGTCTGGATGTAAAAAACGGCAGAGTGGTAAAGGGCGTGCAGTTTGAAGGCCTTTCCGACGTTTCTTCTCCTGTGGAGTTGGGCAAATATTACAGTGACTGCGGTGCTGATGAACTGGTGTTTTACGATATCACCGCATCCGCCGAGGGCAGAGCCCTTTTTACCGATATCCTGACAGAAGTAGCTCAGAATATTTTCATCCCCCTGACGGTGGGCGGCGGCATCAATACCTTGGAGGATTTTGACCGTGTGCTGAAATGCGGTGCGGATAAGGTCAGTGTAAACAGCGGTGCTATCAGAAATCCTCAGCTCATCGAAGAAGCAGCGAAGAAATACGGCGACCAGTGCGTGGTGCTTTCCGTGGATGTGAAACGCGTGGATGGCAAATTTATGGTATTTGCCAAGGGCGGCAGAGAAAACACCGGTATGGAGGCACTGGCGTGGATCAAACGCTGTGTGGATATGGGTGCAGGCGAAGTGGTTGTCAACAGCATCGATACCGATGGCGTGAAGCAGGGCTTCGACTTGGAACTGCTGAAACAGGTCTGTGAGATCGTTTCCGTGCCTGTTATCGCTTCCGGCGGGGCAGGCTGTATCGAGGATTTCGTGACCCTGTTCAAAGAAATCCCCACCATTGATGCAGGTCTGGCGGCTTCCATCTTCCATTTCGGAGAAGTGAAAATTTCTGATTTGAAGGATGCTTTGGATAAAGAAGGCATCATTGTGCGTAAGTAATGAAGGAGTGCGAATCATGCTTAAGATAGAAGATTTAAAATTTGACGAAAAGGGTCTTATTCCCACTGTCGTTGTGGATGCGGAAAGCAAAAAGGTGCTGACGGTGGCTTATATGAACAAGGAAAGCCTGCAGATCAGCATGGAGGAAGGCCGCACCTGCTTCTGGTCTCGTTCCAGACAGGAACTGTGGAGAAAGGGCGATACCTCCGGCAATGTGCAGCACATTGTTTCTATCACAGCGGACTGTGACAGAGATGCCCTGACAGTAGAAGTATTGAAGGATGGCCCTGCCTGCCATCTGGGTACCGATTCCTGCTTCAATGATCTGGTGTATGTGAATCCTGAGCTGAGTGCATTCTCTCTGCAGGGGCTGATGGATATGCTGGAAGGCAGAAAAATCAACAAGCCGGAAGGCTCTTATACCACATACCTCTTTGAAAAAGGTCTGGATAAGATTTTGAAAAAGGTAGGCGAAGAATCCACTGAGGTCATCATCGCGGCGAAGGCAGAGGATAAGGCGGAAACCATCTATGAAATTGCTGATCTGGCGTATCATGTGATGGTGCTGATGGTAGAAGCGGGCATTTCTTTGGAGGATGTCAGAAAAGAATTGGCTAGCAGACATGTCATTGACCACAAGGTAAAACAGGAGAAGATGACGAAATGAGCAAATTTCCAAAAATGAATTTTCATACCCACACCACCTACTGCGACGGAAAAGAATCTGTGGAAAGCATGATACAGGCGGCTTTGGCAAAGGATTTTACCAGACTGGGCTTTTCCGGACACTGCTTCAATGATTTCCGTCCAGAGGATGTGGAGGTTTGGTGTATGAGCCCCCAAGGGACCCGGGAATATATGGCAGAAGTACGGGCTATGGCAGAGAAATACAAAGGCAAGATAGAAATTCTCTGCGGTGTAGAACAGGATTTTTGTGCATCCACATCTACAGAAGGTTTTGATTATGTTGTTGGTTCTGTTCACTATGTGGAAAAGGATGGCATGTATTACTGCGTGGATGAATCCCCGGAAGTATTGGAATGGGCCATCCAAGAAGGCTTTGGCGGAGACCCCTATGCCCTGACGAAACGCTTTTTTGAGCAGGAGGCGGAGGTCGTGCAGAAAACCAATGCTACATTTATCGGACATTTTGATCTGGTGACGAAATTCAACGAAGGCAACCGCTTTTTCGATCCTATGGACAAGCGTTACCGGGATGCTGCCCTGACAGCTATGGATGCCCTTATTGAAACGGGACGCCCCTTTGAGATCAACACGGGTGCTATGTATCGTGGGCTGCGGAAAGAACCCTATCCCTCAGTGCAGCTTTTGAAAAACCTGCACGAAAGAAAGGGCGATATCCTTCTTTCCAGCGACAGCCATGATGGGGCTTCTCTGGGCTTTGCCTATGACGAGATTGCAAAGCTGGTAAAGGAGATCGGTTTCCGCGGGGTGAAGGTGCTTTCCAGGGATGAATTGGAAGATTTTATATTGTAAAAGAAAGCCTGAGGGTTCACTGGTTTTGGGTGAACCGCAGGCTTTTTTATATTATGGGGATTTAGGTTGTAAGACAATACGAGACATGATATAATAAAATAAATTAGGAGAGGGGGATTTTATGAAAGGGAGATATTTAAAATGCGGCGTAGTGTGCCTTGTGGTTTTGGTGCTTCTTCATTGTTATCCTGCAACGATTGGAGAGAAGATCGGTTTGGACTGGATTCGGTATGAAATAGGCTTCTGGCCTGCATTGGAGGAAGAAGTGGAAATTCCCGAGGAAACACAAAAGGTCTATATGGAAGAGATAGACAGTTATCCTTACATACAGTTTTCTCTGGCGGAAAAAGATCGGGTACAGATGTTTTTGTATGAAGGAAAGAACTATGGACTCAGCCCAGAGACAGGGATGTTGTATATAGATGATCTTCGGGTAAGATTAACAGATGCCCATGGAAAGTATGATAGTCTGTATGCCCTTGGGGTGATCCAGAAAGAAAATTTGCTCTATTATGCGCAGGCGAAAGAGAAAAAATGGCTTTGGCTGCCGGGAATTTTCAACGGCGAGGGTATTTTTTCTGGGTGTTATCAGGTGGAATACCGCAAAGCTGATTTGGAGGAGGAAGGCGTCTGGGTACCGATTACAGAAGAGGAATATATGGCAGTGCGGGATGAAAAAAGAGATACATAATATATCAATCAGAAAACGTAAAAAAGCGATAAAACCAACAATGGTCTTATCGCTTTTGTTTTTTAGCCATTGCAGTGAAAAGATTCAACTGCTTGGGGATTTTTTTCGGCATATTCCTTTGCCATATCTGCCAGTGTGATGTTGTCTACGACTTCATCCAGGGCATCTTTCATCTTTTTCCAGATGGAAAGGGAAACGCAAGTATCCGCATTGGCACAGTTGGGGTGATCTACGCAATCCACAGGGGAAAGGGAACCTTCCAGCACCCGCAGCACCTCGCCGACAGTGGTCTGCTCGGGGGGATTTGTCAGTGTATAACCGCCCTGGGCGCCCCGGAAGCTTTTTACCAGCCCGGATTTTGTCAGGGGGTTGATGATCTGTTCCAGATATTTTTCAGAAATACCCTGATCCTTTGCGATGGCTTTCAGGGGGATCGTACCTTTTTCGTAATGGAGAGCCAGAGCAAGCATCAGGCGGATGCCATAACGGCCTCTTGTCGAAATCTTCATAAAGTCACCTCTCTTAAGGGGTTGTTTATTCTTCTTCCTGCCAGCCTTTGCATACATCAACCCATTCTACGCATTTGCCGTAGTGGAAGAGTTCGTCGCAGGTCAGTTCTACAGCGGAATTACTGCTGCCTGCTGCAGGGAATACGGTATCGAAGCGTTTCATGGAGATATCCGCATAAGCCTTTGTGCCTTCGGGCAGGGCGAAGGGGCAAACGCCGCCAACAGCATGTCCTGTTGCATCCAGTGTTTCTTCTGCGGAAAGCATTTTTGCTTTCAGACCGAAAGTATCTTTGAATTTGCGGTTGTCGATCTTTGTATCACCGGCAACACAGATGACGATGGGGCCTTCTTTGGACATCAGGCACAGTGTTTTTGTGATACGGGCGGGGATAACGCCGGCGGCTTCTGCTGCCAATTCTACGGTTGCGCTAGATGTTTCAAATTCGATGGCTTCTTTGGGGCAATTCATTTCTTTCAGATATGCACGTACTTTTTCGATAGACATTGATGATTTCTCTCCTTTGTTACATTTGTATAGTTCGAGGGCTTCTTCTCCCGAAAAATTTACATTTTTAATCAGCATATCAGAAAAGTAGGAATTATGCAAGGGAAGAAAAGGATTGTTTTTATCTTTTTAATGTGCTATACTATTCAAATAAATGAAATAAGGTCATCTTTTTCTTGTGTTTCGCAAGAAAAACTGCTAACACTTGCCGGCATACGTTCCTGGCGCAGGCGAGTTCGTTGATCTGGTATCAATATGCAAAGTCTTAAAGAAATCCTAACCATGCGAGAGACAGAGCAATGATGATACAAACATGCAAACATGAAGGAAGCTTTCATACATCCCCGTGTGTGAGGCTTCTTCTTTTTATGTAGAAAAGTTCTGACCTTGACGGAAGAAAACACAAATGCTATACTCAAAAATGGTTTTAAAGAATAATGAAAAGATATTAAGGAAGTTTTTTTCCTTGCGGAAAAACCCATCGGGGCTTTGCCCCTAGCTAGCGGCTTCGCCGCAATGACATAACCCTTCCCAGCATTCGTTCCTCACGCAGATTTTATCTATATGTTCGGAACTCATAAACACTGGGAAGCTCGTTAACAGAGAGGAAAAACTATGATTCGAAATATACTGGTATATTTGGAAAATACGGCAGAACGTCTGCCGGACAAAATTGCTTTTTCCGGCGCAGAAGGGGATATCACCTTTTCTAAGCTGGCGGAAACAGCACAGCGCATTGGCACCTATCTAACCCGTTTCGGCGGCAGAAATTGTCCCATTGCGGTAATGATGCAGAAAACCCCCGTTTCTGTGGCGGCTTTCATGGGGGCTGTTTACAGCGGCAACTTTTATACCCCTATCGATGTGACCATGCCGAAAGAACGCATCCTGTCTATTCTGGGCACATTGAAGCCACAGGTACTGCTCATCGATGAAAAGAGCAGAAAAATAGCGTCTGGTTTGGGCTATGAAGGGGAGACCATCGTATTAGAGGAAATTTTGGATACAGAAATCGATGGGGAACTTCTGCAAAAGATTCGTCAGCGTGCCATCGATACAGACCCGTTGTATGCCTTGTTTACCTCTGGCTCTACGGGCGTGCCCAAGGGCGTTGTCATCAGCCATCAGGCTGTTGTAAATCTGACAGAATGGTATACAGAAGCCTTTGATATTACAGATAAAGAGATCATCGGCAATCAGGCTCCTTTTTATTTCGATTCTTCCGTAAAGGATATCTATGCAGTGCTGAAAACAGGGGCACAGATGGAGATCATCCCCAAAATGCTTTTCTCCTTCCCCAAAAAACTGCTGGAATATCTGGAAGAAAAGAAGATCAATTATATCGACTGGGTACCCTCTGCTTTGAGCATTGTGGTGAATACAGGTGCGCTGGATAACTTCCAGCCTTCCTATCTGAAAAAGATCATGTTCTGCGGAGAAGCCATGCCTACAAAACAGTTCAACATGTGGCGGGCAAAATATCCCGATGCCCTGTTTGCAAATATCTATGGCCCTACGGAAACGACGGTGGACTGCACCTATTATATTGTAGACCGTGAATTTGCCGACGATGAACCATTGCCCATCGGCTATGGTTGCCGTAATACGGATGTATTCATCCTGAATGGAGACAGACTGGCGGCAGAAGGGGAAAGCGGTGAGCTTTGCGTCCGCGGCCGCTGCTTGGCTTTGGGCTACTACAATAATCCCGAAAAAACGGCAGAAGCCTTCATTCAGAATCCTTTGAATCCCTATTATCCAGAAAAGATTTATAAAACGGGGGATATTGCGAAATATAATGAACGGGGAGAAATCATTTTCCTGGCGAGAAAAGACCATCAGATCAAACACATGGGACACCGCATCGAATTGGGCGAGATCGAAACAGCCATCAACTCCATCGATGCCATCGACACAGGTGTTTGCCTCTATGATACAGAGACCCAGCGCATCCTGCTGTTCTACTGCGGCGGGGAAGAAGCCACCCAAGCCTATATCCTGAAAAAGCTGAGGGATAAGGTTCCCAAATATATGTTCCCCAATGTAATGATGAAATTGGAAAAAATGCCCCAGACTTTGAATGGAAAGATAGACAGATTGGCTTTGAAGGAGTATTATGATAACGATAAGCAAAATTCCTGATGGAAAACAGTGGGCGGAAGAAATCGCCCAGTTTATTTCCAAAGGGATGCGGACAAATTTTTATACCTCTGCGGAGGAATTTCTCCCTCTGGTGGAAGAAGGACGTATTTCCCGGGCAATCTTTGCAGGCGGCAGCTACTGTTTCGTGGAAAAAGAAAAGCAGATCGATCTTTACTTTTTCCTGGAAAAAGAAGCCCTTCCTGTGGAAGTGCCTGCTATGGACAAGCCTGTGGTGCTGGAGCAGGTGGCTTTGGCAAGAAGCGGCATTTCTCCCACAGCAGAGAAATGGGAAGCCATTGGCTTCGAAAAATACCTCCAAAGAAAGCGGCTGTTCCTTTCTGCGAAAAAAACAGAAGGGGAACAGAGAGATTTTTCTTTCTGCAAGGAGGAAGAAGCAGAAACCATCCTTGGGATGATGGAGGATGCCTTTGAACCATACACCTCTGCATTGCCTGATCTGGAAACCCTGCGGAAAGACTTGGCAGAACAGCGTGTCATCGCTGCAAGGGAAGGAGAGAATCTCCTTGGTTTCCTGCGCTTTGGCAGGGAAAAAAAGGTATCTGTCCTCTGGCAGATCGTCGTTGCACCCAAAGGGCGGGGTAAGGGCATTGGCGAAGGGCTGGTACGAGACTGGATTGCTTTGGAAAGAGAAGAAGCTGCAAAATTCCAGCTTTGGGTCAGGGAGGATAATCCCCCTGCCATCAGAATGTATGAAAAACTGGGCTTTCTGCCCGATGGCAGAATTGCGCCGGTTATGTTGAGAAAATAAATTCGAGAGAATAAGAAAGGATAAGTGACATGGAAGCATTATTGAAAATTTTGGCAGAACTGAGACCTGACGTAGATTTTGAGGACAACCAGGAACTGGTTGACAGCGGTGAACTGGATTCCTTCGATATCGTTTCTCTGGTTGGTGAACTGTGCGATGAATATGATATCGAGATCGGTGCCGATGATATCGTTCCCGAAAACTTCAATTCTGTAGAAGCGATCTGGGCTCTGGTTCAGAGACTGCAGGAAGACTAAGAAGGAGTTTAGAGCGGTATGGCATTTACATCATTTCGATTTATCGTTTTTCTTGTACTGGCTGCCGCAGCATATTTCCTGACACCAAAGCGTTGCCGATGGGTAACGCTTTTTGTTGCTAACTATGTTTTTTATTTCATTTCTGGCGGTAAGATTTTTATTTACCTGCTGGCAACGACCATCACCACATATCTGGCAACGATAAAAATCGGGGATATGGCGGCGAAAAACAAGATCGCCTTCAATGAAGCAAAGGTAAATTTGGATAAAGAAGGCAAAAAGGCTTGGAAAGCGGCATTTGCCAAAAAGAAAAAACGCATCCTCATCCCGACATTGCTGTTCAACTTTGGCATTCTTGCAGTGCTGAAATATTCTGGCTTTGTGACCAGCAATATCAATGCGCTGTTTGCAAAGATCGGCATTGGGGCAGAACTGCCAATATTCAAATTTTTGCTGCCTTTGGGCATTTCCTTCTATACCTTCCAGTCTATGGGCTATCTCATCGACGTATACAGAGAAAAGCAGGAGCCGGAGCGGAACTTCTTCAAGCTGGCACTGTTTATCTCCTTCTTCCCCCAGATCGTGCAGGGGCCCATCTCCCGTTTTGGCACACTGGCGGAGCAGCTCTTCCGTCCTAATGCATTTTCCTATACCCGTGTGAAATACGGCGTACAGCTGATGCTTTGGGGGGCATTCAAGAAGATGGTCATTGCGGACAGAGCGGCGGTTTTGGTAGATAATGCCTTTGGTTTCCCGGAAACCTTTGGTGGTACTTATGTAGCCGTGGCAGCGTTGGTTTACGCTATCCAGATCTACGGCGATTTCTCCGGCGGTATCGATATTGCCACTGGCGCAGCCCAGATCTTTGGCGTAACGCTGGATAAAAACTTTGAACGGCCTTATCTGGCAACTTCCATTCCCGATTACTGGCGCAGATGGCACATGACCCTGGGCGCATGGTTCCGGGATTATGTATTCTATCCCTTATCCCTGTCCAAATTCTTTATGAAGCTGGGGAAAAAGAGCAGAAAGGTGCTGGGGAATTATGTGGGCAAGCTGATCCCTGTTTTGATCCCCCAGTTTATCATTTTCTTCCTCATCGGTATCTGGCATGGGGCAGAATGGAAATATATCGCCTTTGGCTGCTATAATGGTACGCTGATCGTGCTGGGCATCCTTTTTGAACAGCCTTTGCAGAATCTGGCGAAAAAGCTGGGCATCCGTATGAATTGTCTCAGCTGGCGTATTTTCCAGGTATTGCGTACCTTGGTGCTGGTTGCCATTGGTAAGATCATTACCAGAGCCCCAGGCGTCAGCGCAGCGGTTTATATGATCCGTTCCATGGTGGAAAACTGGGATACAGATGTTCTTTTCAATGGCGGATTGCTGACCATGGGTCTGGATGTAAAAGACCTGTGGGTATTGTTCCTGTCCTGTCTGGTGCTGCTTTGCGTCAGCCTGATGCAGGAAAGCGGCATCAAGGTAAGAGAGACTCTGGCGAAGCAGAATCTTTACTTCCGCTGGGTCATCTATCTGGGTGCGGTGTTCTCCCTGATCCTCTTTGGCGTATATGGTCTCAACTATAACGCCGCCGACTTTATTTACAGGGGGTTCTAAGTATGAATAAGAAAGAGTGTTTGAAAATTATGGTAAGATGCGTAGCATTTGTCGTGGTATTTTCCATGCTGTTTTCCAATGCGACCGACCTGCTGATGCGCCATGATGATGAATCCAACGAGATCCATGCTTTCTACAGCGAACCACAGGATACCATCGATGTGTTGTATGTGGGCAGCAGCCCCTTGCTGCGGGGCGTTTCTCCCATGGTGATGTGGAACGAACATGGCTTTACGGGGTATGTGCGGGCGTCTGCGTTGCAGGCTCCCTCTGTCAGCTATGGTCTTTTGGCGGAATCCCTGAAATATCAGACTCCTGAATTGGTGGTATTGCTTTGTGATAATATTTTTACGGAATATGACTATGTAGAACGAGAAGGCGACCTGCGCCGTGGCTTGGATGGCATGAAAATGTCCAAATATAAACTGGATATCATCAAAGAGGTCACAGAAGCGGACGAAAGACAGTCTATGCTTTCCTATGCTTTCCCTCTGATGCGTTACCATGACCGCTGGAAAGAGATCAACTTGGCGGAGGATGAACCGGAACCTCTGCTGGAACATTCCTTCAAGAAGGGGAATGTGTACCTGAGAGATATCAACCCTCAGGCATATCCCGAAGGCTTCATGGAGCCTACAGGGGAAACTTACACTTTTGATGAAAGTGCAAAAGGCTATATCGAAAAATCCATTGCTCTCTGCAAGGAAAAAGAAATTCCTGTGCTGCTGCTGCATCTGCCCAAAATGAGCTGGAGCTATGAGCAGAGCATGGCGTTGGAGAATTTTGCTGGGGAAAATGGTGTGGCTTATCTGGATTTGGATAGAGCGGAATACAGAAGCCAGCTGGGTTTAAACCCTCAGGTGGATTATTACGATCAGGGTCACATGAACCTGACCGGCACCATCAAGCTTTCCGACTGGCTGGGGGATTGGCTGGATGAGCAGTATGACCTGCCCGACCATCGGGAAGACCCTGTCATCAGCGATAACTGGAATGCAGATTGGGCGCAGTATGCGGAAAAAACGGGATTAGAACCGTGAAACCTGTGGAACCCCATTTGTATAGGGGAATGATGCATAAAAGAAGGGTGTACCTCAGATTTTGAGGACACCCTTTTTCTGTTTGCTTCTTTTATTATCTTCTTTGATTCTTTTCTTTTTTTGCAATCTCGATGTGTACTTTTTTATTTTTGATCTTCGCATTTTTCATGCCATACAGCACATCCCGAACAAATTCGCTGGGAACATCCACGAAGGTATATTCATCGTAAATGGCGATCTCGCCCAATGTTTTCCCGGGCACGCCTGCTTCATTGGCGATGGCCCCAACGATATCCTTTGCGCGGATTTTATTTTTTTTGCCGGCATTGATGAACAGACGCAGCATTTTTTCCCCTTCGCCGCCGTAAAGCTCTGTGCCACCAAAGTTGATATCATCGATGGCATCGATATCATCAGCATTTACATCGGACAGATGATTTTTCAGCAGGGCAGCGGCAATATCAATGCTGGTGTAATCTTCTTCCATCAGGCGGTCTACCAGATGGATATATTTTGTCAGGTGACCTTCATCGATGATGCCTTTGATTTTTTCCAGGAAGATATTTGTTTTCATTTCTTCCACATCGCTGAGGGTAGGCAGCTTCTGCTGTACGATTTTTGTCTTGGTATAGCGCATGATATCCCGCAGTTTATAAATCTCCTTGCCCACGCAGAAGGTGAAGGCTTTGCCTGCCTTGCCTGCACGGCCGGTACGACCGATACGGTGTACATAGTATTCTTCATCTTGGGGTACATCATAGTTGAATACCACATCGATATCGTCTACGTCGATACCTCTGGCAGCAACGTCTGTGGCAACCAGGATTTCAATGGTGCCGTTGCGGAATTTCTGCATGACTTTGTCACGCTGGGGCTGTTTCAGGTCGCCGTGGAGCCCTTCTGCGAAGTAGCCGCGGCCCTGCAGCATTTCCACCAGATCGTCTACCCGTTTCTTGGTGTTGCAGAAAACCATAGCCAGGCTGGGGTCGTATACATCAATGATACGAGTCAGGGCATCCAGCTTTGTTTTTTCCTTTACATCGAAGTAATATTGTTCGATACTGGGAACGGTCAGTTCTTTCCGAACGATCTTGATGAATTCGGGGTCTCTCTGGAAACGTTTTGTGATATCCAGGATTTCAGGAGACAGCGTTGCGGAGAACAGCAGTGTCTGATGGTCTTCGGGAATCTTTACCAGAATGGTTTCGATATCCTCACGGAAGCCCATATCCAGCATTTCATCTGCTTCGTCCAGAATCATCATCTGCACGGTTTCTGCTTTGATGGTGCGGCGGCGCATATGGTCCATCACACGACCGGGGGTGCCGATGACCACCTGTGCGCCTTTTTTCAGGGCCGTGATCTGTCTGTCGATGGGCTGACCGCCGTAAATTGGCAGGACACGGATGTTATCTTTATATTTCAGCAGTTTGCGGAATTCTTCGCTGACCTGGATGGCCAGTTCACGGGTGGGGCAGAGGATCAGGGCCTGCAGGCGTCTGTCCTCGGGGTCGATGCGTTCCAGACAGGGGATGCCGAAAGCGGCAGTTTTCCCTGTACCTGTCTGAGACTGACCGATGATATCCTTGCCTTCCAGAATGATGGGGATGGCCTGAGACTGGATGGGGGTGGCTTCTTCAAAGCCCATATCCAGCACCGCACGGCAGATCTCGTTGGAAATGTTCATTTCTTCAAATTTTAAATGTTCCATAGTTTCTTCCTTTCTTTGCTCTTTTTGGGTGGCAAAGCCGAAGAAAACAACGAAAAACAAGACCCCTTTGCCTTGCGGCAACGCAATATCGCAGTGTCGGTCAAACCGGCAATTTTCTTCGACTTCTATCATATCGCTGCGCTTTCGCTAGGTATGATTTCCTTTTTTCTGAAATATACCTATTGTACTTAAGAAAATCTTAGGATTTTCATAACATCCCTTTTAAAGCGCATGTTTCCGGCAAAAAGCCGCAGATATCTATATTAACAGGAAAAAATAAGAATTGCAAGAAATAATTATATCGGTTATAATCAATATTTAGTTATAGAGAAAATTTTACATAGAAAACGAGAAAAAAGAAGAAAAACGGAGGTTTTTTTGATATGGAATTTATTCAGGCAATCGTTTTGGGGCTGATCCAGGGTTTGACAGAGTTTCTGCCCGTCAGCAGTTCCGGTCATCTGGTGCTTTTCCAGAATTTATTTGGCATTGAAGAAGCCACCCAGGCGTTTTCCATTTTCCTGCATGTGGCAACGCTGATCGCAGTATTCGTTTATTACTGGCAGGACATCTGGGCACTGATCCGCAGACCGTTTCAGAGAACAACAGCCCTGCTGATCGCGGGGACTATCCCTACAGTCATCATTGCCCTGCTGTTCAACGATACATTTGATGCCATTTTCGGCAAAGGCAAATTTATCGGCTTCAATTTCCTGTTCACAGGCTTGATCCTGCTCTATGCAGACAGCCGCCATGCAGGCAGAAAGAAGATCAAAAATATGTCTATTTTTGATGCGCTGGTGATCGGTACCATGCAGGGGGTAGCCATCCTGCCTGCGGTTTCCCGTTCCGGCATGACTATCAGCACCTGCCTGGCAAGAGGCATGGACAGAGACAATGCGGCCAGATTTTCTTTCCTGCTGTCCATTCCTGCTATCCTGGGGGGCATGGTTTTGACCATTAAAGATATGATTACAGGAGAGGTCGTATTGGCAGATGCCATGGGCACAGCACCTATGGTCTGCGGCTTCATCGCAGCAGCAGTTTCCGGCTATCTGGCGATCCGCTTCATGGTAGATGTGATCAAAAAAGGCAAACTGAAATGGTTCTCTGTGTATGTATTCATTCTGGGCGGGGTTTTGATCCTGGATCAGTTTGTATTACATATGATCGTGAAATAAGAGATTGGGGCACGCGGAAAAGCGTGCCTTTCTTTTTGCATGACACCGGCGAAAGGCTGGAAAAAAGTTTTTTAGAGCCTTCCGCCAATTGTATGATATAATGATAGTATAAAAAGCATGAAAGGGGGTCATGATATGGAACAGATCGTATTTTATTTTGGGGAGAATTTGGAATATTTACTGCGGATGATCGTTGCCAGCATTTGCGGCGGCATCATTGGTTTTGAGCGCAGCCGCAGAAGAAAGGAAGCCGGCCTGCGTACCCATATCATCGTTGCACTGGGGTCTGCCCTTTTGATGATCGTTTCCAAGTATGGCTTTATGGATATCGGGGATATCCCGGGGATGCGTGTGGATGCAGCCCGTATCGCCGCCAACGTGATCACGGGGATTTCTTTCCTGGGCGCAGGGATGATCTTTGTGCGGGATGTTTCCATCAAAGGGCTGACAACGGCAGCAGGCATCTGGTCTATGGCAGGCATTGGTCTTGCCATCGGCGCAGGAATGTATTTTGTGGGCATTTTTGCTACACTACTGATCCTTTTGATACAGATTTTTACCCATGGACATCTGAAAAAATTGGATGGGCCTATTTACGAAAGCTTTTCCATCACTTATAAAAATGTTCCCAATGGATTGGAGCAGCTGAAACAGCAGCTGAAAGACCGCAATATCCTGATCCATCATATCCAGATGGAAAAAAAGGAAGATGGTACCGTGAAAGTAACATTGGATGTCAGCAGGGAACATGCCATCACCTGTACGGATCTGGCGGATATTTTCGCCGATGATGAAAGAGTCAAGGGATTCCGATTATAAACATAGGAAAGACGTATTTCTTTTGAAAAAGAGATGCGTCTTCTTTTTTGCAAAAAATCTGCGTCTTTTTTGTTCCGTATTTTTTCGGGAAAGACTGCCATACTAACCAAAAGAATTTGGAAAGGTGGGGCGAAATGGATATTTATATCAAGCCTGTGGAAAAAGCCCAGATCATACAGAAAAGAGAGGTGCTCCTGCGGGATATCGCAGAGGTGTTCATCGGCGGGCAGACGGCGGGGGAGGCAGAAAAGCTGGT
>SFGI01000044.1 GCA_004557645.1 [Eubacterium] saphenum | reverse complement strand
GGGTTGGAAATTCCGCTGGTCTCTCTTTTCTCTCAGGAAGAACAGGAAGAAGTTACTGTTATCCCGAAGGATAAACGAACAAAAATACAGTTTGCTGATATCAATATGGAGTATCAGTTTGTAACGCCCTATAGCCGTTCAAAAAATACTTGTACACAAATGGAAATGATTTGCTTCCGCCTTGGTCCAAAAAGCTGGGGCAGCACTATAGTGCAGTTCCATGATGAAGCAGGGGAATGCACATTGGTGCTGAAGGGTACTTTGGAATATCACATCAATGACAAGGTCTATACTCTCCATGAGGGCGACAGTATCTATGTACCTCCGAAGACCTATCATCAGCTTTATAATCCCGGTGAGGAAGAAGTGGAAGCAGTGGCAGCCATTTCTCCGGCACTTTACTAATACTAAACATAGCCTGACAAAATTGTTTGTCGGGCTATTATTGTTTTGCTTTAAATCATAAAGAATAGATATATTTTTATAAATTATTTAATTATAATAAATTTTGTTTAAATTTTTATTGACAGACAAGATGATTTAAAATATAATATAACTAAATTAAATTTAATTTGATTTCTTCGTTGTGATTTGATGCAAAACAAAAGATAAAGGTCGACAGATGAAAAAGGTATTATAAAAGACAAATGAATTTTTAGGGAGGGAAAGTCTATGAGTATCTTAACATCGAAAAAATTCCAAAAATACTTCGTTCCTGGTATTGTTTTCCAGTCCTGCGTTATCGCTGGCGGCTACGGCACAGGTCGTGAATTGGTAGAGTATTTCATGGGCTATGGTCCAAAGGGCGGCATTTTGGGTATGTGTATCGTATCCCTGTTGGTATGGTCCATCATCTGTGCAGTATCCTTTGCATTTGCACAGATTTTTAAGAAATATGACTACAAGAGCTTTATGAAAGAATTGATGGGGCCTGGTTGGGTTATCTTCGAAGTGGCTTATATCTGCTTTATTGTAATCGTATTGGCAGTTGTATCTGCTTCTGCCGGTTCGATTCTGCATGAATTATTTGGTTTGAACAAATGGATCGGTGTCATTGGCATGTCTGTTGCAGTATTTGCACTGGTTATGAATGGTTCTGATCTGATTGAAAAAGTACTGTCTGCGTGGTCCTTCGTGCTGTATGGCGTATATTTCCTGTTTTTGGTTTTGGTATTTGCAAATTTCAGCGACCAGATTTCGGCGAATTTTTCTTCTGTTCCCGTAACAGGCAACTGGGTCATCGGTGGTTTCCAGTATGCATTCTATAATCTGGCTATCATCATTGCTGTTTTGTATACCATTAAACACAGTGAATCTACAAAGGATGCGGCTATTGCTGGTATTATCTCTGGTTTCATTGGTATCCTGCCCGGCATCATCCTCTTTATCGCGATGTGTGGTTTCTATCCTGTGATCATCGATCAGGAATTGCCTATCGACTATATTCTGTCTCAGATGAATATGCCTTGGCTGCGTTATGTATTCCAGATCGTACTGTTTGGTACGCTGATTGAAACAGGCTCCGGTTTGATCTATTCCATTACAGACCGTATTGATGAAGCATTCAAGAATAAAGGTACAGAAACACCGAAATGGACAACACCTGTGGTTGCGGTCATTCTGCTGGCTGGTACAACAGCGATTTCCTCTTTTGGTCTGACAGGGCTGATTGCAAAAGGATACGGCACACTGGCGTGGGTAATGTTCATCGTATATGTAATTCCTATTCTGACATTGGGCTTGTACAAGATTTCGAAAGCTAAAAAAAATTAACGCGAATTAAACAAAATACTGTTGACAAATAAAAATGGTAAACTTATAATAAATTCTAAATTGTTTTAAAAAAAATACATTTTCATTTTACGAAAGACAATACAATATGAAGTAAGGAGTGGTAACGATGGGAAACAATGTAGAGAAAAATGATGCATGGGTAGAAAGAGATGTCAACATCATCGCGCCTTGTCAGCATCTGTCCTATTTTCCTATGGTAGTCGATCATATCGACCATGATGTAATTTATGATGTAGAAGGCAATTCTTACATCGACTTTCTGTCCAGTGCATCTTCTCTGAATCTGGGCAGCAACAATCCTCTGGTAACAAAAGCTGTAAAAGAACAGCTGGATAAATATTCTCAGTATACGATCGTATACGCATACGGCAAACCTTCTATTGAATATGCAGAAAGACTTGCTTCTGTTTATCCCGGCAACGTTCCTGTAAAAGTTGCTTTTGGTAACTGCGGTTCTGATGCCAACGATGCTGCTGTAAAATTTTCCAGAGCATACACAGGCAGAACAAAGATTATTACATTCATTAACGGCTACCATGGCAGCACATATGGTTCCATGTCCATGTCCATGGTAACAACAAAAATGCGTGCAAAAATGGGCCCTACACTGCCTGACATTTATTGCTTCCCCTTCTATGATGAATCTGTTGGCGATGCAAAATGTGAAAGAGAATGTGTAGCAGACCTGGAAAGAGCTTTTGCTACATATCTGGACCCTTACGAAGTTGCCGCAGTGATCATTGAACCCATTCAGGGTGATGCCGGTCTGCTGGTAGCCCACAAGATCTTTATGAAAAAGCTGTATGAACTGTGCCAGAAATATGGCATTATGTTCATAGCAGAAGAAGTACAGCAGGGCTTCTACCGCAGCGGTAAATTCTTCTCCATTGAACATTATGACATCATTCCCGATGGTATCATCTTAGGTAAATCTGCCGGTGCAGGTTTCCCTCTGGGTGCCTTCATTGGGAAAGCGGAGATGATGGATGTGCTGCCTGCACCTGCCCACCTGTTTACATTGAGTGGGAATGCTGTTTCCTGTGCAGCAGGTATTGCGGCCTTCGATTATATGGCTACAGAGGAATTCCAGAATATCCTTGCTGAAAACACAGCTATCATGCATGAATGTCTGAATGATATTTGTGAAAAGCATCCTGATGTAGCCTCCAGCACAAGTGGTATTGGCATGTCCAAAGCCCTTGTCATCACAATGAAAAATGAAAATGGCAATGTAGTTCCTGACCCGGATGGTGCCTACAAGATCCTGTTCCGTGCATACGAAAAGGGCTTGCTGGTAATCTCTCTGGCAGGCAACAGATTGAGACTGCAGCCACCCCTTAATATCAAACCTGAAAACCTGAGAAAAGGTTTCCAAATCATCGAAGAATCTATTCAGGATTATAAAGCTGGCCTGATCACAGATGAATGTCTGAAATATCGCAATGGCTGGTAATTTCCGCTGATTCCTTCAAAAAGACCTTTTTTGTGAAAGGATATGAATAGTAAAGCCGCTCGGTTTACCGAGCGGCTTTTTCTTTCGATAGGGGATGCATTTATTTACAAAGCAGAAGATAGATGTCGTTGACATTGGTGCCCGTAGGGCCGGTCATGATGAGGGCATCGGCTTCTGCCAAGGCATGGTTGGAATTATTTTCTGCCAGAACAGAGGGAATGGAGATGCCTTTCTTTTCCAAAATAGACTTAGTATTGCCGTCTACAATGCCGCCTGCAGCGTCTGTAGGGCCGTCTGTGCCGTCAGAACCTGCTGCCGCTACTACAACACCTTCCATGCCAGCGATGCTTTCTGCCGCAGAAAGGGCAAGCTCCTGATTTCTTCCGCCTTTACCCTTGCCGGTGATGCGGACGATGGTTTCACCGCCGCAAATGATTGCACAGGGAGGTTTCAGGGGAAGCCCATCTTTCCGGATGGTCTTTGCAATGGATGCCAAAAACTTCCCGGCTTCTTTCGCTTCGCAATCCAGCATATTTGTTAAGATCATAGGGGTATAGCCTAATTCTTTTGCTGTGGCTGCTGCGTCTTGGCAGAGCTGAGTCACACTGCCGGTGATCTCCATTGTCACGTTGGAGAGGGATTTGGGTGTTTCTTTGGCAAACTGGGCCTTCATTTCCTCTGTCAGCTGCAAATCATATTTTTCCACTACAGCGAAGGCTTCTGCGGAAGTAGATGCATCGGCACAGGCAGGGCCGGAAGCGATGGAATCGGGTCTGTCGCCCAGAATATCGCTGAGGGCGATACAGCAAACCTTTGCGGGAGCACACAGCTCTGCAAATCTGCCGCCTTTTACTGCGGAAAGGTGCTTGCGGATGGTGTTGATCTCTACAATATCGGCACCACATTTTAAAAGCTGATCGGTGATATCCAGAAAATCTGTTAGTCCAAGGCTGCCCGCGGGCTTTTCAAAAAGGGCAGAGCCGCCGCCGGAAACCAGGAAGAAAACAGTGTCTTTTTCTGTCAGATCAGATACGGCTTCGATGATCTTTTTTGTGCCGCTGATGGTATTTTCATCGGGGAGGGGATGTCCCGCTTCCAAAATGATAAAGCCGGGGATCTCTCCCTGAGAATGGTCATATTTTGTCAAAACAATGCCAGCGTCGATTTGGTGGGGGATATTTTCTGCCGCTGCTTTCGCCATGTTCCATGCAGCCTTGCCGATGGCGATGACGATGACTTTGCCTTGGAAATCAAAATTTTTCCCACAAATGGCTTTTTTCACTGCTTCATCGGGAAGGGAAGCCTGAATGGCATCGTGGATGATTTTCTTTGCGTCGGATAACATTTGATCCATAGGAGCACCTCTTTTCGTAATCTTTGTTATTATTTTAACATAGATTGATGGATATGACAAGCGCAATCTAATGAAATGTGCTCATAAAAATACAATGAAAAAAGCACCCAAGGTAAGGTGCTTTTTCAGTAAAAAGGGGAGGGTATGTATACTATGTAATATTTGTCCTCTTTCTTTTGGACATCTTTATCATAACTTGTCAATATGAATTGGGTATGACTGAATTGTGAACAAAGTGTAAACATTCGAAAGAATTCTAAAAAATACTGCAATTCTGCGGTTTTTGCGGTAAAATGATTCGGGAAGGAGTGATGGAAAATGTTTGGAAAGCAGGAAATCAGAGCCTTTTTGGACGAAAAAGGTTTTGCGTATGAATGGGTAGAGCATAAGCCTGTTTATACCATAGATGAGATGGAATCATTGGGGCTGGAGGATATGGAAGACATAGCAAAAAATCTTTTTCTGCGGGACCAGAAGGGGAAACGACATTTCCTTATCGTGATCCGTGCGAATAAACAGGCGAACCTGAAAGAATTGGGAGAAAAGCTTGGAATTGGCAGGCTGTCCTTTGCTTCCGAGGAACGTCTGGAAAAATACATGAAGCTGAAAAAGGGCTCCGTGACACCCCTTGGTGTGTTGAATGATGAGACCTGTGCTGTAGAAGTTTTCTTTGATGAGGACTTCCTGAAAATGAAGAAGATTGGCGTACATCCCAATGAAAATACAGCTTCCGTCTATCTGGCGACAGAAGACCTCCTGCGCATCATCCGTGAACATGGCAACCCTCTGGAAATCGTTTCTTTTGCGTAAGTTTCTCAGAAAAATCATTGAGAAAGACTTGAACTTATGTTATAATAAACTGCATTTTCATGCAGTTCAATCAGCTTCGCTGCTTGGTTAGCAGCAAGCTGCAATATTATATGATTCGCAGGCAAAGCCTGCTCATGGTGTGCCTTGAAAAAGCAAATGTCAGCTTTGCTGCCGCTTTCTTTTTCTGCGGTCACACCATATACATAAATGTACTTGTGAAAAGAGTCCCTTTTCGCAAAATGAACACGTTTTGAGAGGAAAAAACTATGGAGATCAAAGCTGGAACTGCTGTCAAACCCGGCGATTTAGAGCTGGCAAGACAGCTGGAATATATTCGTGCCATTCGTGAGCAGAATGATGCCTTTGAAGCGGAAAATGGCCGCAAAAAGAAATTTTATTCTTTGGCTATGGGCTGCCAGATGAACGCCCACGATTCCGAAAAACTGGAAGGCATGCTTTCTGAAATGGGCTATGAACGGACAGAGGTGGAAAAAGAAGCAGATTTTATCATCTACAATACCTGCTGTGTCCGCGAAAATGCCGAACTGAAGGTATATGGCAAGCTGGGCTGGCTGAAGCATTACAAAGAATCCAAAAACCCCGATGCCATCATCGCCCTGTGCGGCTGCATGATGCAGCAGGAAACAGTTCTTGCGACTCTGCGTCAGAAATATCGCCATGTGGATATCGTTTTCGGCACATTCAATCTGTATAAGCTGCCCGAACTGGTGGCAACTCGTATGGAAACAGGGGAAACGGTCTATGATATCTGGCAGGAGCATCAGGAAGTGGTGGAAGACCTGCCCGCGATCCGACATTTCCCTTATAAAGCATCTGTCAACATCATGTTTGGCTGCAACAATTTCTGTTCTTACTGCATCGTGCCCTATGTGCGCGGCAGAGAACGCAGCCGTACGCCGGAGGATATTCTGGTAGAAGTACGGAAACTGGCGGCAGACGGCGTAAAAGAAGTCATGCTGCTGGGTCAGAATGTAAATTCTTACGGAAAGAATCTGGAAAATCCCGTTTCCTTCGCAGAACTGCTGCGGATGGTGAACGAGGTGGAAGGCATCGAACGCATCCGTTTTATGACTTCCCATCCTAAGGATCTTTCTGATGAATTGATAAAAGCCATGGCGGAATGTGACAAAGTCTGCAAATATCTGCACCTGCCCGTACAGAGCGGCAGCGATGAGATTTTGAAACGCATGAATCGCCACTATACAAAGGAATCCTATATGGAACTGGTACACAAGGCGAAAGAGGCTATGCCCGATATCACCCTGAGTACGGATATCATCGTAGGCTTCCCCGGCGAAACAGAAGAAGATTTCCAGGAAACCCTGGATGTCATCCGCCAGTCTCGCTACAGCACAGCATTTACCTTCATCTATTCCAAGCGGACAGGTACCCCTGCGGCGACCATGGAAAACCAGGTGCCCGAGGATGTGGTGAAAGACCGCTTCGACCGGATGCTGGATGTGCTGAATCCCATCGTTCATGAAGTACATCAGGAACAGGTGGGCAAGGTGATGACTGTATTTGCGGAAGAGACAAGCAAGCAGGATAAATCCATCCTGACGGGCCGCGCCGACAATAATATGCTGGTGCATTTCCCCGGCACGGAAGATTTGATCGGGCAGATGATTCCCGTTAAAATCATCGATAACAAAACATTCTATTTAATTGGTGAAAGGATCTAAGGTGACAAATTATGGCAACAGTATTTGAAATGGCAAGAGCATTGGGCGAAGAACTGCAGAAAACTCCTCAGGTTGAAGCACTGCTGGCTGCAAAGGAAGCTTATGAAAAAGACCCCGAAATCGCAAAACTGGTAGAAGAATACACAAAACTGCACTACGATTTCGAAGCAAAAATGCAGGCTGGCGGTATCTCCGTTGAAGAACAGAGAGCATTCAATGAAGGAATGAAAACAAAAGGCGAAGCAATCAGAACAAACAAGCTGGCTTCCGATCTGTATGTTGCAGAACAGAACTTCAACAACTTCATGAATTCTGTATTCAACATCATCACAGCAACACTGACAGGCGAAGAACCCGAAGCTGCTGGCGGCTGCGATCCTAGCTGCTGCTCTTCCTGCGGCGGCGGCTGCCACTAATCATTTCGTAGATATTGTTTTTTTGCCCGAATGGGGGAAAGTGCGTGCATTTTCCTCTATTCGGGTTTGCTCGTAAAAAAGGGGAGAAGGAGGAAGTTCATCCATGGCGAAGATCACACCCATGATGCAGCAATACTTTGAGATCAAAGAAAACTATAAGCATTGCCTGCTTTTTTTTCGTTTAGGGGATTTTTATGAAATGTTTTTTGAGGATGCCGTTATCGCATCCAAGGAACTGGAGATCACCCTGACGGGAAAAGACTGGGGGCAGGAAGAAAGAGCCCCTATGTGCGGCGTGCCTTTCCATTCCGCAGATGGGTATATTGCCCGCCTGATCGAGAAGGGCTATAAGGTGGCGATCTGCGAACAGGTGGAAGACCCTAAGGCGGCCAAGGGCTTGGTAAAGCGGGATGTTGTCCGTGTCATCACCCCCGGTACTGTCGTGGACAATACCGTTTTGGATGAAACCAAAAACAACTATATCCTCTCCGTTTACAGCAGCAACAGCGGCTATGGCATTGCAGTCTGCGATGTCACCACCGGTGAATTCCAGACAACGGAATTTGGCAGCATACAGGCGGCGGCAAAAATTTTGGATGAAACGGCTCGCTTTTCCCCTGCGGAGCTGATCTGCAACGGGGAATTTCTGAATAGCCCCCTGGCGAAGGAGATCGAGCAGAGATTCCGCTTATACCTCAATGATATCGACAGCCGTATGTATGATTACAATACGGCAAAGGATACTCTGCAGAAGCATTTCAAGGTGAAAACTTTGGAAGGCTTTGGTCTGAAGAAAAAGCTGATGGCTGTTTCTGCTTCCGGTGCTTTGATGTGGTACCTGAATGAGACACAGAAAAATGACTTGAGTCATATTTCTACTCTGAAGTATTACACCACAGGAGATTTCATGCTGCTGGATGTTTCCAGCCGCAGAAATCTGGAACTGACGGAGACTATGCGGGAAAAGAGCAAAAAAGGCTCTTTGCTGAGTGTTCTGGATAAGACCCAGACAGCCATGGGCGCAAGACTCCTGCGGAAGTGGGTGGAACAGCCCCTCCTTTCCAAGGACGAGATCAATAAACGTCTGGATGGGGTGGCGGAACTTTACAATGATTTGTTCCTGCGGGAGGAAATCAAGGAGATCCTTCGTTCCATGTACGATTTTGAGCGTATCATGTCCCGTGTGGTCTATCAGAATGCCAATGCCAGAGATTTGGCGGCACTGAAAAATTCCATTGAAAATCTGCCTCTGCTGAAAAATATTTTGAGCAGCTGCGAAAGCCCTTATCTGACGGAACTCCATGAACAGCTGGACCCTCTGGAAAATATTCATCAGCTGATTTCTCAGGCTATCGTGGAAGATCCTCCCTTCTCCGTGCGAGAGGGCGGCATGATCCGGGAAGGTTTCCATGACGAATTGGATACTTACATAAAAGCCAAGGAAAACGGCACTACATGGATCAAACAGTTAGAGGAAGAGGAACGAGAAAAAACAGGTATCAAAAACCTGAAAGTGCGTTACAATAAAGTTTTTGGCTATTATATCGAAATCACAAAATCCAATCTGGAAATGGTGCCGGAAACCTATATCCGCAAGCAGACCCTTGCCAATGCGGAACGATTTATCACTCCGGAACTGAAGGAATTGGAAGAACTGATTCTGGGGGCGGAAGATAAGATCACCACATTGGAATACGATATGTTCTGCGAGATCCGCAATGCAGTTGCGGCGGAAGTAGAACGCATCCAGTATTGCGCCTATATCGTTTCTGTCATCGACTGCCTGCAGTCTTTGGGAGAAGTCGCCCAGAGCATGAATTATACAAAACCTGTGGTGGATGATGGAGATATCATCGATATCAAAGGCGGCAGACACCCTGTGGTGGAAAAAATGATGGACGGGCAGTTCATCCCCAACGATACCTATTTGGATCAGGAGGATACCCGACTGGCTATCATCACAGGCCCTAATATGGCGGGGAAATCTACATATATGCGGCAGACGGCTCTGATCGTTTTGATGGCGCAGATCGGCAGCTTTGTTCCTGCGGAAGAAGCCCATATCGGCATCGTAGACCGTATTTTTACCCGTGTGGGTGCCTCCGATGACCTGAGCGCAGGTCAGAGTACTTTCATGGTGGAAATGACGGAGGTGGCGAATATCCTGAATAATGCCACCAGCAAGAGCCTACTGATTTTGGACGAGATCGGCCGTGGTACCAGTACCTTCGATGGTCTGTCCATTGCATGGGCAGTTCTGGAATATATTGCCGATACGAAGCAGATCGGTGCAAAGACTTTGTTTGCCACCCATTACCATGAGCTGAGCGAACTGGAAGGCAAGCTTTCCGGTGTGAAGAATTACTGCATTGCTGTGCAGGAGCAGGGGGAGGATATCATTTTCCTGCGGAAGATCCAACGGGGCGGTGCAGACCATAGCTATGGGGTACAGGTAGCCCGTCTGGCTGGCCTACCCAATAAAGTCATCCGTCGCAGCGGTCAGATCTTAAAACAGCTGAACGCGGCGGATATTACGAAAAAAGCGAAAAAAATCGCTGTAGAATCCAAGGAACAGATGGAAGAAACAGCGAAACAGATAGATATGTTCAACATGGCAGAAACCCAGCTGGCGGATGAACTCTCCAAGCTGGACGTGATGGCCATGACCCCCATCGAAGCCCTGCAGACTCTTTTTGAACTGCAGAAAAAGGCCAAGGGGATGTAAGTTTGAGGAAGGAGGAGACACATGCAGAAAATCCGACTGCTGGACTCCAAAACCATCAATAAAATAGCGGCAGGGGAAGTGGTAGAATCCCCCAAATCCGTGGTAAAGGAACTGACAGAAAACGCCATCGACGCCGGCGCCAGCAGTGTGACGGTGGAGATCAAGGAAGGCGGTATTTCCTATATCCGTGTGGCGGACAATGGCTGCGGTATCCCAAAGGAACAGGTGAAGTCCGCATTTCTGCGCCATGCCACTAGTAAAATGAGCCAGATCGAAGATCTGGAGCATATTTTTACTCTGGGGTTCCGCGGGGAGGCGTTGGCCAGTATTGCGGCTGTGGCACAGGTGGAAATGCTGACAAAGACTAAGGACGAGGAAACGGGCACTCGTATCTGCATCAATGCAGGGGAGATTGAAGTTCTGGAAGATACTGCCTGCAGAGAAGGCACGTCCATTACGGTCAAAAACCTCTTCTATAACGTGCCTGCCCGCAGAAAATTTCTGAAAAAACCTGCCACTGAAAGCGGTCATGTCTCCGACTTGGTAAACAAGATCGCCTTGGGGCATCCCGAAGTGGCGATCCATTATATCAACAATGGCACAACAGTGCTGCATACGGCAGGCAATAATGACCCTAAAACGGCGGTGTTTTATGTGTATGGCAAAGATGCAGCAAACAATATGCTGCCCATCGTCTACAAAAAAGGAGAATACGCCGTCAGCGGTCTGATCGGCAAGCCGGAGCTTTGCAGAGCCAACCGAAACTATGAAAATCTCTTTATCAACGGCAGATTCATCAAAAATCAGGTGGTTTCCTCTGCGGTGGAGGATGCTTATAAAACAAAGCTTCTCATCGGTAAATTCCCTGTGTTCGTGCTGAATCTGGAGGTGGAGCCTGCACTGGTGGATGTAAACGTCCATCCGGCGAAGCTGGAAGTCCGCTTCAAAAACGATGATGAAGTATATGAATTTTTCTATACGGCGGTTTCCAAGGCATTGCAGGAAACGGTGCTGATCCCCAAGGCAGTTTTGGAAAAGAAGCCCAGGGAAAAACAGCCGGAACCGGAACAGCAGACCTTGGCAGATGCACAAAAAAGACCGGAACCTGTAAAAGAACCTCCCAGAGCTACGGAAAGCGCTGGGGCGAAGCCGGAACAGGAAAAAATGAAATCAGAAAAATCCAGCCTGTCCAAGATAGAACAGCCAAAAGCAGAAAAAACTGTGGAATCAGGAAAGCCTTCTTTGGCTGACAGAATTTCTTTAGGCGGCAGAAGCGTAGATGAATTGCTGAAGCGGAAAAACGTCCCCAGCGGCGTTGCCCAGAAGGCAGAGCCTTATTTGAAAAAAGAACCTGTGCAGGAAAAAGAAACACCAAAGACAGAACCTGTAAAGCCGCAGGAAGCACCAAAGCAGGAAGAAAGCAAAGAAGAAAAGAAGCCTTTCTTCCGGAATTATAGAATCATCGGACAGGTGTTCCGCACCTACTGGATCGTGGAGCAGGGAGAATGTCTGTATCTCATAGACCAGCATGCAGCCCATGAACGCATTCTCTATGAAGAACTGATGAACCGCTTCAAAGAGGAGCAGGTGGTTTCTCAGCGGATGCTGACACCCCTGATGCTGAACCTGACACCCATGGAAACCGAGGTTTTGAAGGACAACAAAGATTTGCTGGAAAGCTTCGGCTTTGAACTGGAGGATTTTGGCGGGAAATATGCTCTGCGGGCTACGCCCTATCTGCTGCAGAACCCCAGCAGTATTGGTTTCTTTACGGATATTCTGGACAGGCTGGCAGAGGAACGTATCTCAAACGTTTATGATACAAAAATACTGGCGGTAGCCACTATGGCATGCAAAGCAGCGGTAAAAGGCCATGATGTGTTGAGTATGAGAGAGGCGGAAGCCCTCATCCACCAGCTGCTCAAGCTGGAACATCCCTTTACCTGCCCCCACGGCAGACCGACCATTATCGAATTGACAAAATATGAAATGGAAAAAATGTTCAAACGCATCCAGAATTGAACGGATTCCAGAAGAAAAAGGTGAGTTTATGAAAAGACCACTGATCGTCATTGGCGGGCCCACCGCCTGCGGCAAAACAGGATTTTCCATCAAGCTGGCGAAGGAGATCGGCGGAGAGATCATTTCTGCAGATTCCATGCAGGTATACAGATATATGGATATCGGGACGGCAAAGGTGACCCCCGAGGAAGCCGACGGCGTGCCCCATTATCTCATCGATGAATTCGATCCGGATGAGGAATACAACGTGATGATCTTCCAGCAAAAGGCGAAAGCCTATATGGAAGAGATCTGGGCGAAAGGGAAAATCCCTATCCTTGTTGGCGGCACAGGCTTCTATATCAATGCTCTTTTATATGATAATGACTTCACGGAAACAGAAAACGATACTTCCTATCGTGAGGAATGTTACAAACTGGCCCAGGAACAGGGACCTGAAGTCCTTTATGAAAGATTGCAGGAAATCGATCCTGAATATGCCGCAAACATCCATGCAAATAATGTGAAGCGTGTCACCCGTGCTTTGGAATATCATTACCTGACGGGGCAGAAGTTTTCCAAACATAATGCAGAGCAGAAGGAAAAGGAAACGCCTTATGATGCAGCAGTCATCATCCTGACCATGGACAGAGAAAAGCTATATGAGCGCATCGAACTGCGGATCGATCTGATGCTGAAGCAAGGGCTGTTGGAGGAAGTGAAGGGGCTGCTGGACAGGGGCTATACGCCAGATTTGGTTTCCATGCAGGGCATTGGTTACAAGGAATTCATTCCTTATTTTAATGGGGAATGCACCCTGGAAGAATCTGTGACACAGCTGAAAACCAACACCAGACGATTTGCCAAGCGGCAGCTGACATGGTTCCGGCGGCAGATCGAGGGTCTTTGGATAGACATGAGCAAGGCTACGGGCGAAGAGGCCTTGGAGGATGTGCTGGATTATTTAAAGGAAGGGAACATATTGTAACATACGGGGAAATCTATTCGCAAAGAAGGGATTCGTATGTGGTCGACCCTTTGGTTCGATTATACTTTTTTTGAATTATATGCTTATTTTATGATCTACAGCTTTCTGGGCTGGGCCATGGAATCGGCTTTTGTTTCTATCACCACAAAAAAATGGGTCAATCGCGGCTTTGTCAATGGCCCCATGTGTCCCATTTATGGCACAGGGGCATTGCTGATCATTCTTGCCCTGGGTCCTGTGGCAGAAAGCATCCCTCTGTTGTTTTTGGGTGGCTTTCTCATTGCCACTGTGGTAGAATATTTGATTGGGGCAGCCATGGAAAAGCTGTTCCATGCCACATGGTGGGATTATTCGGAAAAACCATTCAACATCAAAGGACGTGTCTGTCTGGAGCGTTCTTTGGAATGGGGCATCATATCTGCTTTTGTGATGCGGGTGGTGCAGCCTGCAATTGCGGGCTTTGTAGCGGCGATCCCCAGAACATGGGGCGAATTGGTGGGCACGCTGCTTCTGGCTTATCTGGCTGTGGATACCACTATCACCGTGCTGCATGTCCTGCGGTTCAATGAAAAACTGGCAGCCCTCAGCGAAGCCCATGCTCATCTGCGGGAAAAATTGGAAGGCACCAAGCTTTATGGTACCCGACAGGAGATCATTGCCCACTTTGAAAATATGCCCGCTGTAGAAATGCTGCGGGAACTGAAGGAACGCATCGCAGAAGAAGACGAACAGATCCAGCTGCTGCGGGAAGAAGAACGGCTTCGCAGAGAATACATGATGAACGAAATCAAAGAAAAAATGGAAACCCGTGTCAATGCCCTCAATCGAAGCAGTTTGATCGAGCGGCGTTTGATGAATGCCTATCCCGGGCTGCGTTCCAAGGGGTTTGATGAAGAATTGAAAGCCCTGAAACGGGAACTGGAAGAGAAGAAAAAATGGAAAAAGCAGAAAGGAGTTTCGAAATGAAAAGATCTTTCGCAAAATATATTGCTTTATTTTTGGCGGCAGCGGTAGCCCTTGGTGCAGCCGGCTGCGGAAAGGATCAGGCAGAACTGCAGGAAGAAAATGCTGTGGTTAGTGAAGAAAATATGGATACAGAGGGCGAAAACAGCGGCGAAGACGCTGCATCTTCAGGTGAAAACGGGGAGAGCGGCGAGGACGCAGCCCTGCCTGTGGCAAAAAAAGGTGATTTGCAGGATGCTGTTCTGGCTGCTGACGGTGCGCCCAGCGTGGAGGCATCTGCGGCGATTCTGATCGAAGCATCCACAGGGACGATTTTATTTGAAAAAAATCCCGACCAGAAGATGTATCCTGCCAGCATGACAAAAATGCTGACGGCTCTGGTGGCTTTGGATTATTTTGAACCCGAAGAACTCATCAAGGTCGGCACCGAGATCAACGAAGTGTCTCTGGACTCCAGTAAGGCAGGCCATCAGCTGGGAGAAACCCTGACCATTAAAAATGCCATCAGAGGTCTGATCATTCCTTCCGGGAACGATTCTGCCAACGTGGTTGCCGCCGCGGTAGCAAAAAGAGCTGAAAATGATGAAAGCCTTGGTTTTGCCAAATGTGAAGCTGTTTTCACAGATCTGATGAATCAAAAAGCGGAAAAACTGGGGGCAACGAACAGCCATTTTGCCAATGCCCACGGCTATCATTCGGAAGATCATTATACTACAGCCCACGACATGGCACTGATCGCCAGAGCTTTCATGGAAAATGAAACACTGGCGGAGATCGCCAATGAAAAGAGCTTTTCCGGCAATGGCGCAGATAACATGTTTGAAAGCAATGAAAACATGAAGACACAGGAATACGCATGGCGCAGCCATAACCTGCTTATTACGGATGGGGAATATAACTATCCTTATGCAACAGGCATCAAGACCGGTTTCACAGATGAAGCTGGGGATTGCGTAACGGCGGCAGCGGAAAAAAATGATGTACAGCTGATCGCAGTGGTTTTCCATTCCGAAGACCCGAATCGCTGGCTGGATGCGAAGAACCTTTTTGAATATGGCTTCAACAACTATCAGAAGGTCGAGATAGCGAAAGCAAATGCTGCCATTGAAGAGGTTCCTTTAACAAAACATAAAAAATCCGAAGGGGATACCCTTCCAGTGGTATTTAAAGAAGATATGGTTACTTTCCTGCCTACATCTGCCGGGGATAGCCTGAAAGCAACAGTAACCTATGATGAAGCCTATGAGATGGTTCTGGAAGCACCTGTTTACGCAGGCAGAGATGTATCCAAGGGTACGATCTTCAGTTCCATTGGCTATTTCTTTAAAAACCTGTTTACCCTGAAGGGGATCCTGACACTGGTTGGCATCATCGTGGTGATCGCTGTTGTCATCCTTGTCATCAAATTCATCGGCAATCGCAGAAACAGCAGACGCAGAGGCGGCTACAGCTTTGGCTCCGGTCTGAACATGGGCGGAAGCGGCAGAAGAAGACGCAGAGGCGGCAGAAGAAGATTTTAATTGCAAAACAAAAAGAGTCCCAAAGGACTCTTTTTTATTTGCTTATTTTTCAGGATTATCTTTTCTGGGCGGGCGAGGACCTTCGAACTGATAATAGTCTGTTTTGATACGCCCATTAAAGAGCTTTCTTTTTCTGTCCGCTTTTCTGCCGAAAAGGGATTCGAAATATTCCATGGAAGTGATGACATAGGTAGACCATGTGGTATCCGTTTTCATGGTGGCACCCAGAGCACGATACATATTTTCAACTTCCTTCAATTCACCGATACGCTCCCCATAGGGCGGGTTAGAGATCAGCACACCGTATTTTCCAGGCAATACCACATCCTGAGAGGGTTTTACTTCAAAGGTGATGCAGTCATCCACGCCTGCCAGTTCTGCATTGGCTTTGGCCAGTTCGATGGCGGCAGGGTCGATATCACTGCCGTAGATTTCGGGCATCACATCAAAATCGATGGCCTGATAGGCCTCTTTTCTTGCCTGTTTCCAAAGATCTTTGCCGATGCGTTCCCATTCTTCGGAAGCAAATTTACGGTTGATGCCGGGGGCAATATTGCGGGCGATCATGGCCGCTTCGATGGGAATGGTGCCGGAACCGCAGAAGGGATCCAGCAGGATGCGGTCTTTTCTCCAATAGCTCAGCTGGATCATGGCAGATGCGATGGATTCCTTCAAAGGAGCATCCAGGGCATTGGCACGGTAGCCCCGCATATGCAGACCGGAACCACTGGTATCGATAGCCAGTGTGACAACATCTTTCAGGATGCCTACCTGAATGGTATAGGATGCACCTGTTTCATCGAACCAGTCTGTTTTGTATTTTTCCTTCAGCTTTTCAACAACAGCTTTTTTTACGATGGCCTGACAGTCGGAAACACTGAACAGGGTGGATTTTACGGATTTCCCAACAACGGTGAATTTCCCGTCTTCGGGGATCCAATCGCCCCAGGGCAGGGCTTTTGTCTGGTCAAACAGCTCTGTGAAAGTCACGGCTTTAAAGGTACCCATTTTAACCCAGACACGACCGGCGCATCTCAGCCACAGGTTCGCCTTTACGATATCTGCTTCTGTACCGGTGAATTCTACTTTGCCGTCGGATGTTTTGATATTCTGAAACCCGAGAGCCTGACACTCTCTTTTGACTACAGCCTCCAGGCCGAAAGTAGTCGTTGCGATCAAATCGATGCTCATGTTTTATCTCCAATCTTTTTGTCAAAACTAAAATACATATTCATTCAACAGTCTACCATTTTTTTTGCAAAAAAGGAAGAACCCCTTGAAGAAAAGCGGAAAAAAAGGTATCATAAAACAGATTGAAAATTTTGATAAAGCGAGGATGATTATGTACAAAGTATTGAAAACATGCGGCAGAGCAAAACGTGCCGAATTCCATACACCCCACGGCGTGATCCAGACGCCTGTATTCATGAATGTGGGTACAGCAGGCGCCATCAAGGGGGCTGTTTCCACAGAAGATCTGGAACAGCTGAAATGTCAGGTGGAGCTTTCCAACACATATCACCTGCATTTGCGTCCCGGTGACAAGCTCATCAAGGAAATGGGCGGTCTGCACAAATTCATGGTTTGGGACAAGCCTATTTTGACAGACTCCGGCGGCTTTCAGGTGTTCTCTCTGGGGCTTTTGAGAAAGATCAAAGAAGAGGGCGTTTATTTCAGCTCTCATATCGACGGCAGAAAAATCTTCATGGGTCCCGAAGAAAGTATGCAGATCCAGTCCAATCTGGGTTCTACCATTGCAATGGCATTTGATGAATGTATTGGCTTGCCTGCGGAACGGCCTTATGTGGAAGCATCCGTAGCAAGAACCACCCGCTGGCTGGAACGCTGTAAAAAAGAGATGACAAGGCTGAATGCACTGGATGATACCATCAATAAACAGCAGATGCTTTTTGCCATCAATCAGGGCGCAACCTATAAGGATATCCGTATCGAACATGCCAAAGTGATCTCCGATATGGATCTGGATGGTTATGCCATCGGCGGTCTGGCAGTAGGGGAAAGCCATGCAGAAATGTATCAGGTGCTGGAAGATGTTGTGCCTTATCTGCCTCAGGATAAGCCCACATACCTGATGGGCGTTGGTACACCGGAAAATATTCTGGAAGCGGTAGAACGAGGCGTAGACTTCTTTGACTGTGTATTGCCCGCAAGAAATGGCCGTCATGCCCATGTTTATACCAATAAAGGCAAGCTGAACCTGCTGAATGCAAAATATGAAAAGGATGAAACCCCGATCGATGATACCTGCGGCTGTCCTGCCTGCAGAAGATATACGAAGGCATATATCCGCCATCTGTTCAAGGCAAAGGAAATGCTGGCCATGCGCCTTTGCGTGATGCATAATCTGTATTTCTTCAACAGCCTGATGGAAGAGATCCGACAGGCCATTGAAGAGGATCGTTTCCCTGAATACAAGAAAGCAAAACTGGAAGGGTTTAAGCAGAACGGCAAATAAGATCGTTGCCATACTTGACGGAAAATGAAAAATTATATATAATTATATACTGTATGAAATCAAATCCATAAAGTTAGGAGAGAAAAAAATGGTACCATTCTTACTTGACACAGTTATTACACCCGGCGGCGAAGCAGCGACAGAAACAGCTACAAAAGCAACACAGAGTTCAGGACTTTTCGGCACATGGATGGCAGATCATCCCGTTATGCTGATCGTTATCTACTGTGTAGTTCTGCTCCTGATCATGTATTTCCTTTCCATTAGACCTACTCAGAAGAAAGAAAAGAAACTGGCTGAATTGAGAAATGCCGTTGAAATCGGCGATTCTATCGTTACAAACAGCGGTTTCTACGGTAAAGTTGTTGATATGACATACGACTGCGTGATCGTTGAATTTGGTCTGAACAGAGGTGTGCGTATCCCTGTTGCTAAAACAGAAATTTTTGGTGTAGCGGAACCTAATATGTCTAATGAAGCACCCCCTGTAGAAGAAGAACCTAAGAAAAAAGGTCTGTTCCGCAGAGGCTGATCTTGAAAAACGAAGTCTCAATCACAAAAAAGTGGTTGAGACTTTTTTATCATATGGCGGAAGCAGCCAAACCCGATAAGGAGGTATTGATATGAGTAAGATCCCTGTCATCCTCGACTGCGATCCCGGTGTAGATGATACACTGGCACTGCTGTTGTCCCATCAGCTGCAGGAATTGGATGTAAAGGCAATTACAACAGTAGCAGGCAATGCGCCTATCGAATATACGTTTCGGAATGCAAGAAACGTGATGGATTATATCGGTGCAAATGTTCCTGTTTATAAAGGCGCAGACAAGCCCCTGCTGCGCCCCCTGCGGACAGCAGCCCATATCCATGGTGAAGACGGCATGGGCGGTGTGGTTTTGCCGGAAAGCAAACGGCCCGAAGAAGCAGAAGCGGCATGGGAGGCGATCCGCCGCATTGCCATGGAAGAGATGGGGGAATTGACATTGGTCGCTGTTGGCCCTCTGACAAACATTGCCCTTGCCCTGTCCAAATATGATGATATGCAGAAGTTGATCAAACGGATCGTCATGATGGGAGGTGCGGCGGATGGCGGCAATGTGACGCCCAATGCCGAATTCAATATCTATGTAGACCCTGAAGCAGCAGAAATGGTGTTCGCATCCGGCATCCCTGTATATATGTGCGGCTTGGATGTGACGATGCAGGCATATATGAGCAGAGCTGAGATCGAAAAATTGATGGCACTAGGCAGTAAAGAAGCGAAACTCTTTCATAATGTTGAGCAGAAAGCACTGGCGGTTTATGATACGTTGGGCAGACCGGGTGTTGCGCTCCACGACCCTGCGGCAGTGCTGTTCGCTGCATATCCAGAACTGTTTCAGGGGAAATGGTGCGGCGTTCGGGTGGAAACAAAAGATAAGAGTACCTGCGGCCAAACAGTGACCGATCTGTTTTGTGATAAAAAGTTTGAGGAACAAAATACATTTATCGTAACAGATGTTGACCGGGACGCATTTGTGAAGAAAGTATTTGACCTGATGGGGAAATATGAAAGATGAAACGCAGAGGGAAGCATTTGAAGAATATATGCTGTTGTGCTATACTTTATCGTAAGAGATTCAGGCAAAAGAGTAAGTTTTTCTCGTTAACACATTGATTTCTCGGAAAGATCAACGGGAGAAGCCTGGCAAAAAGACGTATTGAAAAAGAGTAGTGGAAAAGATCGACGAAGGGGGATTTTGAGATGAAAAAAGTATTATTTGTTGATTGCTGTATCCGCCGAGAAGGCTCTCGCTCCAAGGAGCTGGCAGATCATTTCATCGGTGAACTGGAAAAAACGGGGGAATATGAGATCGAAACGATTTGCCTGATGGATGAAAATCTGTCCTATTTCTCCGATGGGTTCTTCCTGCAGAGAGAACGACTGCTGGAAGCCGGCGAAATGGATCATCCCCGTTTCCGTTATGCTCATCAGTTTGCGGCAGCAGATAAGATCGTCATCGCCGCACCTTTCTGGGATCTGAGCTTTCCTGCCCTGCTGAAGGTATATATCGAAAATCTTTGTGTGGACGGCATTACCTTCCATACTGGTGCAGAAGGGCTGGTTGGGCTGTGCAAGGCGGATCACATGGTTTATCTGACAACCAGAGGGGGCATTTACACCGATTCTGATATGGAAATGGGTTCTGCTTATTTGAAACAGATGGCTATTTTCTTCGGGATCGATCAATACGACTGCGTGGCAGCGGAAGGTTTGGATATCGGCGTATGGCCTGTAGAAGAACTGCTGGATCAGGCAAAGGCAAAAGCAACAGAGGTTGCGAAAACATTCTGAAAAAGAAGGCAGAGATGCTGACCATAGATTCGAAGCGGTATGGCGAAAGTTGTACCGCTTTTTGTTAGGAGGGATCCCATGAAGTTTTTTCATATCAGCGACTTGCATCTGGGCAAGCGAGTATATGAATTTTCTATGCTGGAGGAGCAGAAAGAGCTGCTCCGCACCATATTGCAAAAAATTGAGGAAGAAAAGCCCGACGCCCTTTTGATCAGTGGGGATGTGTATGATAAGCCTGTACCGCCGGTGGAAGCGGTGCGCCTGTTGGATGATTTCCTGACAGAACTTTCCGCACGAGATCTGCATACTTACCTGATCGCAGGCAATCATGACTCCGCCCAGCGGCTGGAATTTGGGAAGGATATCTTCGGGAAAAATAATATCCATATTGCGGGCAATATCAGCGCAAAAATGGAGCATTTCACAGAAAAAGATGCCTTTGGTCCTGTGGATATCTGGCTGCTGCCTTTTTTCAAGCCTGCCCATGTCAATGGGGTGCTTGTGGATCAAACTTTTTCTTCCTATGGGGAGGCGGCAAAAGCATTGCTGGACTGTGCAGAAATCGATTTTTCAAAGAGAAACATCATTCTCGCCCACCAATTTGTGACTTGGAAGGGCACCGCAGAACGCAGCGACTCGGAAACGATGTCTCTGGGCGGGGTGGATGAGATTGATGCAAGCATGTTTTTCCCCTTCGATTATGTGGCTTTGGGGCATCTCCACAGTCCTCAGCCAATGGGGAAGGATACGGTGCGCTATGCAGGCTCGCCCATGCCCTATTCTTTTTCGGAAATTCGCCAGAAGAAGGGGATTACTGTGGTAGAGTTGAAAGAAAAAGGGAATATCACCTTTGATTTTATCTCCTTGGAAACAAAACGAAAATTTCGGGAGATCAAAGGGCCTTTGCAGGAACTGCTCAAAGCAGCAAAAGAGGAAGGCGGTTCAGAGGATTATATCCGCTGCATCCTGACAGATCAGGAGGCATTGCTTGACCCTATCGGGCAGCTGCGAAGCGTTTATCCCAATTTGATGACGCTGGAATTTGTACAAAAAGAAACGGCAGACGAACAGGAGACCATCGTAGACACGGAAGATATGAAACCGGATGCATTATTCTCTCTGTTTTTTGAAAAACAAAACGACAGGAAACTCAATGAAACACAGAAGAAACTGCTGCAAAAAATCTGGAAGGGATTGGAGGAAGAAGCATGAAACCATTACATTTGACCATTTCTGCCTTTGGTCCCTTTGCGGAAAAAACGGAGATCTCCTTTGAAAGACTGGGAGAAAAAGGGTTATTCCTCATCAGCGGGGATACCGGTGCCGGGAAAACCACTTTGTTCGATGGGATATGTTTTGCCCTCTTTGGCGAGGTCAGCGGTTCCAATCGCGGAATCGACAGCATACGCAGCGATTTTGCTTTGCCCGGCACGAAAACCTATGTAGACTTTGTGTTTTCTCATAGGGGAAAGAACTATCGGGTGGTACGAAATCCTGCTTATCAAAGACCGAAGCTGCGGGGCGAAGGTATGACGACGGAAACGGCGGAAGCATCCCTATACCGGGAAGAAGGCGGCGAAAAAGAGACCCTAGTGACAGGCTTCACCCCTGTGAAAAACGAGATCGAAAAACTGCTGGGAGTAGATGCTAAGCAGTTCAAGCAGATCTGTATGATCGCCCAGGGGGAATTTCTAAAGCTGCTCTATGCCGACAGCGGAGAGAGGGGCGGCATTTTCCGTAAGGTTTTTCATACCGATCTGTATGCAGATTTTCAGAAGCGGCTAAAGGAAGCAGAAAAGGAAAAGCGTGTTGCTTTGGAGGACAGCGAAAAGCGTCTCCTGCAATATCTGAAGCAGATGACAGGGGAAGAACTGGATAAGACTGACCTTTTTCGGGGGGAAGAACTCCTTTCCCAGCAGGAAGATATTCTGAAAACCATAGAAGAAACCTTGGGGAAAGCCGATGGCGAATTAGCGAATATGGAAAAAGAATTGCATCAATTGGAGCGGGAGATCGCCGAAGGGAAAGAAACGGAGCAGCTTTTTGCAAGAGAAGCCGCTGCCCTGGAAAACTGGCTGAAACAAGATGCTCTGACAGAAGAAAAACAGGCAGAAGGGGCTCATCTCAGAAAACAGCGCCTTGCTCTGGATATCGTCTATCCTTTGGGACATGCTTGGGAAACTGCAAAAACTTCTCACAGAAACTGGAAAAAGACCTTTGACGAAAATATGGAAAAGCAGAAGCGGGCGGAAGAAAAACTGACAGAGCTTTCCCTGCAAAAACAAGCTCTGGATGCAAAAAAGCCTCTGCAGGAAGAAAAACGGAATCTGCTTCGTAAGCTGACAGAAGAACAGGAACGCTATCAGCAGAAGGAAGCGTTGGAGCAGGAACTGCAAAAGCTTTCTGAAAAGAAAACGACCTTAGAAAAAGATCTTTCCCGAAAAAAAGAGCAGCTGACCCAACAAAAAGAACAGTTGGAAGTATGGCAGAATGCTCTTTTGGGACTGGATAAATTGACTGCTGAAATCAGATTGCAGGAGCAGAAAGTGGCACAGATAGGGGAACGCATTGATGCAATCCAAACGCTTTTGAAGCAGGAAAAAGATATCATCAAAAAAGATGCTGAATTGCAGAAGCTTGCACAGAAATACCTTGTGGCAGAGAGGGAATGGAAAATTGCCAAGGAGGATGCTGATCTTGCAGAGACCCTTTTCCTGCGGGAACAGGCAGGTTTTTTGGCAGAAGGACTGGAAGAGGGTATGGCCTGCCCTGTTTGTGGTTCTATCCATCACCCTGATAAAGCAAAGCTGACAGGCAATGCCCCAACGGAAGCGGAATGGAAAGCCAAAAAAGCTTCTTTGGAATCCGCCAGCCAAAAACGGCAGGCGCTTTCCGAGCAGGGCAAAGGGGAAAGGGAAAAACTGAATCTGATGAAGGAAACTTTCCTTGGGGGCTGTGAAAAGATAAGCATTCCTGCAGAAGGATTGGCGGCGGAAAAAGAAATTGCCGAAGCTGTACTGCGTCAGGAAAAAGAGACACTTTCCAATCAGCGAAAAACAATTGCTTCCATCGAAGCCCTTCGCTCCAAGAAAGAAAAGCTGGAAGCAGACATTGCCAAAATGGAAAAATCTGTTATGGAGCTGGAAGAAAACGCAACGGAGCTGACAGCGGTTTTCCGGCAAAAACAGGGGGAGTTTGGCATCTTACAGGAGCAGTTGGGAGAAACTACAGCAGCCCAATTGCAAGAAAGATGCGCTGCTTTGCAAGGGGAGCTTTCTCGGGCGGAAGAAACAGAAGCTCGGCTAAACGAAGCTTTGCAATCCCATCGGGAAGAAAAAGAGCGAGCAGTCGCACTGAAGGAGCAGGCGGAAAGGGAAGCCGCAGAAGCAGTGAAAACAGCAGAAGCAGCAGAAAAAAATTTTCTGCTGGCACTGGATGAAAATGGGTTTGAAAGCCAGAATGAATACGAGCTGACCTTGCCGGAACGTTCCTTTTTGGAAACAGCAGAAGAAGAAAACCGCAAATTTTTTATGGACCTGGCACTGCTGAAACAGACAGCGGAAAACCTGCGTCAGGAATGTGCAGCCAAAGAAAAGAAGGATATCACTGCTTTGGAAGAAGCAAAAACAAAGCTTTCTGAAGAAAAGGAAAACCGTAAGCAGGCGGCAGATGAAGCCCGTGCAACTGCGGCAGTTTTGGGGAATCAGCTGCAAAATGCCAGAAAGGAACTGGCGGAGAGAGAAAAGGCGGCAAAGGAATTCCTGCCCATTTCGGAGCTTTCCAAAACAGCCAACGGGGAACTGGCAGGGAAGGACAAGATCGCCTTCGAGCAGTTCGTACAGGGATTCTATTTCCAGAAGATCCTGCGGGCGGCAAACCTGCGCCTGAAGGATATGACGGAGGGGCGATATCTCCTGCTCCATGTACAGAAAGCAGCAAATAAACGCTCTCAGGCGGGGCTGGAAGTGGAGGTATTGGATCATTATACGGGAAAAAGCCGCTCTGTCCGTTCTCTTTCCGGCGGGGAAGCCTTTAAGGCATCCCTCTGCCTTGCGCTTGGCCTTTCCGATGTGATACAGGCTCATGCCGGCGGTGTCCGCATCGATGCTATGTTTATTGACGAGGGCTTTGGATCTCTGGACGACCATTCCAGAGAACAGGCTGTGGAAGTGCTGCAGAAGCTGTCCTATGGGGACAGGCTGGTGGGTATCATTTCCCATGTATCTGAATTAAAAGAGACCATCGATAAGAAAATTATCGTGAAAAAAAGCAGTGCCGGCAGCACTGTGGAGATAAAAGCATAAGGGATAAAACGAAAGCTCTGCGCAATTTGCACAGAGCTTTTTCTATCAAGTTTCATTTCTGATAAAGAGCAATCCGCAGACCAGAAGCAAAAGGATATTGCAATAGACGGCTGCAAAATTGCCGCAATGCTTTGTCACCAAAGCACCAATGCCTGCACCAAGGATGAAGAACAGGATCACACCGTAATATTTTATGCTTTTATGCCTCAATTCCTTATCTTTGCTTTGGGTATAGCGGAAAAACAGCTCTGTCCCGCTGCGGAGATTGCCGGTACACATGGTGGTGGCATAGGGCAGGCCATGAACCTTACGGAAACTCTGCACCTGCATGGAGCAGACAAAGGAAACAAGGGTATTGGCGATCAAATCGTTGGTACCGCCTAAAGGCAGCCATGCAACGACGAACAGGATCAAAACTTCGAATAGTAGGACAATTTGCCGCCAGTGTATCTTCGGCAGGGGCAGAACGATTTTTTTGATCCATTCATCCACGAAGATCCCCAGCACGAAAGCTGCAATGGGAATGAAATAGGAAAGTGCCGGAATCCATTCTCCCTCTGCCAGGTGCAGCCCGAACAGAACGATATTGCCTGTCTGGGCATTGGCGAAAACATGCCCCCTTGCCACATAGGTATAGGCATCCAGAAAGCCGCCAACGATAGCCAAAAAGGCGGCGATGAGGAATGAATCGGACATTTGCCGCTTAGAATATATCATCAGAAGGGCCTCTTTTCTTTATAATAAATATTTTCTGTCCAAAGAACGATACTGCAGCACCTCCAGCAGATGCTTCAGGGAGATCTGTTCTTCTCCTGCCAGATCGGCTGCGGTGCGAGCCAGCTTTAGGATTTTGTGGTAAGCTCTGGCACTCAGCTCCATCCGTTCAAAAGCGGTACGGAGCACTTCTTTATCCTTTGGCTGCAGGGGACAGTATTTTTCGACCTGGGCTGCATTCATTTGAGCGTTGAAGAAGATACCCTCAGTTTTGAAGCGTTCCAACTGTATTTTATGGGCGCGAACCACTCTTTCCTTGATAGAGGCAGAGGATTCTGTAGGGGTGGTGCTTTCTAAGTCTTCATAAGCCACAGGGGGCATTTCTACCATTAGATCGATACGATCCAGCAAGGGACCACTGATCTTTCGATGATATTTCATGATCTCATTGGCGGAACAATGGCATTTTTCGCTGTTGCCCAGATAGCCGCAGGGGCAGGGGTTCATGGCTGCCGCCATCATAAAATCGGAAGGGAAGGTCAATGTACCGTTGACACGGGCAATGGTCACCTTTCCATCCTCCAAGGGCTGACGCATGACTTCCAGAGCATTTCTCTGAAATTCAGGCAGCTCATCCAAAAACAGAACACCATGGTGGGCCAAAGAGATCTCGCCCGGTCTGGGGATACGTCCGCCGCCGGTCAGGGCAGAGGCAGAAATGGTATGATGGGGAGAGCGGAAAGGTCTTGTTTTCACAAGGGCATTCTTCTCTTTCAACAAACCCGCTACACTATAAATTTTTGTGATTTCGATACTTTCCTCAAAGCTCAGGTCGGGCAGGATCGTGGGCAGGCGTTTTGCCAGCATGGTTTTGCCAGAGCCGGGAGGACCAATGAGCAGGATATTGTGACCGCCTGCCGCAGCGATCTCCATGGCACGTTTGGCGTTTTCTTGTCCTTTTACGTGGGAAAAATCCAGCTTTTCCAGTTCCTCTTCATTCTGAGAAAGCAGCATATCGTTTGTTTTTTGAAATGGATCGATCTGCTTTCCGCCGGAAAGATGGTTCACCACCTCCTGTATGGTCCGAACAGGATAAACGGTCATCCCTTCTACCAGAGCCGCTTCAGGGGCATTTTCTGCAGGTACATAACATTGCCGAACGCCTCTGCGATAGGCATCATACATCATAGGCAGGACACCATTGACAGGGCGGACAGAGCCATCCAGAGAAAGCTCCCCGGTGATGATGGCATCTTCCGCCTGAACGGCGGAAAACAGATTGCAGGCAGCTAAAATCCCCAAAGCAATGGGCAGGTCGAAGGAAGCCCCTTCTTTTTTTGTATCGGCAGGGGCGAGGTTTACGGTGATTCTTTTCACGGGAAAAGAAAAATTGGAATTGCGGATGGCAGTTCGTACCCTTTCTCGGGATTCTTTGACAGCAGAATCGGGCAGACCAACGATATCAAAGGCAGGCAGACCATTGCTCAGGTCGACTTCAACATCTACGGGATAGCTGTCGATGCCCAAGATGGCGGCAGATTTTATGATGGAAAGCATTTTTTCAGCCTCTTTTCTCTAAAATTTGTTTTTATCATATCAACTTTTACCAAAAAGTGCAATCAGATGTCAAAATTCCTACTATATAATAAGTTATAATTACTGAAATTTTGAGGTTCAAAAAAATTTGGTATTGAATTTTAATACGAAAGGATTTATAGTAGAGGGCGTAACTCAGAAAAGGGGAAGGAGTGTTCGCATGGAAGAATTTTATCTGATGTGGTTATCCCGTGTAGAGGGAATTGGCTTTAAACGGGCGAACCAACTTTTGGAACACTTCGGCAGTGCAGAAGCTATTTGGTATGCAGAACCTGAGGAGATCAGACAGGTCCTTCCGGATAAGACGGGGGAAGTACTCCTTACATCCAGAGAGGAAGACCAGCTGAATGAATGGATCATCGAACTGGAGGAGAAGCAGATCGATTTCTATTCTTACTGGCATCCCCGCTACCCGAAACTGTTGAAGGAGATCTATCATCCGCCCATGGGCATCTATGTGCGGGGGGAACTGCCCGATGATGAGATCGATACCGTTGCCATCATTGGTGCAAGGAAATGTTCCCGCTACGGGGCAACGGTGGCCTATGAGATCGCAAAGGATCTGGGTAGGACCAATGTCATCGTTGTCAGCGGTATGGCCCGTGGGATCGACAGTGAAGGGCATAAAGGCATTTTGGACGGCGGTGGCAAGACCATTGCGGTTTTGGGCTGCGGTGTAGATATCTGTTATCCCTCTGAAAATCGGGAATTGATGGAGCGCATCGTAGAAAATGGCTGCGTCCTTTCCGAATATCCACCGGGGATGCCGGCAGTTCCCGGCAATTTTCCTGCCAGAAACCGTATCATTGCCGGTTTGAGCAAAATGGTAGTGGTTGTGGAAGCGGGAAAGAAAAGCGGTACCCTCATCACGGCGGATATGGCACTGGAATGCGGCAGGGATGTCTATGTGGTTCCGGGAAATGTCACCAGTGCGCTGAGCTATGGCACCAATGCCCTCATCAAGCAGGGGTGTCCTATCATCACAGAGGGGAAAGATATCCTGATTTCATTAGGGATCGCTTACAAAAAAGAAGAAAAAGAAAAGTTTAAGAGCAAAGCTGCGGAGAATATTTCCGCAGAGGAGAGAGAAGTTTACGACCTGATCGAAGAGGAAACGCCCATTTCGGCGGAAGCCCTGTGCAGAAAGCTGCAAAAAGAGATTCAGGAAGTGCAATATATCTTATCTCTGCTGGAGCTGTCCGGGTATATCGTAAAGATCCCCCAGGCAGGCTATGTCAGAGCAAGTTAAAATAGAGGTGATCAGTTTGGCAAAAACAGCCACAACAGAAAAAAAGAAAACAACAGAAAAGAAACCTGCAACGAAGAAAGCAACGGCGAAAAAAGCTGCGAAAACAGGAAAGAAATATCTTGTGATCGTAGAATCTCCTGCAAAAGCTGCCACCATCGGCAAATTTTTAGGGAGCAATTATAAGATCGAAGCTTCCATGGGGCATGTCCGTGATATGCCGAAAAGCCAGATGGGCATCGATTTCGAGAATGATTTTGAGCCGAAATATATTACGATCCGTGGGAAGGGGGAGCTTTTGAGCAAGCTGCGCAAAGATGCAAAGGCTGCTGATAAAGTATACCTGGCAACTGACCCGGACCGTGAAGGGGAAGCCATCAGCTGGCATCTGCTTCACGCCCTCAACCTTGGCGATGAAAAGCCCATCAGCCGTATCACATTTAACGAAATTACAAAAACAGCAGTCAAAAAATCCATTACAGAAGCCAGAGATATCGATATGGATCTGGTAGATGCCCAGCAGGCACGCCGTGTGCTGGACAGAGTGGTGGGCTATACCATCAGTGATTTGCTTTGGAAAAAGGTGAAAAAAGGCCTTAGCGGTGGCCGTGTACAGTCCGTTGCTCTGCGTTTGATTTGTGATAGAGAAGATGAGATCAGAGATTTTATTCCCGAAGAATACTGGACACTGGGAGCCAAACTGAAAGATGCAGACGGCAAAGGGTTCGAAGCGAAATTCTACGGCAAAGGCGACGAAAAAATGGAGCTTGCCAATGAAGCTGAAACCAATGAAGTGCTGGCTGGACTGGAAGGCAAGGATTTCCAGATCACAGAAGTAAAAACCGGCAGCAGACAGAAAAAGCCCGTTGCACCTTTTACCACAAGCACCATGCAGCAGGAAGCCAGCAAGCACCTGAATATGGCGACCCAGAAAACCATGATGATCGCCCAGCAGCTGTATGAAGGCGTCAATGTGAAAGGGGAAGGGACTGTGGGTCTGGTTTCCTATATCCGTACCGACTCCTTCCGTATCTCCGATGAAGCATACGAAGCAGCAGTGGCATTTATCAAAGACACCTACGGCGAAGAATTTGTGAATCCCGAACGGATCGTCTATAAATCCAAGGGGAAAACTCAGGATGCCCACGAAGCCATCCGCCCCACAAACGTAAACAGAACACCGGACAGCATCAAGGATTCTTTGTCCAAGGACCAGTATCGTCTGTATAAGCTGATTTGGGAACGCTTTGTTGCCAGCCAGATGAGCCCTGCATTGTACGATACCCTTTCTGTCAAGCTGACAGCAGGGGATTACAGCTTCCGTGCCTCCGGTTCAAGACTGCGCTTCGCAGGTTTCCTGGAGGTTTACAACAAAGGGGAGGAAGAGGATGAAAAGGTTATCCCCAAGCTGACAGAAGGGGATAAGCTGCAGGCAGAGAAGCTGCTGCCAGAACAGCATTTCACACAGCCCCCCGCACGCTATACCGATGCTTCCTTAATCAAAACACTGGAAGAAATCGGCGTCGGCAGACCATCTACCTATGCACCTACTTTGACGACCATCCAGGCCCGCCATTATGTGACAAAAGAAGCGAAGAACCTTTTCCCCACGGAACTGGGCGAACTGGTGGATGATATTATGAAGGGCTATTTCCCTGATATCGTGGATATCGATTTCACCGCCCACATGGAGGAACGACTGGACGACGTAGAAATGGGCAAGGAAGAATGGAAGCAGATCATCCGTGATTTCTATCCCGGCTTCAAGGAAAGCGTAGAAAAGGCTGCGGAAAAACTGGAAAAAATCGAGATCAAGGATGAGGAAAGTGACGTCATCTGCGAAAAATGCGGCAGAAACATGGTCATCAAATATGGCAGATACGGCAAATTCCTGGCATGTCCCGGTTTCCCTGAATGTCAGAATGCCAAGCCTTATTTTGAAGAAGCGGGAGTAAACTGCCCCGAATGCGGCGGTAAAGTTCTTATTAAGAAAACGAAAAAAGGCCGTGTTTATTACGGCTGTGAACATAACCCTGACGAATGCGGTTTCATGAGCTGGAATAAGCCCACCGGCGAAAAGTGTCCCAGATGCGGTGCATTCCTGGAAGAAAAGGGCAGAAAGAATCCCAAGATCGTATGTTCCAATGAAAAATGCGGCTTCGTGCAGGAAAAACCCGCGGAAGAAGACGCAGAGTAATGCGAAAGGAAAAAACAACTATTTTTTCTCAAATTTTTTCAAAAAATAGAGAAAAAGTAGTTGTTTTTTGGTTTTAACTGTGCTATAATCCCATAGGTAACTTTTAGTACACACGTATCCCAAGAGAGAGGATTGGTGCTGACAAGGGTCAGTTATCCTGCTGAAAGGATGCGGAGGATCAACCAATAGGAGGTGCGCTATGAGCGTAATTTCAATGAAACAGTTATTAGAAGCTGGTGTACACTTTGGTCACCAGACAAGAAGATGGAACCCTAAAATGGCTGAATACATCTTCGCAGAAAGAAACGGCATCTACATCATCGACCTGCAGAAAACAGTAAAAAAGGTTGATGAAGCTTACGCAGCAATCTGCAACTGCATCGCAGAAGGCGGCGAAATCCTGTTCGTAGGTACAAAGAAACAGGCACAGGAATGCATCCGTGAAGAAGCTGAAAGATGCGGCATGTACTACGTTAACCAGAGATGGCTGGGTGGTATGCTGACAAACTTCACAACAATCAAAACAAGAATTGCCAGACTGAAAGAACTGGAAAAAATGCAGGAAGACGGTACATTCGAAGTACTGCCCAAAAAAGAAGTTGCAAAACTGATGCACGAAATGGAAAAACTGCAGAAAAACGTTGGCGGTATCAAGGAAATGAAAAAAGTTCCCGATATGATGTTCATCGTTGACACAAGAAAAGAAAGAATCGCTGTTCAGGAAGCTCACACACTGGGTATCCCTACAGTAGCTATCGTAGATACAAACTGCGATCCCGATGAAATCGATTACGTAATCCCCGGTAACGATGACGCTATCCGTGCGGTAAAACTGATCGCT
>SFGI01000077.1 GCA_004557645.1 [Eubacterium] saphenum | reverse complement strand
TCTAAACCGGCAAACTGTCTTTTAGCATTCGTTTCCGTTTGCTTGAATTGACTATGGGTTGTGTGTTCATATCCATTGTTCAGTTTTCAAGGATCAAGTTCGCTTTTCAGCGACCGAAGATTATTTTAACAAATCTTCTTTCTCTTGTCAAGTACTTTTTTAAGAACTTTTCAAGTTTATTTTGTTTTCTGCTTTCTCAGCAACGAATAACATTTTATCAGATGTCATTCTGTCTGTCAAGCACTTTTTTGATTTTTTTCAATCTCTTTCGTGCTTTTTTCTGATATTTCGCATCAGCAGAAGTTATTATATCAGTTCCGATCATCCTTGTCAATGTTTTTCTTTTAAAACATTTCAGTTTTTATCGGCTTCTGTGATTCGATTTTCTCAGTTTGTCTCGCTTTCTCGCGAGCACATTTAGATATTATACTCCTCTTTTTCAAAATGTCAACACCTTTTTTCAACTTTTTTCGATTTTTTGAAAATCATTCAAAAACTGCCTGAAAAAAGCAAAAAACAGCAAGAATCGTCGAGAGAAATCCTTCTCCATATAGTAAAATGATGGCTGTAAGGAGGGAAGTAAAATGATGGAACAGGTTTTAGCCGTCCAACGGATGCAGGATTATATTGAAGAAAATCTGGATCAGAAGATCACCCTGTCCGACCTGGCACAGGTATCCCATTTCTCCCCATGGTATTCCTATCGCTTATTCCGGGATCATCTTGCGGTAACGCCGGCTGAATATATCCGCAAGCTGCGTCTTTCCCGGGCAGCCCTATGCCTGCGGGATGAAAACTGTCGCATCACAGATGTAGCCTTTGCTCTTGGCTTCGGCAGTGTGGATGGGTTTACAAGAGCATTTTTCCGCGCCTTTGGATGCAACCCCAGCGATTACGCAAAAGCCCCTGTCCCCATCTCTCTTTTCATTCCTTACGATGTAAAATACAGAGCATTAAAGAAGGAGAAAATGAATATGGAAAATTTACAGAGCATCTTTGTCCAGACTGTTCATAAACCGAAACGGCTGTGTATCTTGAAACGTGCTGTTCACGCAGACGATTATTTTTCCTATTGCGAAGAGGTGGGCTGCGATGTGTGGGGCACGCTTATGAGCATGAAATCTCTCAGCGGTGAGCCCGTATGCCTGTGGCTTCCTGAAAAATACAGAAAACCAAATACCTCTGTCTATGTGCAGGGTGTAGAAGTGGAAACGGATTACGCAGGCGTTATCCCCGAAGGCTTTGATGTCATCCAGCTGCCGGAAGCAGATTACCTGATGTTCCAAGGTCAGCCCTTCCGGGAGGAAGACTACAGCGAAGCCATTCAGGCGGTGCAGCACGCAGCCGATACCTATAATCCTGCCTTCATCGGCTATCAGTGGGATGACGAAAACCCTCGTATCCAGCTGGAGCCTCGGGGCGAGCGGGGCTATATGGAGCTTCGGGCAGCGAAAAAACTCGCCCCCTAAGGATATCCTCTAACGAGAGCCCCTCTGAAATACAAAAAAGCGAACCCTATCCAAATGAAAAGAGCATCTGCCTGCAGCCTTTTTCCGAATCAGCTGCATCGCAGATGCTCTTTTTCCGTTCCTTTCCTTTACGCTTTCGCTTCTCTCTTTTCTTCCATTTTGGAAACACACAGGGTACAAGCCGCGTCACCGGTGATATTTACCGTTGTACGCCCCATGTCAAAGATACGGTCGATACCGGCTACCAGTGCGATCCCTTCTACGGGCAGGCCAACGCTCTGCAGCACCATAGCCAGCATGATCATCCCCGCACCGGGCACACCTGCTGTACCAATAGAGGCCAGTGTCGCTGTCAGGATGATGGAAAGCTGCTGCCCCAATGTCAAATCGATGCCAAAACACGTTGCGATGAAAATAGAGCATACGCCCTGATAGATTGCTGTACCATCCATGTTGATGGTGGCACCCAAGGGCAGCACAAAGCTGGCAACATCCTTCTTCGCCCCCAATTTTTCCACACATTCCAGGTTCAAGGGCAATGCCCCTACGGAAGATGCGCTGGAAAATGCCATCATGATGGCAGGCAGCATCCCTTTAAAGAATTTTATGGGATTCAAGCCTGCAAAAGCTCTTACCGTTGCAGAATATACGATGACCATATGCAGAATATAGGCAAGATAAGCCACCACCAATACCGTCAGCAGATCCCCCAGAACTGCAGGGCCATTTTCTGCCACCACAGGCGTGATCAGGCAGAATACACCGATGGGGCTCAGTTTGATGATCGCATCCATGATATACATGGATACCGCATTGGCACTTTCCACGAAATCGGAAAACGCCTTTCCCTTTTCCCCAACGGCGATGGTGCCAAATCCAAAAAACAGAGCGATCACGATCACCTGCAGCATATTTGCATTGACCATAGGTGCTACCGCATTGCTGGGGAAAATATTCACGATCGTCTCAATGAAGCTGGGTGCTGCAGATGCTTCATACTCCAAGCCGGATGTTGTCAGTTCGTTGAAAAACCCCTTGCACAGGTTCGCCATGGCCAGGCCGATCAAAACTGCCACAGCAGTGGTACACATATAGTAGCAGATGGTTTTCATGCCGATGCTTCCCACTTTTCTCATGTCCTTCATGGTAATCACACCGCTCATGATGGAAAACAGTACGATGGGTACAACGATGAATTTCACCAGATTCAGAAACAGTGTGCCAAAAGGCTTAATGTAATTTACTGCGATCTCCGGCGTTTTCATCAGCGCTGCGCCAGCCAGGATACCCAGGATCAGCCCAACAAAGATCCACAACGCCAACGGACGTTTCTTCTTTTCTTTTGCCATTCAAATTCCTCCTCTTTCTATTTTCAGAAATAGATCCGCTGTTTATTTTACAATACCATTCCTTGTTTTTCAACGTTTTCTCCCGTTTTCCATAAATAAATATCCACCGGCCTAGCCGGTGGTTTTTCATTTGCGGGCATAGCCCTGCTCCCAGAGCATATGCCTTAAGGCATTACATCAACCTACGGCTAC
>SFGI01000076.1 GCA_004557645.1 [Eubacterium] saphenum | reverse complement strand
GGCAATGCCAGCCACTCTTTCAGCCATCCCCTCATAAATGCGGCTGTTTCTTACCATACATGCCGTGATCCCTGTCCCAACCAGGTTCCCCAGCCATGTGATCGCCAGTTCGATCAGATACACAGGCTTCTGGAAGGGGGTGTAGCCCACCTTGCCGGTGAAAAGATGCAGCTGGAATACAACGATCGTAAACAGACCGATGGCAAACAAGAAGCTGCCTACCACAGGATTGGACTGAGAAAGAAACACAGTTCCACCCATACCGATCAGCATACCAGCCAGGATCGCAGAAAAAAATTGCCTTACTCTTTCCATAAAAAGACCTCCTTATTAAATTGTAAAAAACTTTTCATCATTCTTTTATTTTACAGGTTTAGACATTCTCTGTCAATCCTCGAAAAATCAAGATGTTTTTGGATTAATACATTTGTCTTGCGAAGGAGGATTTGATATGCTACTATAAAAATACAACCTATGATCATAAAGGAGGCATATTTTATGAGTAATGAACTTTGGAGCAAGGTAAAAAACGTTGACCTTTTGAAACAGGTTTCAGAAGCCAAAGAAGTTGTTTGGATCAATGAAAACCTGGAAAAAACAGATGATGCTATGGCAAAGATCAATATCACTATGGCTGATATCGATGATGCAGAAGCAAGACTGGCTCGTTTCGCACCTTTCCTGATGAAGAAATTCCCCGAAACAGTCCCTACAAATGGTCTGATCGAATCTCCTCTGACATATATCCCTAATATGCAGAAGAAATTGGAAGCAGAATATGGTACTTCTATCCCCGGCAAGCTTTTTCTGAAACAGGACAGCCATCTGGCAATTTCCGGTTCTGTCAAAGCCCGTGGTGGTATCTATGAAGTTCTGAAACATGCCGAAGATCTGGCTCTGGAACATGGTATGCTGAAGGAAGGCGATGACTACAGCGTATTTGCTTCCCCCGAATTCAGAGAATTTTTCAGCAAATTCAAGATTCAGGTTGGTTCCACCGGTAACCTGGGTATGTCCATCGGTATCATGAGTGCGGCTCTGGGCTTCCACGTTATCGTTCATATGTCTGCTGATGCAAAACAGTGGAAAAAAGACCTGCTTCGTCAGAGAGGCGCAGAAGTTGTTGAATATGCAGATGACTACAGCAAAGCCGTAGAAGTTGGCCGTAAAAATTCCGATGCTGACCCTGCAAGCTATTTCGTAGATGATGAAAACTCCATCACTCTGTTCCTGGGCTATGCAGTAGCAGCAAAACGTATTGCAAAACAGTTCGAAGAAAAAAATATCACAGTAGATGCTGACCATCCCCTGTTTGTATACATTCCCTGCGGTGTAGGCGGTGCACCCGGCGGTGTTGCTTTCGGTTTCAAGAAGCTGTTTGGCGATAATGTACATATTTTCTTTGTAGAACCTACACAGGCACCTTGTATGCTGGTTGGTATGGCTTCCGGTCTGCAGAATGAAGTATGCGTAAAAGACTTCGGTCTGACAGGTCTGACTCATGCAGATGGTCTGGCAGTTGGCCGTGCTTCCGGTTTTGTTGGCGGCGTGATGAACAACCTGCTGTCCGGTGAAGTAACTCTGGAAGACTATCACCTCTATGATCTGATGAGAGATCTGGTTGCAACAGAAGATATCTTTATCGAACCCTCCGCATGTGCATCCTTCTGGGGCCCTATCATGCTGAAGGATGAAAAGGTACAGGCTTACATCAAAAAAATGGGTCTGGAAGACAAAATGGCAAATGCCACACATATCCCTTGGGCTACAGGCGGCAGCTTAGTTCCCGATGATATTCGTGAAGAATACAAAAACACACATCTGAAATAAGAAATAAGAGCAAAAAAAGGAGTTGGAAATTCCAACTCCTTTTCTTATGCAAAGATTTCTTTCATTATTTATCGAAAAGACCTGTAAAGTCAAAGGTTGCAAAATAGTCTGCAGGGGTTTCGGCTCTGCGGATCATTTCCACGCTGCCGTCTTCTTTCAGCAGCAATTCTGCGGAGCGCAGCTTGCCGTTGTAGTTGTAACCCATTGCGTGACCATGGGCACCTGTATCGTGGATATAGATGATATCGCCGATTTCGATTTCAGGCAGCATACGGTCGATAGCAAATTTATCATTATTTTCGCACAAACCACCTGTAATGTCATATTTATGGTCACAAGGAGCATCTTCCTTGCCCAGAATGGTAATATGGTGATAAGAACCATACATGGCAGGACGCATCAGGTTTGCAGCACAGGCATCCAGGCCAATATATTCTTTGTGGATGTGTTTTTCATGGATAGCTGTTGCCAGCAATGCACCATAGGGAGCCAACATGAAACGACCCATTTCTGTGAAAATAGCCACATCATCCATGCCTTCGGGAACCAGCACTTCTTCATAAACCTTTCTTACCCCTTCACCGATAGCCATGATGTCACAGG
>SFGI01000075.1 GCA_004557645.1 [Eubacterium] saphenum | reverse complement strand
TGTTTTAAGGCAGGTTTTAGATGCTTTGAAATTTCAGTACGACTATATTCTACTGGACTGTATGCCCTCCCTGGGCATGCTGACCGTCAATGCGCTTGCCGCATCAGATCAGGTCCTCATTCCTGTCCAGGCGAATTATCTATCGGCAAAGGGCCTGGAGCAGCTGCTTCAGACGGTAAACAAGGTCAAGCGTCAGATCAATCCCAAACTTCGAATCGAAGGAATTCTGCTGACCATGGTGGACCTTCGTACCAACTTTGCAAAGGAAATCAGCACGCTGATCCGTGATACCTACGGCAGCAAGCTGAAGGTATATGATGCGGATATCCCTCGTTCCGTCCGTGCTGCGGAAATCAGTGCGGAGGGCGTGAGTATTTTCAAACACGATCCGGGCGGCAAAGTCGCTGAAGCCTACCGGAGTCTGACAAAGGAGGTGCTAGCAAATGCCGAAAAGAGGCGGAAACATCAGCTTGACCAGCTACGATGATATCTTTGAGACGGATGAAAGCCGTGCAGAGAGTCAGCTGGAACGAGTACAGAATATCAGCATCAGCAAGCTGGTGCCCTTTAAGGATCATCCCTTCAAGGTGGTCGATGATGAAGCCATGCTTCGAACAACGGAGAGCATCGCACAGTACGGTGTGCTGACCCCTCTGATTGCCAGGCCGTTGGAGGATGGCGGGTATGAGATTATCTCCGGACATCGCCGCGCCCATGCTGCTGAGCTGGCAGGGCTTACTGAGGTTCCGGTTCTGGTAAGGCAGATGGATGATGATGCCGCCACGGTGCTCATGGTGGATTCCAATCTTCAGAGAGAAAATATTCTGCCCAGCGAGAGGGCTTATGCGTACAAAATGAAGTTGGAAGCAATGAGGCATCAGGGTGAACGATCAGATTTAACTTCGGGCCAACTTGGCCCGAAGTTGAGGTCGGACGAGCAATTGGCTCAGGAAGCTGGTGAAAGTAGAAAGCAAGTCCAGCGCTACATCCGTCTTACCAACCTTATTCCCGAACTTCTGGAAATGGTCGATCAGAAGCAAATTTCCTTCAATCCAGCGGTTGAGCTTTCCTACCTTGCTCCGGAGGAACAGGAGATTTTCATGCAGGCCATGGATGAAGTGCAGGCCTCCCCTTCTCTTTCACAGGCTCAGCGCCTGAAGAAGCTGGCTCAGGAAGGCGATTTCACCATGGACGCTGCCAGAGAGATCATGAATGAAGTGAAGAAAGGTGATCTTGAACGGGTTACCTTCCGAAATGAACAGCTGAGGAAGTATTTCCCCAGATCCTACACCACACAGCAGATGCAGGACACTATTATCAAGCTCCTGGACCAATGGCAGAAAAAGAAAGCCCGTGACCAGGAACGATAATTCAATATCAGTACCACGAGCACTGTCAGAAGGACAACTTTTGATGGTGCTTTCTTTTTACCCAAAACACGAAAAGGAGTATCAATCAATGACTGAAAAAGAAATGATGAAGCAGATGCAGGACCTGCTTGGTATCCGGAAAAAGCCTTCCGAAAAAGAGGCTGCAGCGATTGCGCTTGCAGATTCTGTAGACGAGCTGGCAGAAATGTTCTGTGACAGTGCCATTGTCCTTTCCCGAATTGCCAGCCTGCTTCAGGGAAAGAAGAATCCCTGGGACACGAAGAATTTCGAAGATATGGATGACTGGGATGAGGATGATATGGCCTGTATGGATGCCACCGTCCTTTTTGCGGTTCCCGGAAAACCGGTGCAGCTGATGACAGAAGAAGATGCCCTGTCAAAGTTCCCGGGCTTTGATGATGAGCAGACATTTTATTGTGTTGAGATCGGTGACCGTCTGTTTCTTCACTATATGGAGCACACCTGGGAAAGCGAAGATGAAATCACCATTACGGCTCCGGTTTATATTGCCAGAGTCAATGACGATGAAACCGAATGTGAGGAGCTTACCGCTATGGACTTTTTTGCTGCAATGATCTTTTTGAATGATCACTTCGTGGCCATTACCGGCGAAGACGGAAAGACCGTATATGGTTATTGGCTGCCGAAAGAGAAAAAGGAGGACTAACACATGGATTTTGATCAGTTTAAGATTCAGGTTGTCGATGAGTTGCGTGAGCGCTTCCCCAATCTGGATATCGGCGTTCAGGCTGTTTCGAAGCTGCAGGGTGAATCCTATACCGGACTGGCTGTGAGCCCTGCAGGCAGTAACGTTGCTGCCACGATGAACCTGGACTATGTTTACAAACGTGTTGAGGACGGTATGCCTATGGAGACAGCCCTTCATAAGATTGAAAAGCAGGTGGCAGAGATTGCCGGAAACATGCCTCAGTTCGATATCCGGGCGCTGATGGATTACGATCAGATGAAGGAAAAGCTGACCCTTCAGATGATTCCCATTGCCGGAAACGAGGAAAAGCTTTCCGAGATCCCTCACAGACCTGTGGAAGACATGGCTCTTGTTTACCGCTTCGAGATGGAAAGCAATGAACAGGGCTCTGCCAGCATTCTCGTAACCAACAACATGCTTCAGACCTATGACATTACTGCGGATCAGCTTCATTCGGATGCCATGGAAGCTGCCGTGCAGAACCATCCG
>SFGI01000074.1 GCA_004557645.1 [Eubacterium] saphenum | reverse complement strand
CCTATCCGCCATACGGATATGATTATGTGGACGGGGGAATGGAGATCAACCAGGAGCAGGCAGAGACTGTAAAATATATTTTTGCGCAAGTGCTTGCGGGGGTTGGCACACACCAGATAGCGGACGAACTGAATGCTAGAAAAGTGCCTACAAAAAAAGGCGGGAAATGGACGGCATCAACGGTCCGGGGTATGATCTATAACGAGAAGTATGTGGGGATGTGATCTTCCAGAAAACCTATACGGACGAGCATTTTAACAGACATACAAACTATGGGGAGAAAGACCAGTACTTAATGGAATGCCATCATGAACCAATCATCAGTCGAGAAGATTTTGAGGCTGCCGGGGCGGTTCTCAATCAGAGGCGGCTGGAAAAGGGAATCACAAAAGGCGGCGGAAAATATCTGAACCGGTACCCATTCTCAGGGAAAATTATCTGCTCGGAATGTGGCGGCAAATTTAAGCGGAGGATACACAGCAAAAACGGTGGAAAGTATGTGGCATGGTGCTGTGGGAAACATATCGATGATGTTACAGCGTGTTCCATGAAATTCATCCGCAATGCGGATGTGGAGAAAGCCTTCGTGACGATGATGAACAAACTGGTTTATGGGCGGAGGTTTGTGCTGAGGCCCCTGCTGGAAAGTCTGAGGGAGATGGACCGGTCGGACAGTTTCGGCATAATACAGGAATTGGAATTGAAGATGGAGAAAAATGCGGAGCAGAGGCAGATACTCACCGGCCTGATGGCGAAAGGGTATCTGGAACCTGCTCTTTTTAATAAGGAAAACAATGAATTATTACAGGAAGCGGCAGAACTGGAAATGCAAAAGAATGGGCTTTCCCATTCTGTAAACGGGGAAATGGTAAAGACCGGGGAAGTGGAGGCACTTTTGAAATTTGCGGAGAAAGGTGAGATGCTCATAGCCTTTGATGGGGAGCTCTTTGGAAAGTTTGTGGAGCAGATCACCGTATATTCCAGAACCGAGGTCGGCTTCCGGATGAAATGCGGGCTCATGCTCAGGGAAAGGATGTGATGGGATGGGACATACACCATATGGATACCGGATTGAGGAAGGACATGCGGTCATTGATGAGGAGCAGGCAGAAAGGGTTAAGGCACTGTATCGGGGGTACCTGTCGGGGCTTGCCTTGATGCCGGCCGCAAAGCAGGCGGGGATTGAGACCTGGCATGGTTCTGCCAAACGGTTATTGCAGAACAGACATTACCTCGGGGATGCGTATTACCCGGCGATCATTGACCGGGAGACGTTTGACAAGGCGGAGCAGGAACTTAAAAAACGGGCAGAAAAGCTGGGCAGGGTATGGGAACAAAAGGAAGAAGAAAAAGTCACCTATCCGGTGAATTTTTCCACAAAGCCGATGGAGAAACAATATGAAGATCCATTTATGCAGGCAGAATATGCCTACAGCCTGATAGAAAGTGAGGGTTAGATATGGGGCAGATGGTTGGAAATCCGACAGTTATCGTTATCCCTGCCAGACCGCGCATGGGGATGGGAAGGAATAACGAAGAAAGACAAAAGATCCGTGTGGCGGCTTATTGTCGTGTTTCTACGGACAGTGATGAGCAGGCCACAAGTTATGAAGCGCAGATTGAGCATTACACAGCATTCATCAAAAAGAATCCCGATTGGGAATTTGCCGGGATATTCGCAGATGACGGAATCTCCGGTACGGATACCCGGAAACGGGAAGAATTCAACCGCATGATCGAGGAATGTATGGAAGGGAAAATCCAGATGGTCATTACTAAGTCCATCAGCCGTTTCGCAAGGAATACGCTGGACTGCCTGAAATATATCCGGCAGCTGAAGGACAGGGGCATCCCCGTATTTTTTGAAAAGGAAAACATTAACACAATGGATGCGAAAGGGGAGGTTCTGCTGACCATCATGGCGTCACTGGCTCAGCAGGAAAGCGAGTCATTAAGCCAGAATGTGAAGATCGGCCTGCAGTACCGTTACCAGCAGGGGCTTGTACAGGTCAACCACAACCGCTTCCTCGGATATACGAAAGATGGCGAGGGGCATCTGGTTGTTGAGCCGGAAGGAGCAGAGGTTGTCAAGCGGATCTACCGGGAATACCTGGAGGGCGCAAGCCTTCTGCAGATCGGTAGGGGGCTTGAGGCGGACGGCATCCTTACCGGGGCAGGCAAGAAAAAATGGAGGCCGGAGACCATAAAGAAAATCCTCCAGAATGAAAAATATATCGGGGATGCGCTGCTTGCGAAAACATATACGGTGGATTTTCTCACAAAAAAGCGGGTAAAGAACAACGGGATCGTACCGCAGTATTATGTGGAGAATAGCCATGAGCCGATCATCCCACGTGACCTTTATATGCAGGTGCAGGAAGAAATGGTACGGCGGGCAAATCTGCACAGTGGGGGAAACAGGAAGAAAAGGGTTTACAGCAGTAAATATGCGTTATCGAGCATTGTTTACTGCCCGAAATGCGGTGAAATTTACCGCAGGATTGCGTGGAACAACAGAGGAAAGCGCTCCACAGTGTGGCGGTGCTGCACCCGCGTGGAACACGGACCAGAAGGATGTGACGCGTCGACGATCCAGGAGTCAGAATTGCAGGAAGCGGTGGCAAGGGCAATCAATGACCTGTTAGGCGGCAGAGATACTTTCCTGCCCATCCTGCAGGCGAATATCCTTCAGGTGCTTGAGAATAACAGC
>SFGI01000073.1 GCA_004557645.1 [Eubacterium] saphenum | reverse complement strand
CCCGACAGTGGCATTACAAGATATATGGCAGAGCGCATCTTCCAACTGGAACCGGAGCTGCCAAAGGCAGAGAACATCAATGATTACATTCTGTCTGCTCTCCGGGAAAAGGATTTGAAATACTTTTCGTTTTTCCTGCACCATTACGAGCCACAGCTTAACAATCGCATCAAAAGCTTTCTTGGCGTAGACAGCGGCGATCAGTATGACCCAGAGCGTTTTTTGGATATAAAACTTTCCTGCCGGGAGGCTATGCTCCAGAAGCTGCCGGACTATGCCCCTGAAAAGGGTGCTGAATATGCTACCTACATTTATCCCTTCATACGGGATGCCATGCTCCGTTTTCGCATGGGCGAAGAACAATGGTCGGTATCCTCGCTGACCAGCTATAAGATGCTCCGCACCATGGCATGGCTTTACCACAACACAAAAGATGCCATTGCTGAATTTTCAAAAAAATATAACTGCGATCTTGCGCTGGCAGAGGAATATTTGAAAGTTGTCCGTGGTATCCGCAATCAGCAGCCATTCTTTGTGACCGAGCAGGACGAGGACGGCGAGGAAACAGGCGAGGATGTGACCCGTGACTATAGCTGGAACTATGCCGATATTCTATGGGATGGTATACAGGCTGAAAAGGTGCGGAAAGCATTTGAAAAGCTGAACTACCGGGAACAAACCTTGTTGGAAAAACGGCTTGCCATCTGCATGACCTGTGGGCGTGTCGGTTCATGGAAAAACCGCCCTACCTTTGAAGAATTGGCTGTCATGTTTGAGGGCAGCTCCGCCAGCGGTGCGGAACGAGCCTACCGGAAAGCAGCGGAACATCTGACACTGCTGTTGGTAGAAAACGGCGGTATCCATGCAGTCCGGCTGAAACAGAAGTCCAAAACCAAACGAAAAAAGAAAATTGCCACCGCAGTCTACGAATATCAGGCAGACTGCGATGGCGAATGGGGAGAAATTTTATTCGATTTTGAAAACGGCACAGGGTCGATTGTCCGGCTTGCCGACTGGGATACCATGATTTCCAATGTTTTTGCAAAACGGGTGATCCGGTATCTGCTGAATTGCGAAAATGATAGATTGCCAAAAGAAACCATGTTTGCGTTTGAGATGTATGAATAAAGGCGAGTAAAGTTTACCAGCCATAAGAAGAAAAAACTCGAAAATAAAAAAAGCCGCTGCCGCATGGTTGGTTCCATGTAGCAGCGGTTTTTCACCGGCAGCATTCAATCAATATTCAATAGGCAAATTATGCTGCTTCAAAAAAGACAGTTTATCCCAATATCCTCTCTGGAACAGAATTTTACCATTTACAACATGGAAGAAGCCGCATCCCCGCAGTCCCAGCGGGTCTTTCCACTCCAAAATTGCCCATTGTCCATCTTCAAAAATATTCTCTACAATGGCTGTCATATCGGCAGTGGCAAATTCTGCTGTAAACATTTCTCTGATTGCGTCTATCCCGATCACAGGCTCATTGGTCACCTGATGGTTGGTTGCATTATCATGGTACAGGCTCACGATTGCATCTACATCGTGGCCATTAAAGGCATCTACCCATTTGCATACTACTTCTTTTGGTCGTAACATCATGATTTCCTCCATATATCTTTGTCTACTGTTTTCATTATACAATCTTCATGTAAAAAAGCAATTCCCCCATGAAAACAGGAATTGCTTTTTTATGTAGACTTGAGACAGTTATACTGAAGATTTGAACATAGGCTTACAATTCACGCCGCTTCCACTGATTCAATGCAGCAACGATACAAGCACCCACAACAGCGAATGTCAAAACGATAAAGGAAAGTCGGAATCCGTGCAGTGCCACCTCATACACATCGTAGTAGCGCAGAGGGGTCAGGTAATCCAAAATTTGATTTTCTGTGTATTCGGCTGTAAAGGCCAGAGCATAGGCAGCCAGCATGGAAATCGTACCTGTCCTCACCGCAGCCTTATAGGACATAAACAGGCTGGCAAACAGCAGCCCCAGAGCGAAAAAGAGGAACTGGGTAAAGAACATTCCCATGGTTGTGGTGAGCACTGCTCCCGGCTGTTCCAGACCGCCCAAAGGAAGAACGATTGTAAAATAATTACATAAACCGCTGAACAGGGCAAACACCAGCAGATTTACCGCCGAAACGATCACCTTCGCCAGTACAATGGTTTTCCGTTCCACAGGCTTTGTGAACAGGTATTCCGAGGTTCCGAACTTCTTTTCCTTCGCCACACAGGACAACCCCAGAGACATGGCATAAGGGAACGCCAGCAATCCTTCCCAGAAATAGATGCACACATACCAGCCAAGGGATGTGGTTAAATCGCCTTTGACCCCAAACATAATCATGATCAATCTCGGAAATTGGCTGACCATCGTTGCCATTTCATTCAGACTGTCCTGTAGAGACAGAAGCTCAAAATAGCAGAAACCGCACAGAAGCAGCATGATCCCTAACCAGATCAACAAGAGCCTTCTGGTTTGGCGAAACTCATTTTTAATCAATGTTTTCATGTTTGCACCCCCTTATGAACGAAACTGAATGTCTTTTTTCAGAAAGACACCGTAAGACAGCACCAAAAACAGGGTAACCAGCAGCACGCCCCAGCCAAGATAGGTCATATCATAGAAGCCAGTTTCGGAAATTTTTGCAGCTCCAAAGAAGGAGTATGGGGACAGGAAACTGATAGCCCGGTTACTGATGAT
>SFGI01000043.1 GCA_004557645.1 [Eubacterium] saphenum | reverse complement strand
CCTTCGTATCTGCTTTTTTTATTTTAGGATCAGCAACTACTACAACCCGTGCCTGCTGATCCATTTTTTTAATATGCCGGATGATCCGCTTTTCCTGGCGGATTGCCGCCAGCTGTTCCCTGGCTGATTTAATCTCTGATTCGATCTGGTCTACATCCATCGGCAGCTCTTCTTCCAGTTTTTCCAGCCGGTCCTGCAGCTCTTCAAAACGATCGTCTGAATCCGGAATTTTCTTCAGTTCCCTCTGTAGTTCCAGATACTCCAGATACCGCTCATCCTCCCGGAAAGGGTGGCGGTTGCTCCTCAGGTTTTTCAAAAGTTTTTCTTCCTGCAGAAGCTCCGCCTCCCGCTGTTCCAGCTCGGCTTCACTGCGGATGTTGCTTTTGATCAGATAGTTGCAATCCTCCCGCAGTCGGCCAATCTGCAGCAGGTTTTTCCGGATCCGTGCCTGATCCACTACATAAGGATTTTTTCTTGCAAAAAACCCGGAAGTTTCGTGGAGCATCCGGACTTTCCGGACCTGATACCAGGAAAGATAAGAATGGCCCTTCAGTGCAGGCTGCATCCTGCACTGCTTAATTTTCGGCGGCCTTGGCGAATAATATTGGAAGGTTTCCTTCTGTATCCGGCGTTTGATATCTTCCAGCCGGTACCCATCTCCCAGATTTTTATCTTTCCATCCTCTGTCCTGTCCCGGCGCGCAGAACAGCACATAATCCCTGCATTCTTTCCTTGAATAGCCGGTTTTGATGTAATAGCCGATCATCTTCATCTGTTCCAGGAAATCTTCATAAGATTCCGAATAAGGAAGCACATAGTCTATATCCGAACGGATGATTTTTTTCCAGGTAAATCTCCCTTCTTTATCCGCCTGATATTCTGCATAGGACTTCCCTTTCTTTGCATTCCGGTCATACGTCAGCTTCTCAAGCCCATGACGTTCACAGATGCTGTCTGTCACCGGCTGGATATATTTCTCCCAGTCACCGCGTTCATATCTGTATTTATATCCGTTCACCCTGTTCACGGAATTAAATACAATATGCCCATGCATATGCGACTGATCGTCGTGGATTGCAAAGACATAATCATAATTGTCTCCCAAGTATTCTTCACAGAATTCCTTTACAATCTGATACGCTTTTTCCTCCGAGATCTCACCCGGCTTCCAGCTTAACACGAAATGATATCCCTGCCTGCCGTCCGGCTTGCCCCATTCTTTTTTTGTATCCATCATGACATCATAGACCTCACGGCAGTCATTCCCTGAATTCCCACCGACCAGCATCCCGCCCTTTGTCTTTTCCGGATTCATGATATATCGGATGGAATTGTACAGATGCCTTCCTGCTCCGTGAGGGCATGCTTTAATGTTCATCAGCTTTGTCACTGCCATTTTCGCATTCCTCCAATAACCTGATCAACTCAGATAATCTCTGTTCAACTTTGTCCAGTCCTTCCTGCAGTGCCGCACAGGTTTCACGGCTATAATATCCACTGTTAATTTTCTTTGTAGCCTGGTTGATGTTCACCCCGATTTTCCGAATTTGATATGTGAGGTTTTTTAATTCCCTCTGCTCCCTCTGATGATTTCGACCAGCCAGATATCCAGATTCCTTAAGGATACATTTCCGAATATAACCAGACAGATTTTTTGCACCGCTCCGGCATTTTGTTTCACTGCTCTGCTCCGCTTTACTGCAGAGATATTCATACTCTTCCATGGTCACCCGCGCACGGACCACGATGCTCCGCCTGTCCATTTTTTACCGCCTCCGACTTCTTTCCATATGTTTTTCCCGATGGGTCATGGCAGATCCTGCCCCTGTTCCAGATGCACCTTTTTTCGTTGGAGTTCTTCCGCCTGCCCTTTCATCACGCGGCGAAACAGCTCCAGATTCTCTTCCGTCACTTCTCCAAAACTTTCCTGCACTACCTGGATGATTTCCTTACTTTTTTCTGCCGCTTTTTTTGCTTCATGCAGCTCGATTTCTGACAGGAGCTTTTTCTTTTTTTCCTGAAATTCCCTTTTCTTTTCATCCAATTTTCTTAAATCATTTTCAAGTTTTTCTAACTGCTCATACAGTGTCAATTTTTTCATCCTCCTTAACTTTTCCTAAAAAAAGGAATGCCTTTTTTGGCATTCCTTCCCTCTAAATTTCCGGCAGCGGATAATCGGATTTCATTCCTGATTTTCCCTCCGTTGTACTTCCGTATTCACGGTTTCTGCCCGCGCCTTCCAGCATCTGCTTTAGCTCAATTATTTCCCGACATAATTTCCTTATCTCGTTCAAAAGTGCTGCCATCTCCGGATCTGCCAGATGATCTCCATCGGCTGCTATTATTGCACTCTCAACAAATTCATTCGCGGTCGGGTATTTGATAGTGTCCCTGGAATCAATTACATGGACTGCCATTTCTGACAGCCTGTATGTCTTCATTATCTTCGCCATGTCCTCTCCCTTTACGGCTGTTGCCGCGTCCATCTTGTCCGTATTGCATTTGTATTGCCGCCGTATTTCTCAATATATTGCATTTGTATTGTCTATGTATTGCTCCTGTATTGCAAGCGTATTGCTTCTGTATTGCCTGTCGTATTGCATTCGTATTGCCAGTTTCCGCTTTTTTGTATTGCTCCTGTATTGCAAATCCCTTCCAGGGATTTGGCAAGATACGCACAATGTAGGACATTTTGCTGATCTTGTTAGGGGAAGCCCCCTAAGACCCCTTTATTTATGTATATATAGTATTTATACAAGGCTATCCAGCCATCTCTCAAGCAGGGTTTTCAGGTTTCCCTCTCCCCTGTGATCCTCCACATAACGGTACGCATCTTCAAGAATGTTGTCCAGAGCCATCAGGTTTTTCTCCGCATCCGGATTTCTTCCGGCCATTTCCTTCAGCAATGCAGTGATGTTTTTTTTCGACTCAATCTCTGCACTCCGGGCATACACGCCTGGCTTTGACTGCCTCATGCAATCAAGATAAAATATCTCATATTCATAATCGAGTTTCTCTTTCATTTTTCCTCCTTCACAAGCTCAAAACTCCAATTATTTTTTCCTCTGATTTTTTCTGCATGGATGATCTTTTGATCGATCCTTTCTGTCTTAAAATCCAGAAAGAAGCTCATTCCCTGCGAAGAATTTTTGTATGATCCCTCATCAAACTCCAGTTCCCGTCGGAACTCACCTTCTTCCTTCAAATACAAGAGCAGTTCTTCCTGTAACTGGCCGCTTTCGGATACCGAGATTTTTTCTTCCAAAACGTCTTCATTCACTATCGTCACAGGTGTTGTGTCTTCCTCTTCATATGTCCATTGCTTCGGAAGCGGATCCTCTTCGTCTGCCCCACTCTCTGCTTCGTTAGTGACAAACCATTCTTCTTTTTTTCTGGCCTCCTGATCAAGTATTTCCTCGGATATTTCCACAAAAATGAAAGAAGCATCTTCCGTAATCTTATCCCAGGTGCATTGAAGCACCGGGATTTCTTCGGTTTCCTGATTCAGATCCAACGTGCAGTAAAAAATCAGCTTATATTCTGTTTCTGTCATGATGTCAAGGCAGCTTACTTCCGATGTACCGGACAGGCTGCTCTTTTTTGAAATGTATTCCCTGATTTTTTCCTGGACTGTATTTATTTTTTCTCCATCCAGGTACGGTTCAAGGAAATGGAAATCATAAAATTTTAATTTCTTTTGCTCTTCTGTCCCTTTTTCCGGTGTCTCAGAAAACTCCTCCTGATCATCCAGCAATTTCTTCTGCAGATTTTGCTCCGCTTCTTGCTCAGCTCCACTGCCTTTTTTTTCTTCCTTTGTTTCTTTCTGGCATAGAAAAATGACTCCGGCAGTCAACACGACAAGAACAAAAACCGCTGCAACGTTTTTCCAAACCTTTCTCCTTTTTCTCACTGATTATCACCCCTATTCCTGAAACTGTTTATAAAATTCATCGGCATACTGGATTCTCCGTTCCATCATCGGATTTCCGGCACGCTCAAAAGATTTTTCAAACGCCTCCACCGCCCAGGCAATATCCGTTGCCCTCTTAAAATTTTCAAGCCCTCCATAATCTCTGTTTAATATGAACGCGCAGGTAGCTTCCCCGCCAATGAATTCCTGCCACATGAATTCAAGCTGAACTTCCAGAGAGTTCCATTGTTTTCCCTTAATTTCTGCAAAACTTTTCAGGTCTTCAAATCGTCCTCCCTCCTCCCACTGGCAGATTCCCCTTCCCGGTCCACCAGACTGACATTGATTTGGATCTATGCCGGATTCCTGCTTGAGATTTCCCAGCACCGCTACGGCTGCTTCCCTCGTCAGTCCCTGGCTCCGCAGGAAATGATAAGCAATTTCTGCATTGGAATTACCGGAAAAATCTGCTTCTGGATAGTCCGGAGTGCAGTATCCGGTTATGTAACGGCTTCCCAGATGGTAGCTCCGTTCATGCACCATATCTGAGGTATTCCCTTCAATTGTAACCACCCGGTCTCCTTCACTGTACTGGACGATTCCGATGTGTTCATCTGCTCCAAAAACAATCAGGTCTCCTGCCTTTGGCGTGTATCCGCCTGCTTCAACGTATTGATTCTTCTGCTTAAAAAAATTCCGGTATGCAGCAACGGAAGCTGAGCGTGGAAACAAGCCTGAATCAATCAGTCCATTCTGCTCCGCACACCAGGAAACGAAGCAGGCACACCACGGGGTTTCATCCCCATTAACAAATTCCCGCCCCGTCGTGAATTCCCAATATTTCGATCCATCCGTGTTCCCGTTTTCTGCCAAAGCAGTAGCCACCAGGCCTGACGCGCCGACGCCGCCTGACAGAGAGCTTGTTACAACAGACACAGCCATTGACACCACAGTGATGATAAGAAGTACTGTTGATGCCACCGTTGCAATGATGGAAAGGATGGAGGAAAGAATGGAGGAAAGCAAGGAAGAGAGGATGCTTAAGGCGGCAGTCCCCACCGCCACTGCCCCGGCAGTAAAAGTGCCGGCAATCGTGCCTCCAATGCCAGGGGCCGGCGACATGGGGCTTACGTTGCCCGGTCCTTCCGGCGTTCCATCTGCGAGCTGTTTTCCTGCCTGGTAATCCTGTGCGGAAGACCGTGCTTCCAGGCTTTTCCTGAATTCAGAAGCTGCCTCCTTTGCCGCCGCAAACGCTTCTGCCTGGCCCGTAGGCATTGCAGCTTCCGGATGGCTTTTCACTACGCTTCCCATGCTATTTCCCACTGCCGTTTTTCCGGTAAAATACCCGTTCATTTTTTCTCCGGCTTCTGGTCCGTCCGGCAGAAGATCTCCCCCCGCCGTCTGGCCCGAAAATGTGGGATCCTGTATCCTTCCAGCAACCCTTTCTCTGTCTTTCTCCTTTGCTTTATTTTTACAGATTTCCCCATAAAGCTCTTCTTCATCCTCCGATACCTGCCATCCGCGTTTTAATTGTCCGGATGCTTTTTTCCCATTCCTTCCAGACCGTCCTCTCTGGATGAATTCCTGCCGTTCCTGCCAGGTCAGCCGGTTCCATTCGAGCCGTTCCGTCCCATTCATGAATATGGCCGGATCAACCTCCGGGATCCCGCCGGATTCCGCTGCTTCATTTTCAGATTCTGCATTCAGGCTGTCCAGATTTTCTTCCATGAAACAGACATTATTCTTTGCTGCACTGACAGCCGTTTCCGTTATGCTCAGCCGTTTCTCTTGCGTTTCATTTAACTTCATTTATCCCGCCTTTCTGTACTTCCGTCTGCCAAATGCGCTTTGTCGTTCCAGCAGCCCTTTCTCTGACATTTCTTCCAGCAAGGCCCGGCTTTCCTCCTCTGTCATTGCGAACAGATCCGCGATGTCCTGTTCGCCGACGGCCGCGATTTCTGCCACATTTATAACCTGTTCATAATAGTCTTCCCAGACGTCCTCCTGCCCTGGTTTCTCCCTGGTTTCTGGCACGAATTCTGGTGTTGGCTTTCCCTTTTCTGCATCGGATTCCGAAAATTTGATTTCTTCCCATTTTGTATCCTCTGCTTCTGTTTTAGAGCCTGCCACAGGATCCTTCTCGGTTTCCCTGATTTTTTCCTCTTTCTTTTCATGGAAATTCGTGTTGTACGTCTGGTAAAGGACATTATCCTTTTTGATCCTCGCATCAAAGAGCAGTATCTGCTTGTTCCAGACCATTACGCCTTCTCCGATCCGCCCGGAGCTTAATGCCCGGTACTCTTTTGCGCTGAATTCCTGGATCGCAGCAAGCTGCTGCGCATCCACGCCGCCCTGATCCAGGAATACTTTGTAAGAACAGTTTGAGAACAATTCCGTCAGCAACTGACTGGACAACGCTGCAGTCACGTTCTGCATTGCCATTGTCACAATGCCGCCGAATTTTCGGAATGTCAGCACCGCATCGTTGAGCTGCTTTGCGGATCCCGGCTTTTTCGATACGACCTGTGTCTCATCCACAATCAAATGAGTCGCTTTCTGAAGCTGGATATTATAATCCATCCTGGTTGCAAGATAATGGAGGATCGTCACCATAATGGCTTCCCAGTTATTTTCCGGGACATGTGCGAGTCCGAATCCCACAAGACGGCTGTTTATCTCGATGTTAGAAGACCTGGACAGCATATCGCAGCTTCCGGTTGTATATTCTTCCAGGCAATTGTAAATCGGACGTATGATCCGTTCATCATGTGCATTCTGTACCCTCTCTAAATCTTTTTTGATTTCTTCCCTGAGCCATGTCAGGGTAGGCTGCTTTTTCAGTTTTTTCTGCCCGAACACTTCCTGGAACATCCGCTCCGTGCAGCGGCCGATCACAGAATCATGCTCCTGGGTCACGGTGATATTCTTCATCGCTGCAGCGCAAAGGCTTTTCGCATACTCAGTCTGGGATGCGATAAACTCATTTTTCACAGTAGGTGATGCATGGAACACTTCCTGTGATACCTCAAATCCATTCAGGTACACGCCGCTTTTTGGCGTCAGGTTGAAATATGCTCCGCCATATTTTTCACAGCTATCCTCAAATTCATTCTGAGGATCGATGATAATAATGTCTTCATCTGTGGACAATAGAGTCTGTGACAGCTCCGTCAGCTTAATCAGCATTGATTTTCCTGTCCCCGGAAATCCGACAATAATAGCATGTGGGTTCGGCAGCTTTTTCCTGTCCGCAATGATGAAATGCTTCGTTGTTTTATTAAGCCCCAGCATCTGCCCGCCAGGCTCAATCAGGTCCTGTGCGTGGAAGGGCTGAAACGCCACCAGCGATGAGGAAAGGAAAAATCGCATGCAATCCACATAGCGCCCTCCGATCGGCAAGGCAGTGTTCCATGCCTTTAACTGACGGAAGTCGCATGTCTCCAAAACGCATCCCTCTTTCCTTCCTACCGCCTGCATTTCCTGCACACGTTCAGCAAGGGTATCTTCATCCCCCGCCGTTATGATAACGAGCAGGTTCATAAAAAAACCTTTTTCATCGTTCTCGTCCAGCAGCTCGATATATTTTTCTATTTTCTTTTTTTTCATCTCCTTCGGATAGGATGGCCGGACTGCAAATACGCCCGCCTTATGCTTTTGTTCCATCTCTCCTGAGATTTCCCGCTCATTGTTCATCTGCGCGGCAGTTAACTTTTCCGCAACTACATTGTTATCGACAGGAGCCATATCCATCGTGATGACAGAGGGGTACGATGCATAAGACAGGCTTCTGATAAGCGTATCGGAATCCAATGTCTTCTGATACCTTGCCGCATACAGCACAGATACATAGGTATCCCCCATGACCATAAAATTCGTATGCGTCCGGATGCTCCGAGGCATGATGTCATTCCTCCAGTCCCTTTTTTCATTTTTGCCCGGGATCGAGATATACTCCTGGTCTCTTTGCCGCCCTGGCTGGATGATGGACTGCAGCGTCATCAGACGCTGCCTGGCATCCAGTTTATAAATCCGGCTTCCCCATGCTTCAAACGCTTCCGTGATCGTATTTTCAAGAGCGTTCAGATAAATACGTGCCGATGTCTCGTTATCTGCCCTGCAGGTTACAGTCAGATAACGAAGCATCGTTACGTTCGGATTTACTTCTTCTAAACTGTCCTCCTGCCACTGCCGGATTCCTTCTGCAATATCCGGATACTGTTCCATGTTCTTTTCAGATCTGACAGATGAAAGGAAATCCTCTGTCCTCTGATAAGCGTTTGCAAGGGATATCTTGAAATCCACATTCATGGAATTCAGCCAGGCCATCAGGTCTAGAAGAAAACTCCTCTGCTCCTTGCTGTTTTTATTGATGTAGTTGATATCCTCAAACAGATAGCATCTATCATACATTACATTCTTCTGACAGCTTTCTATCTTGAATATTCCATTTTCATACGCCTGGGAAATATTCAGTGCCTGCCGGACGTTCCTGGGAACGTCATAGACAGGCATCGTCATACGGCGTTTAGATCTGAACACGCTATTTGCATTTAAAACTGCCATCTCTTTTTCTTCCTCCTTTCTTCCTTTTCATACTGAAGATCCGTTCCTGCCCCTGTGGACGCTCCTCCGCCTCATACGGCAGTTTTTTTGTCTTATTGGTATAAATCCCTTCCCGGATAAATTCCGTCGCTCCCATGCCCTGATAGCGTGCTTTCCCGGCAAGATTGACCGCCAGGATGATCGGGATGCAGCAATAGATGCATACATCGATTGAGATTCCGGTATGCTTCCAGAGCAGGAACCCCACAAATCCGGACAGTCCAAGGGAGATCGCTGCCAAAAGCAGTTCTTTTTTTGTAAACCCATTCCACACGGTATCTTGAAATACCGTCTCAAAATCCTCATTAATGTCAATCTTCATCCTGTTTCCTCCTATCTGGTTTTTATAAGGCAAACGCCTTGTTGATCAGGGATGATGCGCTTTTCACAGAAGCGGTCATCAGGATCATATGCACCAATGAATTGAATGCCTGGTTTGCCCCGTCAAACAAGCCCGTGAACCAGTTTGACGGAATTGTGATCCCGGCAATCAGCCTGCCGCAGATGGCCATTGTCAGCGCAATGGCCACAATCTCAAAGGTATTGGACAGGAATGTCTTGACCCATGCATATGCGGAAGCCTCGATCCCCCGCCCGCCAATGACCGTCGGCATGGCAAGCGGGAAGAATACTACCAGCAGGTACAGCTTCACGTACCTGCCATAAACCGTTAGAAAAATCATAAAAGCGCAGATGACTGCCACAAGGAAATATCCAAACCCCAGCAGCCACCAGAACAGGTGGGAGCCAATGTCCCCATCTTCCGTGAAGAAGGCGATCTGCTCCATATATATCACATCCCCGGTGAGCGCCGCCGCCATCTTAAAGACCGTCTTCATGATCGGCAGCCCCATCCGGAGAAGCGCGTTGACGCAGACAAGACGGATCATCGTCTCCACGCACAGCTCCAGGGTGATATGCTCCTTTAAGTTCAAAAAAGACTTGCAGAAGCCGATCAAAAAAAATAAGTTGACCATCAGGATGCCGATGCTCAATGCCCAAGGATACAGGTCCTTTTCCACAAATTCCCATGTCCCGGCAGAAAAATCCTGCGGCGATTTCGACATGACGCCAAAGCACATGTCCATGAGCCCATTCCAGACGTCCCTTGCTGTGGAAAAGAACTTCCCATATAGCAATTCACTTATAAAATCCCAAAAAGAACTCAAATCCGGCATTTTTCACCTCCTCTTTTTTCATGCCACGCCGACGGCGTTCTGGATGATCGGCACCAGCTGCGGCCCGATGATCGCCACCAGGCCTGAAGCAATCCTTTTAAATGACATGGACTGTGCGCCGCCATCCTGGGTATTCAGCGACTGCGCCCACTCGAAGATCCCCCATAGCAGGTACAGGGCGCCTATACTCGACACGATTGCAGCTATGATCGTGTAAATGACATCAAACCCTTGTGAGACGATCAGGGCTCCTTCGTCCCCTGCCGCCATGACATGGATGTTCAGGCAGAGGCTTAAGAGCAGCGCCAATGCCAGTATGCTGACTGCTTTTTTCTGATAGCGGACCTGTTTCCTTTCAGCTCCGAATAAAATGTTTCTGTTCTCCATTTACTCATCCTCCCCGATTCCAAATATTTTTGTACCAAAGTATATGATGGCCGCCGCCACCAGGCACGCAATGCCAAAAAACGCAAGCCCGTTAAAGGCTTTGTAATCTTCCGGGATCAACAGGACTGCGGCCACCCCCGCAGCAATGCCCAGTACTAATGCCAACGCAAATAAAACATACTTTCTCCAATCTGTCCTACGCATATGTTCCTCCTTCTTTTCACATAAAAAAAGCACCTCTTTTGGTGCATCCCATCAGTCAGTCTTTTTACAGATCAGCCCTCTTTGTTTTAATATTTCTTTCTGTAGAATCTGTTCAAGCACCTGGTCGCACTCCGTACTCCCGTCCGACAAATATAAAAATAAGGCTGTCTCATAATCTCTATAGCGGCTTCCCTCGATATAAGACAGGGCTGCCGGTATCCGCTTTCCTGCAGTGCCGCCCTTCCATTTTTCTGACAGGACGTTCAACATCCCCCTGATATCGCCCGCTGAAAAATATGCCCGGCTGATTGACTCGATAAATGCCGGGGCATATGCTTTTTTAGGCATCTTTTTACGATAAAGAGGCCGTTTCCTGTTCCTGGTATAAGAAATGGCTGCCGCCAGCAAAAAGCAGCATCCAAGGACAGCAAGAACCGTCCCGATCTGGATATACATTGTCATTCCTTCTTCCCCCTTACTCTAACCGGAAGCATCCGCTTAATTCCCTGATGCGCTCCATTAATTCATAAGGAGCCATGCCCGGATCGAAATATCCGGATACATAAACTGTCCCATCCTCATATGCAAATTCTGCTTCTGGATGCAGTTCTTTCTGCCGTTCCAGCACTTTACGAAGTCGCGCGGTATTTTTTCGCGGCGCACTGATGTCAAAAGATGGGGGATCTGTAAACAGAAAGTGCCAGGCAAGCCCTTTCCATTCCGCATGAAGCTGTTCTCCCAGGTCTGAATGCCTGACAGAAATATTCCCCGCCTCCGGCTCGTTTTTCTCTAAATAGTTTATTAGCACTTCGGCGGTCAGTTCTTCTATGGAGTCTGGATTTTCATCCCCTGTTCCTGCCCCTTCGGGCGAGCTCTCTTTTTCTGTTCCCGCATCGGATTCCGGTATGGCCTCAGCATCCACCGTGCGCCGTATCGTCTGATTCTTTATCCGGCTGTTCAGTTCCGTGATGCGTTTCATGAACCCGGTCCGCTCTGCTCTCAGCTGATTGTTTTCTTCCGCCAGGGTTTCCAGCTCTTCCTGCAATGCTTCCAGCTTGCCCTGCAGCCTGCTTAACGCTTCTTTTAATCTGCTTACCTCCGCCTCATGGTCATGCCTTGGGATATAGCCCTCTGGATTTTCCATTTCCATCGGAATCCCATGATCCATCAGAGACAGCTTATACTCATATTCTTCCTTCATCCGGCGAAGCTTCAGTTCCTGGGTGCGCACCTCCTCTAACTTCAGGTTATATTTCAGCAGGAGGTTCCGTTCCTTCTCCTGCGCCTCTTTGGACAGACGTTCTGCCTCTGCCTTCTTCTCTTCCATGGCAGCCCTCTCATCCGTAAGCTCCTGCTTTTGCTTTTCTATGGATTCCTGCAGCTCCTGCAGCAGATGCCGTTGTTCATCCATCTCTTTTTTGCTTGCCGCTATCTCATTGATTTTTTCCTGCAGGGCGGCATTCTTCCGCCGGTACTGCTCTTCAGATATCCGGTATTGCTCTTCACGTTCTTCGTAAATCCTCTGAAGCCTCTCTAAAAAAGCCTCCGGATTTTTTATGTCCATTACATCATCCATTCTTCTGACCTCCTTTTCCATTCCGGGACGTGCCGGAATCCGGTACGTCCCCTATGAACAATTGATTATTACCTCAATCACAAAACAATCCTCTCCTGCACCACATCACAGGTGACGGCAAGCCGGTATGCCGTGCCGCTATATCCGGTGCAGGTGGCAAGGGTAACTTTCTGGCATATCCCCTCACCCTCATTCCAGCCATTCTGGAAGATATCATCTGACATATGGCATTCCTGCACCGAGCTTATGACCAGTTTTTTTGAACGTTCCGGAGTATACAGATAAAGAGCTTCTTCCCTTCCCTGAAAATCCGGATTCTTAAATTCCTTCAGCCGGCCGAACATCTGCCCGGATGCCATATTGTGTGCAAACAGACAGATGTGGGGTCCGGAAAGGGAAGCGTCTGCTTCTGCCCATGTAAAGACAGAGCCCAAAGGACTATAATTCCCCTCAAAGTCATGTGTAAGGTACTCTGTATCTGTCTGCCCCTTTAAAACAGGGCTGTCTATGCCAATCTGCGGAATATACAGCCAGCCAATGATTTCCGGGTTGATTTCCTTTAACGTTTCAAAATCAATCTGCCTTGACATGGGATCGTCCGGATCTATCTGCTCCACGACAGTTTCTTTCACGGCCCTGATCTTCACCTTTGCCTCCTCGAACGGCTTGTGTTCCTGATATGCAAGACAGAAAAACACAAGGCTGAATATGATCAGAAGCAGTGCGGCTGCCAGCCATGCCTTACGTTTCCTGTTTTCCATTTTTGCGTCTCCTGATGATAATCACTATACTGCCCAACAGGCAGAGGATTCCGGCTGCAAGATAAATCACCGTGTATTCCTGAAGTCCTGTCTGTGGCGCAGTCTTCTTTTCCGGCGTATCCGGCCTTGGCGTATGCTTTGGTTTCAGGGTGATGTCATAAAACATATATCCATCCACTTCACTCCACACAGGGATTGAAACCAGTGAGGAGGTAATCTGGTCATAAGCAGCATGGTCTTCCGCCCTGATCAAGTATACGCCTGCCTCCAGATCCTCAAATATGACGCTTCCGTCCTGGCCGGTCACGCCTGTTTTTCCAGATTCTTCCTCTGCATATGCCTCTAGCTTTTCCGCCGCTTCCGCCATGTCATTGGAATTCCCAATGCTGTTCAGATTCACACCAGAAGGTTTAAATGCATCTTTCAGGACATATGCTCCGCCTTTGATGTCCGCCACCTTTGTGCAGTAAAACAGAATCCCCGCATTCACGGTCCCTTCCTTCCCTTCCGTAAGGAAGACCTGGATGCTCCCCTTCAGATTCTGGTCTACCTCTTGGAGGATCTCGCTATAAGGGAGAATCTGCTCGCCGGTATCCTGTGTGGATATGTCCAGACCCAGACCCCTGTCTGGCAGAAGCCCCTCTTCGCCAAATGTTTCCCCCTCCGCTGTTTCCGTTGCCTCCGTTCCTTCCGTTGCCTCTGTCGCTGCCGCTGCCTGCAGTGCCGGAAGGATAAGCACCGACACTGCAAGCAGGACGGACGCTGCTTTTTTAAATTTTGTCATCTTCATCTATTCTCCTCCTGTTCCTGATATATAAAATGGCTGCCGCCAGAAGAAACAAAAACGGCAGTGCCGTTATAAATATTTCTCTGGCTGACGGCACAGCCTCTTTGATGCCCTCATGCTCTGCTTCCCTGTATGCAATCCGTACTCCCGTTACAATAAGCCGCTGCGTATTGATTCCGTATGGCGTGCATGTAACGAGCGATACCAGATCCTCTTCCGGGTAAAGCTGAAGCTTCGACACATCCTCCGGATTAACTATCTGGATTTCCGACACCTTATAAGCCAGCGTTTCATCGCATACCCTGATAAAAAAGAGGTCACCTTCTTTAAGCTCATCCAGGCGGACGAGCAGCTTGGAGCTTGGCAGGCCTCTGTGCCCTGTCAGCACGCTATGGGTATTCTTACCCCCAACCGGCAGGCTGGTTCCCTGGATGTGCCCGATGCCATTCGACAGTACTTCATCTTCCGTGCCATGATAGATTGGCAGGTTTACATTTATTTTGGGAATATCCAGGCTTCCCATAATCCCAGTACCGGACACATCCAGCAGCTCCTGATAGCTTCTGTCACTTAAGATACCTGTATCCATATCGTCCACAACAGCACCTTCCGATTGATAGAGCATGTCATTATAGGCAGAAGCCTTTTCCAGTTCATCACTCAGCTTATCCTTCTTTTTTTCCGCTGCAGCCTGGTAAGTCGCAACGGCATCTGACTGATGCCGCTGCTCAATGATATTGAGTGCTGTCGGCAGGCAGCAAAGGACGAAACCCATCAGAAAAAGAAGCCTCGTAATCCATTTTCTTTTCATGCCCACTCCCCTGCCTTATCTTTTTTTCCTGTTCCTTAACAGCAAAGCGGCACCCATCATAACTGCTCCCGCACACAGGATGAGCACGGTCGCGGGCGTACCTGTTACCGGGAGCTTCATGCCCACCTGGTTGATGACCGTCAGGTTTGCTGAGCCTTCCTCAACATCCGCTGCAAGCTCCTGATCCTTTTCCTGGCTGATGCCATTGTAGAAGGATTCAATATGTGCATACACCGCAAGATCTTTCAGCGTATATTCAGTTGCGCCATCTCCTTTCACGTAGGAATCCCGATCCATTGTGAAAGCAGGTATGACCTGGATCTTGATCGGGTCCAAAAGCTGGCGGTATCCATCCGGAGCGTCCGTCTCCTTCAGGTAATAGGTGCCCCCATCCAGCCCGAAGATGGTAAATGTGCCATCCTCGGCAGACGACATCTCCACGGCATTTGCCGGAGCCTTCCCGCCTGTATGGTCTGTCCCGCCAAGAGAATCCCTGTTTATGACAATATAACCGTCAGCACCCTCTTTCACATAGACTTCTTCCTCGCAATCCGCATCAGAATACAATCGGAATTTTGCGTTCGCCAACGTCTTATCATGGTCATTTACCTTCTGCAGGTTGAGCTTATAGGTAAAGCAGACGACCGTATCCCATGGGGTGAATCCGGTGCTGCCTCCATGGTCGCTGTCAGCATCATTGGAAAATTCAAGGCGAACATCATTTTCAAATCCCGGGCGACCGGTATTTTCTGCAGCCTTTTCGTTCAGCACTGCATTATAAGTTAACGAGACATGCTGGCCATATATATTCTCTCCCAGGTCATTCATCCTGTTGAATTCACGGTCTATGATCGATTTGATGTCATCCACTATGATCTGGAAAGTATCCCCATTGGCCGGGGTTATTGCAACGCTGTATTCGTTTTTTTCAAGGGTATAGGTTTTTTCCTGCCCCTCTGCATCCTGTCCGTAGATTGTAATCTGAACCGACCCCGCCTGGAACGTCAGCGCCGCATCCATTCTGTCGTGCCATGCATAATAATAAGTGTCATACCCATTCATGTCCGGGATGTCCGATTCAAACTTATAGGGAACGGTCTGTCCGATTTCATAATCTGCCACATCATTCCAGTTGTCCCTGTCTGTGATGCCGTCTGCCTCATCATCCTCCCGGATTTTCTTCGTCACGGACGGATAATCGGATTTCAGGCTTACGCTTGCAGTTGGATTTGCAGTGTCTACCATGCAAAGCGAGCTTGCTGCATGGGTTTCTTCGACTGCGGACACTTCATCGATGATATAATATCCATAGTCCAGGCCGGAGATCTGTACAGTCTGGTCGCTCCGGACATCCTTCACGTTAATCTGCATCGGCATCACATCAAGCCGTACCAGCTCGTCCCTTACGTCCTCGACAAAGTACCGGAAAAGGCTATAAGAACCTTCCAGTGTCTGTGCCGCATTGCTGCCCTCCGACGGGTTCGTGTTCAGGGTCTGGATGTAATCAATCACCATGTATTCCGTTACGCTGTCTGCCGTAACCTGTTTCCCGTCTTTTGAAAGGGCTTTTGCGACCACATTTTTTAATGCGGGGGCACATTCCGGATTAAAAGTATAATTGATGCTCTCCCCATCCTGGGAATTCTCTGCATAGAACAGCTTGTACAAACGGAACTTCTTCCCGACCATGCTCTGCCCGGAATTGCCTTTGAGCATGATGCCTGCCGTGCCTGTCCCGACTGCCACGATTCCTCCATGCGTATTGTACTCTGCCGCATCCGCAGCCTGTACTACAGCTGCATTCTGGCCTGTTGGTCCTGTAAGCATTGGTCTGCCTGCAATTCCTGCAACCGCAAGCATCCCTGCCATTGCCGTTGCTGCCATACGTCTTAAGTTTCCTCTTTTTTTCTTCATTCCATCTTTCCTCTCTTTCTATGATAGATTAATGCCGCGATCATGAATGCAGCTCCGGCCAGGATGATCACGGCCGTCCAGGCATTGCCAGTTTCCGGCATCCGGATTCCTGTCGTGTTAATGACCGTCAGGTTTATGGTCCGGTCTTCCCCCGTCCCTGTGACTTCATAGCCGTCATCCCCTTCCGTATATAATTTGCCATTCACGTAATATTCAAACTTCCCGTCCTGCGGGCTGCTCTGTGCCCGGATAGCATAGACGAGCGCTTTCCCGTTCCCGTCCGCCGGGATGCGGTAGCCTTCCGGCGCCTTCGTCTCCTTCAGGTAATAGTCCGTATCGGGCGCAAGCTTGGCAAACGTAAGCGTCCCGTCCGCCGCTGTCGTCCCTTTCGCGAGCACGTTTTTACAGTCAGAATCGGTATATAAAGTGAACTCTGCCCCGGAAAGCAGCGTCCCCTGTTCATTTTCTTTGTGGAGCAGCAATTGATAGGAAGACAGGATATCCTCCACCTCCAACAGGGCGTTCCCGTCACTTTGCACTGTGAACGTCATGCTCCCCGTCTCGGCTTCTGAAGTGTTGGAGGTGACCGTGATCTTATTGGTTCCCTCCTCCACCGTGAAGCTTAATTTCCCCGGGTTCACCTGGTAGCCGTCCGGGGCGGAGATCTCCTCCAGCGTGTGCTTCCCCCATGACAGGCCTTCAAAAACTGCCTTGCCGTCCGCGTCCGTGCTTATCTCCTCCGTAGAGCCGTCCGGCAGCGTATGGCGGAACACGGCCCCTTCGATGGGCGTCTGCGTGCCCTTCAGGAGCTTCACGATGTTCAGACTCAGCAGGGGTTCCTCGAAAGTGGGAGTGTTATAAAATGCTTCCATTCCACTGACGGAACCGGCGGTAATCGTCACTCTCTTGGGTTTAGAATCCAGCAGGAATCCTTCCGGAGGCCTGATCTCCTGGATCTTGACCTCGCCGATGGGAATCCCCAGTTCCCCGGACACCTTGTACAGCTCGTCCCCGGATACCCGGCAGTCTGCATTATAGTAGGCTTCCCCCTTCTCATCCGTACGGAACACCCAAGTACGGAGTGGTTTGGAGGTATCGCCTTCCGCATAATAATTTACTTCAAACAGGGCCCCGCTCATGTCGTATTCCTTGTCATCCTTCTTCGTCTCCTGCGGCTGCTTTTTCAACAGCAGCGAGACCGGGGCGATCTCCGGCACCTCCACGGACTGGATGACCGTCGTCTGCCCCATTGCTACTGTGGCTGTATATTTCTGCTTATCCAGCTTGAAGCCCATTGATGCTTTCGTCTCTTTCACGTAATAAGTGCCTGCATTTAAGTTGATTGTATTGCTGTCCCCGTTGGCATCCGTAGTCAGCGTGCCCACTTTATTGGTACAGTCTGCATCGGTGTATACCCCGTATTCCGCCCCGGCAAGGGAATAGCCGCTGTTGCCTGAACTCACTTCCGGATTAGATGAGGTCTTTTTCAGCTTTGCCGAACCCGTCACGTCTCCGTTTAACCGAATAACGGTGACCGCCACGCAGGCAGCCTTCGGCGTGATCAGGCCATACAGGTTGCGCCCCAGGTACTCTCCCGTATAAGGAGAGAATCCTACGGAATTCCACCATTCATTCTGATTGGTTTTGTTAAAATAAGTTCCGGTGAATATCCCGATATGATGGCTTCCCGAAATGCCGCTTGGCAGTCCGTTGGATGCGACTGATCCATCCCAGGTCCAGATGATGTCCCCCGGCTGTGCATACCCTTCGGTTATGACAGAGTTCAGCAAGGCGTTGATCTCTGTCCAGCTTGATGACTGGTAGGTGCGGTATTCTACCTGATGCTCCTGCAGATATGTGCGCCAGCTTCCGGCTCCGCATCCTCCCCAGGCTGGAATCTGATCCCACGCAGCAAGGTATCCCAGACCCGTCGCTTTGTAAAGGACATGCCAGACAAATCCGGTACAGTTCATCATGGCTACGCCGTCATAATCGTCCCAGCCCAGGGCATGGCTGCAGTCCCCATTGGGACATCTGCGGTCTGTCCCGCCATTGCGCCCTAATATGAACGTACCGTCCGTATTTTCGGGATAAGGCGTTCCTATGTAGTAATTGTCATTCCTATGCTGTCCCAGCCAGTTCAGGACATTGCTCCGTGTCGCTCCGGGAATCACGTTTCCCAACCGGTTGCCTGCATTGTAGGTTATAGCTGTGATTCCGGGATTCAAAGCCCTCGTCTTGCTGTAAAGCTCCACCTCGGATTCGCTGGTCTGTGCTGTAACAGTGACCTTTCCTTCTGTCGGCATCCGGAAATGGATTTCTTTGCCTACTTCACAGCAGTCCATCAGTATTTCAACACCATCTTCATCGGAGACCGTCAGCCCTTCCAGCCGGTAGCCTGCTTCAAGCTCTACCTTTATCGTTACCTCTTGCCCTGCCTGAACCGGATCGCTCAGGACAGTGACTTTCGCACCTTCCTGTGCCTGGATCTGTATCAGGCTGCCATCCTCCTGGGCCTCTTTCGACTGCGCCGTCGTCCCCAATGCAGGCACGGCAGCCGCGCCCAATGCAAGGATCAGCAATGCAGCCAACATTCTTGTTTTCCGTTTTTTGTTCTTGTAATGCATATGTTCCTCCTTTCTGCTTCATCCTGTTTTCTTCCTTCCTTTCATTTGGCGGGTCTTTATTTCCCAGCATCCGGCATCTTCCTTTCTGTGTTTCCGTTTTCAAGCAACAAAAAAGCACCTCTTCGGTGCTGTATGTATAGAAAAGGGAGAGTGCTCTGTAACACTCTCCCTGGATAGTATTTTTTTATAACGTACCGGATTCCGGTACACAGGCATAAAAAATCCACGATACGGACAGCAGTTCTTTTACTGTCTGTATCATGGATGCTTTTCTTAACACTTTTACAATCATACCTTACTATGCCAAAAACCTTATGTCAAGGTCAATTTACGTCAATTTAGGTCAATTACGTCAGTTTAGGTCAATTTAGGTCAGTTTTGTCCAGCATTCACTTTCTTCTGTCATGATTTTAATCTGGTGCTAATCTGATGTTAGAGCCCGGAGGAATTGACCACCCAGAGTCCAGCAGAAACAACCAATCTAAGTTCATTAGAAATAGCCAATGCACCTACCTGACTGATAGATTTT
>SFGI01000042.1 GCA_004557645.1 [Eubacterium] saphenum | reverse complement strand
AATGGATTATTATGTAAAGGTGGATTTGAACGCTTTCAAAGAAATTGTAGACGCTGTAGATGGTGTGGATTTCGAAGTAGAACAGAGATTGTATTATGTAGACCCCTATCAGGATCTGTATATCGACCTGTATCCCGGTATGCAGCATTTGGACGGGGAAAAGGCGGAACAGCTGGTGCGTTTCCGTGAGGGCTATGCCCAGAAGGACCTGAAGCGTATCGAAGTGCAGCAGGAATTTATCCAGGCGCTGATCGAAAAGGTCTGCAGTTCCGAAACATTGATGAAAAACCTGAACAATCTGGTTGAAGTTGCATTGGATTGCACAGAAAGCAATATTTCCGTATCGGAAGCGTTGAAATACGTAAAATATGTGAAGGATTTTGATCCGGATAAGATTACCAGCGATACGGTGCCCTATGTGGGCGATCCGGGGAAATATGTTTATCTGGATGAAGAAGGTATCAAGGAACTGATCGACTGGAGGATCAACGGAATCGAACCGGCAGAAGATGCACAGACTATGGATGAAGAACTGATGAATGGGTGAGAAGAATAAATGAGTGGAAAAAGAAGAGCACCGAAGAGAAGAAAACCTTTTAATCCGATCAAAACCTTTTTTAAAATCGTATGCTCCATTGTGATGGTGTTCGTGATTCTGGCAGGGGGTGCCTGCTTTGCCTATCACAAGGTGACGGGCAATATGCCCTTTTCCAATTTGGGCATTACCACAAACGCAACGGATATGAATATTCTGGATGCGCTGCTGGGCAGAAATATCAAAATGAACGTGGCGGTTTTCGGCGTGGATAAGGACGGCACCAGAACGGACGTGGCTTTTGTGGTACATTATGACAGTGCCCAGGAAAGCCTGAGCCTGATCTCCATTCCAAGAGATACCCGTGTTTCCGTCTGCGATGAGGTGGAGGACTTGCTGGGGAAAAGCTACGGCGTGATGAAATTCAACGCAGTCCATGCCATTGGCGGGAAGGAGCATGGCCCTGAGGCGGCAGTGCTGCAGCTGGAAGATCTGCTGGGCATCAGCATCGACCATTATGTAAAAGTGGACTTTGATGCACTGGTGGAAATCGTAGATGCCGTAGGCGGTGTAGAGGTAGATGTTCCTCAGGATATGAAATGGGATATGAGCGATACAGGCGATATCAAGATCGACCTGAAAAAAGGCCTGCAGACACTGGATGGCAATCAGGCACTGCAGTTGGTGCGTTATCGGAAAGGCTATGCCAACGGGGACGTTGGCCGTATCCAGGTGCAGCAGATGTTCCTGAAGGCTCTGGCGGAGAAGGTGCTGAGTACGGAAAGCATCGTAAAGAACCTGGGCGATTATATCAAGGTCATGTATAAATATGTGGATACAGACGTCAGCCTGTCTGATGCATTGAAATATGCCAACTATATCACCAAGATCGACATGAGCAAAATGACCATGGAAACCCTGCCCGGTGTGGGGCAGTATGTAGGCGGTGTGTCCTACTTCATCCATGATCCCGATGCCACACAGGAAATGGTAGACCGTATTTTCTACAGCGTGGCTCCTGAGGTGAACGAAGATGGCTCCATCGACAGCAAGAGCCTTCTGATCGAGGTTTCCAATGGGGGCAACGTGGCAGGCCTGGCAGGCAGATTTACAGAAATGCTGAGCGGCGAAGGCTTCCGCCTGACAGATCCGACGAACTATAACGGCGAACAGCTGAATTATACGCGGATTCAGGTCAAGACCGAAGGCGCAGGGGAAGATCTGGTGAAATACTTCGATCACGCAAAGGTGGAACTGGCACCCGATGAAGTGGGCAGCGCAGATATCCGCATCATCCTTGGGACGAACGAATCCTGATGGTTTTTTCCAAAGAATGATGGTGTGCATGGTTTGATTTGGAAATGATAGGAGAAATAGAAATGGACGTAAAAGAACTTTTTATCCGTGCGGTAAAATCCGGCTGCCTTTGCAGTATCTTTTACCACGGATTCATGCTCATCACAGGAGCAGCCATTACTTTGAAGCAGGTTGTGGTTTTCACAGTGGTGTTTATCCTGCTGTATTTTCTGTGGCTGGTGCTGGTCAGTGCCGGGAAGGGCGGAAAAAGATAAGACAGAAACAGAGAAAAGCCTTGGGCAGAGAGTTTGCCCAAGGCTTTTGTTATGGTTTTTTGGGCTTTTTTCTCAGCCCCTTTTTTATTTTAAGCCTAAGCTGATGAGCAGGCTTTGATCTACTCGTTTCATCATGGCATCATCCAGATGGCAAAGCTTTTCTTTCAACCGTTGTTTATCGATGGTTCGGATCTGCTCCAGCAGGACCACAGAATCCTTTGGCAGGGCATAAACAGCGGAGGAAAGGGCGATATGGGTGGGAAGCTTTGCTTTATTCATCTGGGATGTGATAGCGGCGCAGATGACGGTGGGGCTATGCTTATTGCCCACATCATTCTGCACGATGAGGACAGGGCGGATGCCCCCCTGTTCGCTGCCTACCACGGGGCTCAGGTCTGCAAAATAGATATCTCCTCTTCTGACGATCATGTTCTCACACTCCGCTGTTTGGATTGGTCAGCGGCGGAAGAAATATGTATGATTTGAAAAACTTCCCTGCTGACTGTTCTCAGTATGGACAGAAACAGGGGGATTTATTCTTCGATGGTGAAAAGGGATGCATCAAACTGGGGATTGAATGTAAATTCGTGATAATCCATTTGGTAGCGTTCCTTGCCGTTGGTATCATAGATGACGAAGCGGATGGGCAGGAGGGATTCCCGGTCTACCCAGAGCTTTTCCGTGGAAAGAGCAGGGTCGCTGCCGGGAATGACAGCTTCCAAAACAACGCATTTGGATTCATCCAAAGCTGCAGTTTCCACGCTGACCCCTTCGGACTGCATATAATTCTGGACGAACTGCCCTAAGAACAGTTCGTTTCTTTGCTGGGATTCCGGCACGTTTTTGATGATGCTGCTGTCCAGCTTGGGGTTATGCTGGCAGATGCGTTCCCCGTCGAAAACGGTGTAGTTTCCTGCCACGTTTTTGGGGGCGGTCAGTTCCAGGCGGTATTCCCCGGTGGATTTGTAATATTGCTTGGTTTCGTAGACTTTTTCGCCTTTTTCGGAGGTGCGGGTCAGGGTGGCGGTGCAGGCATAGCCCTCCATTTCCGCCAGCTGCTTCTGGATGGATTCCAGTTCTGTCAGGGAACCTTCCCTGCTGCAGGCGGCAACGGCGAAAACAAGACCCATGGATAATAAAAATGAGAGGATTCGTTTCATATAAAATCCCTCCTGAAAATATGATTTATTTCAATCTATGAAATCGGACGAAAAAGTAGTATGGAGATTTCAGCGGAAACGGCAAAAAGAAGGAGGGGGGAAGGGGAAAAGACCTGCGGGCAGCCTTGCAAGCCCCTGGGGAAGGGAACGGTAGCCAGAGGTTTTACTTGATTATTTTGGATGGTTAGGGTATAATAGGAAGGAACTTATGATTCAATAAAAAATCCATGAACTTTAGGGGAGGTAAACGATATGAGCAGAATCAAAACAATCGCAACTCGCGACCTGAACAAGAGCGTACAGAACGGTGGCTGCGGCGAATGCCAGACATCTTGCCAGTCCGCTTGCAAAACATCTTGCGGCGTAGCAAACCAGCCTTGCGAAAAACAGTAATCGCGAACTGAATCAGAAAAACCTAGAAAGGGGCTGTTTCAAACAGCCCTTTTTTGTTGTAAAAGCGGAGCAAATCCATGAGTAAGGCGAAACCTTACGAATGCTTTTTGATCTGTTTCCATAGAAAAGAGTAGAGTATGAGGTAGAAAAATGGTACATCAATATCAATTGAATGGTTATAACATCGTGCTGGATACCTGCAGCGGTTCTATCCATAGTGTGGATGAGCTGGCTTATGATGTCATCAGCATGATTCGGGAAAATACACAGGGGGATATCATCGATGCTATGGTGAAAAAATACGATGATGTCACAGCAGAGGACGTACAGGAATGTATCGACGATGTGGTGGAACTGAGAAAAGCAGGCAAGCTTTTCACCCCCGACAACTATGAACATCTGGCCTATGATTTCAAGGCAAGAAATACAGTCATCAAGGCGCTGTGCCTCCATGTGGCCCACACCTGCAACCTGAACTGCTCCTACTGCTTTGCCAGCCAGGGCAAATATCAGGGGGAACGGGCACTGATGACCTTTGAAGTGGGCAAACGTGCCATCGATTTCCTGATCGAAAATTCCGGCACAAGACGGAATCTGGAAGTGGACTTCTTTGGCGGCGAACCACTGATGAACTGGGATGTGGTAAAGCAGATCGTTGCGTATGCCAGAGAACAGGAAAAGATCCATAATAAAAATTTCCGTTTTACTTTGACAACAAACGGGATTCTGGTGGATGATGAAGTCATCGAATTTGCCAACAAGGAAATGCACAATGTAGTGCTTTCTTTGGACGGCAGAAAAGAAGTCCATGACCACCTGAGAAAGAATTATGCAGGGGAAGGCAGCTACGATATCATCGTGCCCAAATTCCAGAAATTTGTGGAAGCCCGCGGCGATAAGAACTACTATATGCGCGGCACTTTCACCCACAACAATGTGGACTTTACAAAAGACCTGTTCCACATGGCAGACTTGGGCTTTACAGAACTGAGCATGGAGCCTGTGGTTTGCGACCCTGCAGACCCCTATGCCCTGACAGAAGAGGATAAACCCATCTTGTTTGAACAGTATGAAATTTTGGCGAAGGAAATGCTCCAGAGAAAAAGAGACGGCAAGCCCATCACTTTCTACCACTATATGCTGGACTTGGAACATGGCCCTTGCATCTATAAGAGAATTTCCGGCTGCGGCAGCGGCACAGAATATATGGCAGTGACCCCTTGGGGTGAGCTGTACCCCTGTCATCAGTTCGTTGGGGATGAAAAATACAGCATGGGCGATATCTGGGAAGGCGTGAAAAACACAGAAATCCAGAATGAATTCAAATGCTGCAACGCCTATGCCAGAGAAGGCTGCAAGGATTGCTGGGCGAAGCTCTATTGCTCCGGCGGCTGTGCGGCAAATGCATACCATGCAACAGGCAGCATCACAGGCATTTATGAATATGGCTGCGACCTGTTTAAGAAGCGTATCGAATGTGCGATCATGATGAAGGTTGCAGAAGCAGAAGAGGGGTTATAATGAAAACGCCCATTTGCGATTTTGTAAAACAGTATGCAGAAAAGGACACGACCCGTTTCCATATGCCGGGACACAAGGGCGTGTCCTTTTTGGGCTGCGAAAAAATGGATATTACGGAAATCAGCGGAGCCGACGAGCTTTATGATGCGGAGGGCATCATCGCCGAAAGTGAGGAAAATGCCACCCGTCTATTTGGCTTCGGAAAGACCCTATACAGTACGGAAGGCTCTTCCCAGTGTATCCGCACTATGCTGTTCCTTGCCTTGCAGCAGGCAGAAAGAAGGGCAGAACGCCCTGTGGTGCTGGCGGCGAGAAATGCCCATAAGGCGTTTCTCTATAGCTGCGCTTTGCTGGATTTGGATGTGGAATGGCTGATGCCGGAGGAAGGGGAGAGAAGCTCCCTTTGCACCTGCCCTATTACGGCGGCACAGGTGGCAAAAAGATTGGCGGAACTGGAGCGAAAGCCCTTTGCGGTCTACATCACAGCTCCTGATTATCTGGGCTATCGACCAGATATCAAGGCTTTGGCTGCAGTCTGCAAGGAAGCGTCCATTCCATTACTGGTGGATAATGCCCACGGGGCTTATCTGAAATTTTTACAACCTTCTTTGCATCCCATCGACCTTGGGGCAGCCATGAGCTGTGATTCTGCCCATAAGACATTGCCTGTGCTGACAGGGGGCGCTTATTTGCAGCTTTCCGAGGAATGGGCGGAGAAGATCGGCGGTCAGGCGAAAAAGGCCATGGAGCTTTTCGGTTCCACCAGTCCTTCCTATCTCATTTTGCAGTCCTTGGACAAATGCAATGAATATCTGGCGGAGGGTTACCCTGAAAAACTGAACCAGACCATCGAACGGGTGACTGCGCTGAAAGAAGCACTGCGGAAACAGGGCTGGGAAATCATGGACGGTGACCCCCTGAAGCTGACGATCTTCACAGGAAAAATGGGCTATACCGGGGAAGAGGCGGCGGAAGCACTGCGGAAAAATGGCGTGGAATGTGAATTTGCCGACTTGGATGGGGTGGTGCTGATGGCGACACCGGAGAACCGGGAAGGGGATTTTGCCAAGGTGGCGTCGGCATTGGGCAGTCTGCCCCCGAAAAAAGAAAAGCCTGGGATCATACAGATGCCCCTGACCTTGCCGAAGCAGAAAATGACTATCCGAGAGGCGATTTTCAGCCCGTGGGAGGAAGCGGACTGCGAGGATGCTGTAGGACGCATCTGTGCAAGCCCCTGTGTTTCCTGTCCTCCTGCCATACCCATCGCTGCCAGCGGGGAAGAAATTACAGAAGAAATGGCGGCATTGTTCCGGGCCTATGGGGTGGAAAAAATAAAAGTGGTGAAATAAAATTTAGGACACAGTTGTTGCTGTGTCCTTTTTGAGGGTGTCGACAAAGTCGACACCCTTCGTCGAAATCAGGATTTCGACGAGTTGAAACAGAAGAATAAACAGACGAGTTCCATTGGCAAAAATGCCTTGAAACTCGCTGTTTTCCTCGTCGGAAGTGAATTCCGCCTGCGGATTCCATTCGGGAAACGGATTCGTTTCCCGAACCCTTCCGCTGCTCGAAAATCATTCTTTGTATAGTGCGAGAAATCTTTACAGTTTTCTTAAAATTTTTTTAAAATGAACAAAAGTTCAGTCCTTTGTGGTATGATGATTTACATAATGAAGAAATTTTGTGGAAAACAGGAACTTTTGGAGAGAAGTTCCGTCTGAATAAAAAGGTACTTATGTGAAGGAGATGAGGGTATGAACAGAAACAAAAAACTGGCAAAGCGCGCCATGGGAACTGTGCTGGCGGCGGCCATGCTGATTTCTCCCCTGAGCTATTTCGGAGCGGAAACAGCCTATGGGGCAACGACTTATTATGACCAGAAAACAGAAAAAACAGTGACCCGTGGGGTGACTTATGAAAAGAGCAGCCGCATGACCGATGCAGGCATTCAGAATATCCATGTGCTGAAGGTAGACCTGACGGAAAGCACACTGGAGATTCGGGAAGTGGAAAGCAAAAGCGAGTATGGCCTGAAGGAAACTGTCAAAAAACTGCTGACAGACAATGGCGCTGTGGCGGGGGTCAACTCCGACTTTTTCGGCCTGAGCGGTTCTTATTCTGCGGCCTTTGGTCCCATCGTCCGTGACGGGGAAGTGATTTCCGCAGGGACGACCCTGAATAAAGGGGAAGGGCAGTATGCGGCATTTTTCATGGATGAAGACGGCAATCCCTTTTTTGATTATTTCACCATGACAGCCAGATTCGGCAATGAAAAAAAGACCATTGAGCTGGCTTCCCTGAATAAAGTCACATCCATGGTATTCCCTATCTACTTGGACAGAAATGCCATGAGCAACACAGCTAGTCTGGATAAACGGTTCCAGAATCTGGTGAAATTTGTGGTAGAAGATGATACCATTACATATGTTTCCCAGAAGGGCGAAACGGTGACAGTGCCCGAGGATGGTTATCTGATCGTCATGAGCGGCGATTATTACACCAATGCGGCCAATATGTTTGCGGCAGGGGATGCCATTCACTTGGATATCACCTCTTCTGTTGACTTGGACGGCATCGATACTGCCTTTGGCGGCGGCGGTAAGCTGTTGGTGGATGGCAAGATCACAACGGCAAATTCCATCGTTGCCGGCGGCAGACAGCCCAGAACTGCCTTTGGTGTTTCCAAGGACGGCAATACAGCCATTTTCATGGTAGTGGACGGCAGAGGGGACAGCATCGGTGCCACCCATTGGGAAATGGGCCTGCTGATGCAGGAATATGGTGCTTATGAAGCTATGCACCTGGACGGCGGCGGTTCTTCCACTATGGCTGTCCAGACAACAGAGGACAAAGCACCTGTTGTGCAGAATGATGTTTCCGAAGGCTCTGAACGAAAAGTCATCAATACTGTAGGCGTTTTCCAGAATGCAGAAAAGGGCGAGATCCAACAGATCGTCATCCAGCCTTCCATGACGAGAACTTTGGCAGGTAAGCCCATCACATTTACGGTGTATGGTTTGGATGAATATTATAACCGCATTGAAATTCCTGCTAGTGCAGTAGATTTGGATGCAGTTGGGGTAGATGGCACATGGGACGGCTATACCTTTACACCCAAGACCAGCGGCACATTCACGGTGATTGCTGTCTATGATAACCTTGTGGCACAGCAGAACAATGTGGTCAGCGGCAAGGTGGCGAGACTGAGCCCTACCAATACAAACATCAAGCTGGCAAAGGCCGGCGATACAGCTACCATCGCCATGAATGCCTATGACCAGGATGGTTTCTCCTACTGGGCATCCACCAGCACAAATTATACGGTAGCAAATCCGGAGATCGGTTCTGTTTCCGGCAATGTTTTCGCAGCGAAAAAGACAGGTTCTACTTATATCAAATGTGAAAAAGACGGCGCAGTGGCCTATATCACAGTGACCGTCGGCGATGCCACAGCGGTGAAAGCACCTGCAGCCACAGCGGCAAAGGATGTGCTGAATCAGCCTGTGACAAAGAAAAATGACGGCGCTTACTACTTTAATGTAGCAGGCAAGATCGCATACACAGGGGACAAAACCATTGCGGCGGAAACATACAACAGCGCAAGAAGCAAGGTGAAATCTTATGTGGATGCCAATGCGGACGTTGCTATCTATGGTGGTGCCAATGATATCCAGTCTGCGAAAAAGCTGGATTCCCTGAGCTGGAACGGAAGCTATCGTTTCCTGAACCGGGGCGGCGTCAGCCTTGCGATGCTTTCTGCGGCAAAGGGCGGCATTACTGCCACAAATCCCTCCCAGTGGGCAAGCTTCACAAGGGATATCGACAATGCGGGCAATGATACCATCGTTCTGGTGATGGATAAGACCCCTTCCGATTTTACATCTGCGGCAGAAGCCAACTATTTCCGTGCGATCCTGAATAAATATGTGGAACAGGGCAAGACAGTATTTGTCATCTCCTGCTACAATACAGGCTATTGGTCTTCCACAAAGGACGGCATCCGTTATATCAACCTGCCCAACCTTTGGAGAGCAGACGGCACAGTGAACCAGAATTACACCATGCTGCGTTTCCGTGTGAAGGATGGCAATGTGACTTACGAAGCAGTCAATATTAAATAAGAAAGAAAAATGTTTTCAGGGGGTTCTCTGAAAACATTTTTTTTGCCCGGAATCTCCGCTTTTTGTTGTAAAACAGAGGGAAATAAGGTACTATATAGGGTGGGTTAGGATGAGAATTTTTTGTCTATCCCATGGATTTTATTTAGATTTTAAATGAGTTTTAGGAGTTTATTATGTCGGAAAAAGGCAATCGGGCGGTAAAGACCGTCAGCTTTATGATGTTGATCACCCTTTTTGGGAAAATATTGGGTCTGGTGCGAGACCAGTTTTTGGCGGCAAAGTATGGATACAGTACCGCCGGCGCGGCATTTTATATTGCCAGCCAGATCCCCCGTACCTTCTTTGATGTAGTCTTTGCATCGGCGATCTCAGCCAGCTTTATCCCTATTTTTGTGGAATATATGCAGAAAAAAGGAAAAGAAGAAGCTTTTGCACTGGCCAATCGTTTTATCACGATCATTTCCACAGGAACGGTCATTGTCATGCTGGGATGTATGGTTTTGGCAGAGCCTCTGGCATGGCTCTTCGCGCCCGGCTATGAAGTGCAGACCATCGAATTAGCCGTGCCGCTGCTGCGGATGCTGTTCCCCACGATGCTGTTTACGGCAGTGGCCTTTTCTTTTGTGGGAATTTTGCAGTCCTTGGATGAATTTAATATTCCTGCGGCATTGAGCGTGGTGTCCAATGGTATTTTGATCTTTTATTATATTTTCCTGAATGATAAATTTGGGGTGTATGGTCTGGCGGTGGCATTCCTCATCGGCTGGGCCATGCAGGCCGTGATCCAGATCCCTTCTCTGCATCAGAAGGGCTATCATTATCGTCCCGATTTTCATTTCAGGGATGAAGGCCTGAAAAAGATCGGCAAACTGATGCTGCCTGTTATGGTAGGCACTTGGATCCAGCCCATCAACTATATGATCAACGCGAGATTTGCTTCTCAGCTTTCCAATGGGGAGTTGGGGGTGACCTCTCTGGGCTATGCAAACAATTTGTATACCATCATCGTAGGGGTGTTCGTTCTGGCTATTGCCAATATGGTATTCCCCAAATTTTCCCGTATGACGGAGGATAAAAAGGGCTTTGGTCTGGCGGTCAGAGGAACGTTAAAAGCCATGATCTTCCTGCTGATCCCCATGACAGTGGGGCTGATGGTTTTGGCAGAGCCAGTGGTAACTTTGATCTACAAGCGTGGGGAATTTGACCTGCTGGCGACGGAGCTGACCTCCAAAGCCCTGTTCTTCTTCGCTTTGGGCATGGTGGGCTATGGCGTGCAGAATATTCTGAGCCGTGCCTTTTATGCCAATCAGGACGGGAAAACCCCTTTCTATTCCGGTCTGGTTTCCATCGGCATCAATGCGGTGCTTTGCTGGCTGCTCTTAGAGCCTATGGGCATTGGCGGTCTGGCCTTTGCGGCGGCGGTCTCTTCCACGGCGGCGGCAGTGGTGCTGCTGATCCCTGCGGTGAAGCAGTATCCCGATATTCTGGATAAGTCCCTGGTGGGGCAGATTGGCAAGATGCTTCTGGCGGCGGCGGGGATGCTGGTGCTGGTTTTCGGCTGCAAAATGGCAGTGACATCTGTCATGGGTGGACTGATCGGGCAGATCATCCTGCTGTGTGTCTGCGGCGGCGTGGGCATTGTGTCCTACATGATTTTTGCAAAGCTTCTCAAAATCGAAGAAAGCGATTTTGTGTTTGATATCATCAAAAAAATTTTGAAAAGGGGAACCGGCGGCAATGGCGAACCCGTTGAGAAAAGCACCGCAGCTTCCTCTTACAAGAGAAAGAAAAAATGGAGAACATACTCTATGGTTGAAAAGATTTCTTTTATCATTGAAGATAGCTTCTGTTTCCGCGTCATCGAGCGCATCTGGAATGTGCTGATGGTTCTTTGGATGGACAGCATTGCTTATAGTGTGTATGCAAAAATCTGCAGAAGCTGGAAAAATGCCTTTGAAAACAGTGCCATCCTGAATTTCCTGCGGGCAAACTGGGACAAGTATCTGCATACACAGCATGGGATTTTGCCCCGTTTCTGGCATAACCTGACCCACTGGAGCGGCATGGCGGTGCGCAGAAGAAGCAATGGACTGGCGGCTGCCATGGGGGAAAGCTTCCTTTTCCGCGTGTTCAATCAGAATTTCCTGATTCTTTGCTTGGCGGGCATCGTGGCGGCGATCCCTATTTTCCCGACGATGCTCTTGGCAGTATTGTGTCTGGGAACATTTGCTTTGTATTTTATTCAACTGTTCCTGGGGCGCATCAAGGTGCAGAAAACAAGCATGGTCAGCGTTTTGCTGGGCTGTTTTGCAGCCTGCATCCTTTACGCAGGGGTGACAAGCTATGCCTTCCCTACGGCGATTTTGGCAACCTGCCTGTTCCTGATCTTGATGGCGGTGTTCTTTGTGGCAAAGGATGCCATCGATACGGAAGAAAAACTGGATTTCATCCTTTGGGTACTCATCAGCATGGGGGCATTGATTGCCTTGTATGCGGTATATCAGTATATCGTTGGCGTAGAAATGGATGCCGCCTGGGTGGATGCGGAAAGCTTCGACATCACCACCCGTGCCTATGCGACCTTCAATAACCCTAACGTTCTGGGGGAATACCTGATCTTGGTAGGCTCTCTGGCGGCGGGCATGATGTGGAAGATGCGAAACTGGTTCGGCAGATTGTATTATACCGGCTGTTTCGGTGTGATCTGCTTAGGTCTGGTGGCAACAGGTTCTCGCGGGGCTATGCTGGGGCTGATGTTCTCCGCAGGGCTGTTTGTTCTGCTTTCGGAAAAGAGACTCATCCCTCTGGGCATCATCCTGCTTTTGCTGATGCCTTTCATCCTGCCGGAAAGCCTTTGGGCGAGAATCGCCAGCTCTGTGACCATGAGCGACTCTTCTTCCCTGTATCGTGTGTCTATTTATAGCGCTGCTTTTGATATCATTCGGCATTATTGGACAACGGGTATCGGTATCGGCGCATTCAACCAGATTTATCCCCTGTTCTCCTTTGAGGCGGCCAATGCATATCATGCCCATAACCTGTTCCTGCAGGAATTTATCGAACTGGGCGTGGTCGGTTTCGTCGTGATGGTACTGCTGTTCCTGTTCTTCTTCCAGAAGCTGTATTCTGCCATGAGGACCGTGCCTAGAAGGTTCAAATTCCTTTTGGGGGCAGTATTTGGCGGCTTTGCAGGGCTTTTGCTGCAGGGGCTGACGGATCATCTGTGGTTTGATTACCGCATTGTGCTGTTCTTCTGGTGCTTTATCGGCATCGGCATGGCGGCAGTGCGTGTGGGGGAAAGAAAGGGCGAAAGAGAAACGGAGGAAAGATAAGAATGGAGAATAAAATGAAAGTCCTCCATGTTTTGACGGACAGAAACATCGGCGGCGCAGGGCGCTGGCTGTTGTATTATTTGAAATATCATGACAGAGAAAAATTTGAGGTAAAGGTATTGCTGCCCCATGACAGCCTGTTGGTGGGGGCGGTGAAAGCATTGGATGTGCCTGTCATCGCCATGGAAGAAATGGAGGATAAATCTTTCGATAAAAAAGCCATGAAGGCACTGGCGAAGGTGTTTCGGCAGGAAAAGCCGGATATCGTTCATACCCATGCCAGCATGACTGCCCGCATGGCAGCAAGACTGGCAAGAGTGCCTTCTATTTTCAATACGAAGCACTGCATGGAAGGGGCTCCCGGTCCTCTGCCCAAGAAGATCCTCCGCAGAAGGGTCAATGCAGTTTTCAGCGATAAGATCATTGCTGTCAGCCGAGCAGTTCGCCGCAGCATGGTACACGGCGGCACATCCCCGGAGCAGATCGCAGTGGTCTATAACGGCATCGAGCCTATCCCCATCCCTACGGCGGAGGAAAAAGCGGCACTGCTGGCATCCTTCGGCGGCAAGGCCGGCGAAAAGGCAGTAGGCATGGTAGCCAGACTGGAAGAGGTCAAAGACCATGAGACCTTCCTGCTGGGGGCGCAAAAGGTGTTGGAAAACCGAAAGGATGTCCGTTTCTATATCATTGGCGACGGCAGCCTGCGGGAAGAACTGGAAAGAAGAGCGGCAGAACTGGGCATCAGCGAAAACGTGACTTTCACCGGCTTTTTGCAGGATGTGGGAAAAATCGAGGCGGCATTGGATATTGCCGTTATCACATCCAAGGCGGAGGCATTGTGCCTGTCCATTCTGGAAAGCATGATCGCAGGCATTCCTGCGGTGGGGACAGACAGCGGCGGCGTAGCAGAGGTCATCAAACATGGCGAAAACGGCTTCCTGATCCCCATTGGCGACAGCGACGCTCTGGCGGAACGGCTGGAAGAACTGCTGGCGGATGATGCCAAGCGCAAAGCCTTTGGCGAGCAGGCGAAAAAGGATGCGGAAAGCACCTTTCTGGCGGATAAGATGACAAGAAGAATCGAAAAACTCTATCTGGAGGCAAGAAAATGAAAAACAGAAAACTATTCGGTATTTTCAATATCGTGGATATGATACTGATCCTGCTGGTCATCGCTGCGGGCATCGTCGGGGCGAAGATGTTCCTAGGCGGCGGCAGTCAGGCGGACACAGCAGCAGAAACAAAGACCTATTCCTATGTGGTCATGGGGAAAGAAGTGGTGGAGGAAACGGCAAACTTCCCTGTGGTTGGGGGCAATGCCTATGAAAGCTCCACATCTACTTATCTGGGCGTGGTGACGGACGTAAAGGCAGAGCCTTTCACAGAGACCATGTTCAACCGCACCACAGGCGAATACGAAAAAGTGCCTGTGGCTGGTTACAGCGATATTTATGTGACCATTGAAGGCAATGGTACAGAAACAGAAAAGGACATTACAGTGGAAGGCACCACAGTAAAGGTCGGCATGGAATTGAATGTCAAAGGCAAAGGCTATGCTTTTAAAGGCATTGTTGTGGAAGTAAGGGATGGTGAGTGATATGGCAAAGAAAAGACCAAATATTGTAGATATCCTCATTATCGTTGTGATCGTTGCATTGTGCGCCGTGGCGGTGCTCAAATTCGGCGTGGTGAATAAAGAAGAATCCGCAGGGGTGGATGCTTCCGCGGAACAGAGAACCTATACGGCTTTCATCGATGAGGTGCGTATGGCGACGGTCAATGCCCTCCACGAAGGGGACAAGATCTTCGATGAAAAAACAGGCATCTGCCTGGGCACCATCACAAAGGTGGATTACAAGCCTTTTATGAAGAACGTTCTGCAGAATGACGGCACCATCACAGCGGTGGAATTTCCTGATTACTATAGTGTGACACTGACCATCGAAGGCCCTGTCATCGAAAAGGAAGAAGGCTATTTCGCCGAAGGCATCGTGGAAATGAAGGCAAATTCTGAAATGAATGTGGCAACAAAATATGCGAAACCCGTTATGAAGATCACAAGCATTCAGGAGTAAACAGGGGGACAGCTTATGAAAAAGTATAAAATTTTGATGGCTCTGATGGGGCTGGAGATCGGCGGGGCGGAGACCCACGTGGTGGAGCTTTCCAAGGAGCTGAAAAAACAGGGCTATGATATCATCGTTGCTTCCAACGGCGGCGTATATGAAAAGGAACTGGCAGAAGCGGGCATCCGCCATTATCAGGTGCCTCTGAACCAGAGAAATGTACTGAAAATGGCTCGTTCCTATTTCATGCTGAAAAAGATCATCAAAAAAGAAAAGGTGGATATCGTCCATTCCCATGCGCGTATCCCCAGCTTTGTCTGCGGTCTGCTGAAGGTCCGCATGAAAAATGCTTTTACCTTTGTGACCTCTGCCCATTGGGTATTTTACACAGGCATGGGCCTGAAATACCTTTCCAACTGGGGGCAGAAGGTGGTTGCGGTCAGCGATGATATCCGGGATTATCTGATGGAAAATTACCGCGTGCGTTACGAAGATATTTTCGTGACCATCAACGGCATCGATACAGAAAAATTTTCTCCCAATACAGACCAGAGCAGGATCCGTGCAGAATTTGGACTGAAGGAAGAAGAACCAACACTGGTTTATGTCAGCCGTATGGATGAAAGCCGTGCATTGGTGGCAAGACAGTTGATCGCTTTGGGGCCCAAGCTGGCGAAAGCCATCCCCGGACTGAGAATGCTGATCGTCGGCGGCGGTGACGTATTTGACGAACTGCTGGAAAAAACGAAGGAAGCCAATGCTGCCATCGGCAGGGAATGTATCACTATGACCGGCGGCAGAACAGATATCAATGAACTGGTGGCTGTGGGCGATGTGTTCGTTGGCGTCAGCCGTGCGGCACTGGAAGCCATGGCGGCGGAAAAACCTGTTATCGTGGCAGGGAATGAAGGTTATATCGGTCTGTTTGCAGAGGATAAGCTGGAATTGGCTCAGGAAAACAACTTCTGCTGCCGTGGATGCGAGCTTTCCAGCGAAGCACTGCTCTACAGAGATGTGGTCCATGCCTTCAACGACCTGACCGATGCGGAGCGTCAGAAAATGGGTGCCTACGGCAGACAGGTCATCTTCGAATATTATTCCGTGACAAAAATGGCAGGAGACTGCATCTGTGCCTATGATGCGGCATGGAAGGAAACCCATGTGCCGCAGTATAACGTGGTGATGAGCGGCTATTACGGTTTTAATAACACCGGTGACGAAGCCATCATGCTTTCCATGCACAAGAATATTCAGGAAATGGGCGATAATTACCATATCACCGTCCTGTCCAATAAACCCCAGGAAACCAAGGAAAAATACGGCATCGAAGCGGTTTATCGCTTCGGCGTGCGGGATGTGCTCCGTGCTATCAAAAACTGTGATGTGCTCCTTTCCGGCGGAGGTTCTCTCCTGCAGGACAGCACCTCCACCCGTTCCCTGATGTATTACCTTTCCATCACAGCTACGGCGAAGATGATGCGGAAAAAGGTCATGCTCTATGCCAACGGCATCGGCCCGGTCAGCGGCAAGCGCAACCGCAGACTGGTGAAACAGGTGGTCAATAAAGCCGACCTGATTACATTGCGAGAAGAAAATTCTTATGAAGAACTGCTTTCCATGGGCGTGAACCCCAAGAAATGCTTTGTCACAGCCGATCCTGTATTTACCATGGACGGCATTGGTGCGGAAGAAGCACGGGCCATCCTGCAAAGAGAAGGCGTGCCTGCGGATAAGCCTATGGTAGTGGTTTCTGTCCGCAACTGGAAGGATATGGACAAATTTATTGGCAGATTCGCGGAAATGTGCGATATCATCGTGGAAAAATACGACAGAAACATTGTGTTCCTGGGGATGCAGATGCCCAATGATATCACAGTCAGCGAAAAAGTACGCAAGAAAATGAAGCAGGACGCTTATATTTTAAAGGGAAATTATTCTCCCTATGAAGTTATGGGCATCATTTCCCAGGCTGATTTCATTCTGAGTATGCGCCTGCATACCCTGATCTTCGCCGCAAGACAGCGGGTGCCTCTCATTGGTTTTATTTACGATCCCAAGATCGAATATTATCTGGAAAAACTGGATATGCCCAGCGGCGGCAAGCTGAAGGAATTTGATCGGGAAAAAACACTGGCGTTGGTGGATGATGTCATCAACCATAAGGATGTATATGTGGCGAAGCTGGAACAGAAGGAACTGGAACTGGAAAAGATGGCCCACAGAAACGAAAAATATCTGGCGAAACTGTTGGAACACAGAAAGAAATAAGGGGTGTTTGGAATGAGCAAAAAAACACATGTGTTAGGGGTACCTTTTGATGCAGTGACAATGGAACAGGCTGTGGCAAAGGCGAAAAAGATGCTTGCGGAAGAGGGACAGCATTTCATCTGCACACCAAATCCCGAAATCGTTATGGAAGCCCAGAAGGATAAAGAACTGATGAATATCCTGCATGAGGCGGATATGGTGATCCCTGACGGCATCGGTGTCGTTTGGGCATCCAAATACAGCGAGATCCGCCTGAAGGAACGGGTGGCAGGTTATGACCTGACCCAGAACCTGATGGCAGAGCTGGCGGCAACAGGGGAGACCTTCTATTTCTTCGGCGGTGCCCCCGGTGTAGCATCTACAGCAGCAAGGATGATGATGAAAAAATACCCCGGTCTGAAGGTGGTCGGTGTACACAACGGCTACTTCGATGAAAAAGAAGAAAAGAAGATCATCCAAGACATAAAAACAAAATCCCCGTCCATACTGTTAGTAGGATTGGGCGCACCCAAGCAGGAAAAATGGATCTATGATAATATTCGTCTGGTTGGGGCAAAGGTAGCCATTGGCGTTGGCGGCAGCTTTGACGTTATGGCAGGCAATGTGAAACGGGCACCGAAGATCTTCCAGAAGCTGGGTCTGGAATGGTTCCACCGCCTCATCACACAGCCCACAAGATGGAGACGTATGATGCGTCTGCCCAAATTTGCGCTGACAGTCCTGAAAACAAAGGGACGTTGATGGACTTTTGAGCAAAAGCGTCCTGAAAGGGACGTGAGGATATGAAAATTTTAAAAAAGAGGGATTGGTTCTATCTGATCGCCGGTACGGCCTTGATGGCCATTGGCGCAGAGGGGTTTTTCGAGCATGCGGATCTGGTTGCCGGCGGCATCACAGGTATCGGCATCATGCTGGATGCATGGACACAGGCACGGTTCGGGCTGCATATACCCCTTTGGTTCGTGAACATCGTATTGAACGCCCCTCTTTTTTTATTGGCATGGAAGCAAAAGGGAAAGGCCTTTATGGGACGCAGTGTTTTGACGGCATCTTTGTTTTCCCTGATGCTGTATGTGGAGGAATTGTTTCCACTATACAGCAAAGACCCGCTGCTGGCGGCAGTATTCGGCGGGGTCTTTCTGGGGATCGGCTTGGGGCTGGTGCTTTCGGTGGATGCCACAACGGGGGGTGTGGATCTGGCTGCCACATTGCTGCATACAAAATTCCGTTCCGTTTCCATTCCGAAATTTATCTTTATATTGGATGCGGCTGTTATTTTGGGGGGCATCGCGTTTTTCGGGGTGGAGAAAGGACTGTATGCGATTTTAGCGGTCTATGTCACCGATCAATTCATCGATCTGGTGATCGAAGGGATGAATTATGCCAAGGCGGCATGGATCATTTCTGACAAAAACGATGAGATCGCCGCCGCACTTTTGACAGATTTGAGCAGAGGGGTTACGGCATTTTCGGCAACGGGAAAGTACACCGGACAGGAACGGGAAGTGCTCTTTTGTGTTTTTTCTCAAAAGGAAGTCCACTCCGTCAAAAGCATTATTATGAATATCGACCGAAACGCCTTTTTCCTTTTGACAGATGTGCGGGAAGTTTTGGGTAAGGGATTTCCGGAAAAGTAAAAAATGACGTCTGATTTGGTCTGGAAATATACTTTTTTTATCCCAATCAGAGGAAATCAAGAGTCAGTTTCCATAAAAAAAGGGCTCCGTTTTTATGGAAAAATCAAACGCAAAGAGATTTTGACTGTTTTTTTTTGATTTCCTCTTTCTTTTTTTGGCATTTTGTTATAAAATGGGTTTAGGTGAATTTGATACCTCGTCAGAAAGAGGTTTTTAGGCATTTTATACAGTATTCTGTGGCAAGAAAAAAGTGTCGGGAAAAGAATCAGAAAAAAGTATTGAGGTGAGGGCGATGATTTCGAATCAGATTTTGCAGAGCACTATTGATGGGTTGAAAAACATCACACGTAAGGAATTGAGCGTAGTGGAAAAAGAGGGCAAGGTAATTGCCACAACAGAAGAAAATATGATCGGCCGTCAGATCGACGCTGTGGAAAATTTCATCAGTTCCCCTGCGGAAAGCCAGTTGATCCTGGGCTATCAGTATTTTAAAATTTACGATAATGGTGTACCCGAATATGTCATCCAGGTAAAAGGGGAGGATGAAGCCGGCTATCAGATCGGCAAGATCGCCGCATTCCAGATCCAGAGCCTGCTGGTGGCCTATAAAGAAAGATATGATAAAGATAACTTCATCAAAAACCTGCTGCTGGATAATCTGCTGCTGGTAGATATCTATAGCCGTGCGAAAAAGCTGCACATCGAAAATAACGTACACCGCATCGTTTACCTGATCGAAACCAATATCGATAAGGAAATGAACGTGGTAGAGATCGTACGCAGCATTTTCCCTGCAAAAACAAAGGACTTTGTAACTGCGGTAGATGAACACAGTATCATTCTGGTAAAAGAACTGCGGGAAAAAGAAACAGCGGAAGAGATCGACCGTATCGCAAAGACCATCGAAGAAACCCTGAATGCGGAAACCAACAGCCACGTTTATATTTCCAGCGGTACTATCGTCAGCGATCTGAAGGATGTTTCCCGTTCCTATAAGGAAGCAAAGATGGCTCTGGAAGTCGGCAAGATTTTTGAAACAGATAAATTTATCGTAAATTATGAAAAACTGGGCATCGGCCGTCTGATCTATCAGCTGCCTCTGCCTCTGTGCCGTATGTTCATCAAAGAAGTGCTCCATGGACTGACTATGGATGATTTCGATGATGAAACATTGGCGACAGTCAACAAATTCTTCGAAAACAACCTGAACGTTTCCGAAACCAGCCGTCAGCTGTATATCCACAGAAATACACTGGTTTACAGACTGGATAAGCTGCAGAAGATGACAGGGCTGGATCTGAGAAACTTCGATGATGCCATCATCTTCAAGATCACACTGATGGTAAGCAAATACATGATCTACATGGATAAAATGGCATATTGATGGATGCTTCGGCATTTTTCGACAAAATCATAATTTTATATCAGGAAGGGATAAGGGCGAGTATTTTCTCGCCCTTTTTTCATGGAAATTCTGTGAAATTTAAGGTGATTTTAAGAAAAATGAAGATTTTAGAGTATTTATGCCCCTTGTTAGGATTTTTTGTTTATGGTATAATATCCGCGAAGAAGCGGAGACAAGGCAAAAAAAGAAAGCCATTCGGCTGTTTGCAG
>SFGI01000004.1 GCA_004557645.1 [Eubacterium] saphenum | reverse complement strand
GGAAGTAAGATCCCTTAAAGATAATGAGGTTGATAGGTTGGAGGTGTAAGCACGGTAACGTGTTCAGCTGACCAATACTAATAGATCGAGGGCTTGACCTAGTAAATTCGATTGAGATTGCAACTTGTGTTCAGTTTTGAAGGTGTGATCCTACTCAAGTGGGAGGCCGTTATACAGGGGTATAGTTCAGCTGGTAGAGCGTTGGTCTCCAAAACCAAATGTCGAGGGTTCGAATCCTTCTGCCCCTGCCATTTTTTTAAAAACGATTCGTCATTTATATATGGCTCAGTAGCTCAGTTGGTTAGAGCGCCGGCCTGTCACGCCGGAGGTCGTGGGTTCGAGCCCCATCTGAGTCGTTTTGTGGAAGTTTAGCTCAGCTGGGAGAGCATCTGCCTTACAAGCAGAGGGTCACAGGTTCGAGCCCTGTAACTTCCACTTTTTTTTATTTCAAAATGAAAGCACTAATGTAGTGGCGGCTTAAGAAAACAGTATTTCAATTTTTTATTGATTTCTTAAGCCGCACTGCGAGGATGCCCCGTAATAAGAAAACAAAAAATCGAAAGAAAGCTTGGTTTTAAGCATTTCTTTCGATTTTTTTGTTTTCTTATAGGGACTCCTTTAAGACCAAGGCGGTTTTAGTGCTTTTTCATTGTGAAAGAAATGCTTGAGACTGGCGGGAGGGTGTTTTTTGCGGCAACGACAAAGGAAAAATAGAGGCTTTTCAGGCGATTCCCTTTCAATTGTGATATAATGAGAAAAAGCTGTGAACAGGAGGGGAAGAACGATGGAAAAAAGATACATTGAAAAAATGACGGTCATCCTTGCCGTGCTGACCCTTCTATTCTTCCTGTTGGACGCTTATTTGCCTTGGGATGGCTGGTTTTCCCTCTTTATTACGGCAGCGACAACTTTCTATCATTTTGCCGTACGACTTTTGGTGGGAGCAGTAACGAGAAATTGCTTTCGGGGCAGGATTCGGGCAGAAAGCCCCTGGTTTGCGCCCCGCAGGTGGGAAAAACGATTTTATGAGGCCTTGGAAGTCAAGAAATGGAAGAATCGGATGCCCACATACTTTCCTAAGGATTTTTTACTAAAAGAGCATACGCCGGCGGAAGTGGTTCAAAATATGTGCATTGCGGAGGTGGGGCACGAGATCAATGTGATCTGCAGTTTTTTGCCCCTGTTTTATGCTCTTTGTCAGCCACGGCTGCGGCAGGACTGGATTATTTTTGCCGTTACAGGCATTTTGGCTTTGGGGGCAGATGTGCCCTTTCTATTGATACAGCGATATAACCGCCCTCGCATGATCGCGCTGCAGGGGGCTTTGGAAAGAAGAAAAGAAAATCGAGAGGAGAGAGAACATGCAGTCGAATTGTGAAACTTGTATGTATTTTGGATATGATGAGGAATTTGAGGAATACTTTTGTGAGGTAAATCTGGATGAGGATGAAATGGAAAAATTCCTGACAGATTCTTTTCAGGGAGGATGCCCCTATTATCGCCTGGAGGATGAATATAAGACGGTCAGAAAGCAGATGTAAAACGTGAAACAGAACCCTTTGGCTCCTTCGGGATACAAAGGGTTTTTGAATTTCTGATGAAAAAGCAGGAAACGGGTATACTAGGGAAAACAGGAGCGAGAATCAGGAGGGATGGATTTGATTTACACACTGACAGTGAATCCTTCGGTGGATTATGTGGTGCAGATGGGAGAATTCCGCCTGGGCATGGTGAACCGTGCTATGGGTGAGGCAGTCTTTTCTGGCGGGAAGGGCATCAACGTAGCCATTATTTTGCAGAATCTTGGGGTGGCCGATCGGGCCTTGGGATTTCTGGCAGGCTTTACAGGGGATTTCATTGAGGCAGACCTGAAGGAGCAGGGCTGTCGGACGGATTTTGTGCGCCTTGCCAAGGGATTTTCCCGCATCAACGTGAAGCTGAAGGGGCAGGAGGAAAGCGAGATCAATGGCGGCGGGCCTGCGGTGGATCAGGCGGCGATGGAGCAGCTTTTGGAGAAGATCAACGCCCTGCAAAAGGGAGATATGCTCATTATTTCCGGCAGCATCCCTCCTTCTTTGCCCAAGGATTTTTATGAAAAGATATTGGATCTGTTGGAAGGGCGGGGCATCTATACCGTGGTGGATGCTACGGGAGAGGTGCTGCTGAAAACCTTACGTTATGAGCCTTTTCTCATCAAGCCCAACCATCAGGAGCTGGAGGAACTGGCGCAGAGCCGACTATTCACCAAGGAGGAAATTATTTCCCAAGGGAAACGGCTGCAGGAAATGGGGGCGAAAAATGTGCTCATTTCTCTGGCGGCAGAAGGGGCAGTCCTGCTGACCTCCGACGGGGATGCTTTATTTGCAGAAGCACCCCGGGGGAAGGTGGTCAATTCTGTGGGGGCAGGGGATTCTATGGTAGGCGGCTTTGTGGCGGGCTGGCTGAAAACGGGCAGCTACAAGGAAGCCTTGGGCTGGGGCGTTGCGGCGGGGAGCGCCAGCGCCTTTTGTGAAACATTGGCAACAGGGGAAGAAATTCGAAGACTATATGATGAAAAAATCAAAATAACCAGCGGCACGGAATAGTTCCTTCGGGAAGCAGGCCGCTGAAGGAGGCCAATATGAGGATTTCGGAACTGTTGCAGAAAGAAAGCATTGCTATCGGGAAGAAGCCGCGGGGGAAAAATGCTGCCATCGACCAGCTAGTGGAGCTGTTGGCGAAAAGCAGCAATCTGAAGGATAAAGGAAAATTCAAACAGGCCATTCTGGAACGGGAAAAACTTTCCACCACGGGCATCGGCGAAGGCATTGCCATCCCCCACGGAAAAAGCAATGCCGTGAAACGGGCGGCACTGGCTGCAATGGTGGTGCCCGAAGGGGTAGATTTTGAAAGTGCCGACGGGCAGGATGCTCATTTGCTGTTTATGATCGCTGTGCCGGAAAACGGGACTGATCTGCATCTGGAGGTGCTGGAACGGCTGGCGGCTATGCTGATGGACGAGGATTTTCGGAAAAAGCTGATGGAGGCGAAACATCCTTCCGAATTTTTAAAGATCATCTCTGCGGAGGAGGAAAAACGCTTTGATAGGCCTGCAGAAGAAGGAAAAGCTGGCTATGATGTGCTGGCTGTGACCGCCTGCCCCACGGGCATCGCCCATACCTTTATGGCGGCGGAAAGCCTGGAAAACAAGGCAAGAGAAATGGGTATCACCATCAAGGTAGAGACCAACGGCAGTGGCGGCGCAAAAAACGTGCTGACGGCGGAGGAGATCAAAGAGGCCAAAGGCATCATCATTGCGGCGGATAAAAATGTGGAAATGGCAAGATTCCGCGGGAAAAAGGTGCTGCAGGTGCCTGTGACGGATGGCATCCGCAAGCCGGATGTCCTTTTGAGCAAGATCATACAAGGGGAAGCACCCCTATACGGCGGCGGAACAGAGGCGGAAGCACCCAGCCCAAGAGAAGAAAAGAGGGGAAAGGGCAATAAAGTGTATCGAGACCTGATGAATGGGGTCTCCCACATGCTGCCCTTTGTCATTGGCGGCGGTATCCTGATCGCATTGGCCTTCCTGTTGGATGATTACAGCATCGACCCTGCCAATTTCGGCTCCAATCTGCCCCGGGCGGCTTTTTTCAAGGCCATTGGGGATGCGGCCTTTGGCTTTATGCTGCCCATTCTGGCAGGCTATATCGCCATGAGCATTGGGGACAGGCCTGCCCTTGCGCCGGGCTTTGTAGGGGGCTTTCTGGCGAAGGAGGGGGGCAGCGGCTTTCTGGGGGCGCTGCTGGCAGGCTTTGCGGCGGGATATCTGATCCTTGGTCTGCGGAAGCTTTTCGATAGATTGCCCCGTTCCTTGGAAGGCATCAAGTCTATTTTGCTCTATCCTGTCTTTGGCATCTTCCTCATGGGGGTACTCATTCAAATCATCATCAATCCCCCTGTGGCATGGCTGAATGAAGCATTGTATGGTATGCTGGCACGGATGGGCACCAGCAGCCGTGTGCTTTTGGGCGTGGTTTTGGGGGGCATGATGAGTGTGGATATGGGCGGCCCCATCAATAAGGCGGCCTACGTATTCGGTACGGCTTCTTTAGCCAGTGATGAATTTCAGATCATGGCGGCAGTCATGGCCGGGGGCATGGTGCCTCCTCTGGCGCTGGCCTTGGCGGTGTTCGTTTTCCGCAATAAATTCAGCGAAAAGGAAAGACAATCCGGCGTAGCGAACCTTATCATGGGGGCATGCTTTATCACAGAAGGGGCCATCCCCTTTGCGGCGGCAGACCCCCTGCGGGTACTGCCTTCCTGTATCATTGGCTCCGCAGTGGCTGGTGGGCTGAGCATGTTTTTCGGCTGTGCCCTGCGGGCACCCCATGGCGGCGTTTTCGTCCTGCCTGTGATCAGCCATCCCTTTGGCTTTTTGACAGCAGTCATCCTGGGTGCTGTGGTGGGGATGCTGCTTCTGGGGCTTTTGAAAAAGAATCTGCCCCAGACTCTTTGAAAGAAATTACCATAGAAATAGCCTTGCACCTTTTTGTCGAATCTCGTATACTATTATGGAAAGAGAGACAGAAAATGACTTTCATTGAAAAAAAGAGCAAGGTTGGGATAAAGTGCAAGAATCAATACAAGAATGGGGAAAAGCGATCCTGCGGGCGGCGATCATCATTGTGGTACTGTTTTTTTTCTGCTGGCCCATGCGTTTGATGGGCAGCTCCATGGAGCCCACCATGGGCGACGGCGAGATCGTGCTGATGAATCGATTTGCGGCACTGCAGGGGAATTATGAAAAGGGCGATATCGTCATGTTCCATTATTATGACGCGGATGGCAGCAAGACCGTGGTAAAACGGATCATTGCCACGGAAGGGGACACCATTCGCATTTTGGAGGATGGCGTGGAAGTGAACGGAGAACTTTTGCAGGAGGACTATGCAAATGGCGTGACCGATGGACTGGTGGATATGACAGTGCCGGAGAATACGGTATTTGTCATGGGGGACAACCGCCAGAGCAGCTATGACAGCCGCAATATGGGCGTCATTTCCTGCGAGGATTTGAAGGGAAAGGTGTTTTTCCGGATCTATCCGTTCCATGAATTTGGCAAAATATAAAAAAAGCACATTCCAAATGGAATGTGCTTTTTTATGCGAAATCGTCATGGGAAATATGTAAAACATGCGTTTTTCTTATTGTATTTTTTGTGGTACAGTATAGAAAAGAATTTTGCAGAAAAGAAGGGATAGCATGGGAAAAGATTTTTGGAAATATATTGCGGCGGTACTGATTTTTGGTACCAATGGCATTGTAGCCAGCAAGATCGATCTGACTAGTCAGGAGATCGTTTTCTTCCGGGCGGGCATTGCCGGGCTGATTTTGATCGCTCTTTTTCTGCTGCTGCGGAAAAAATGCAATGCCCTGCAGTATAAAAGGGAGTTTGGCTTTCTGATCATCGCAGGGATGGCAACGGGGGGAAACTGGCTGTTCCTGTATGAAGCCTTTCAGCAGGTAGGCGTAGGAACAGGAACCCTTTTGTGCTATTGCGGCACAGTCATCGTCATGGCGTTGGGTCCTATCTTGTTTCAGGAGAAACTGACCCGGGAGAAATGCATCGGCTTTCTGGCAGTGCTGACGGGCTTACTCTGCATCAACGGGCAGGCCTTGCAGGAAGGCAAGACCCTTTGGGGGATGCTTTGCGGCATTTTGTCTGCAGTGATGTATGCGGTGCTTGTCATTGCCAATAAGAAAACACCTCATATCACCGGGGTGGAAAATCCCATGTGGCAGATCACCATTAGCTTCCTGGTGGTGACAGCGTTTCTGCTGTTCCGTGGGGGACTGCCTACGGAGGTGCCCGGGGGAAGCTGGCCCTTTGTGCTGCTGTTGGGCGGCTTGACGGGCATTGGCTGCTATTTTTATCTTTCCTCCATGGGAAGGCTGTCGGTGCAGACGGTAGCCATCTGCGGCTATCTGGAGCCTTTTGCGGCAGTGGTGCTTTCTGCGGTTCTGCTGAGGGAAAGCATGGCTCCCATGCAGATGGCAGGAGCGGCGTTGATTTTGGGCGGCGCCATGTATGCGGAGCTGGCAGGAAAACGGGTCAGAAAAAAAACAGAGGAATATGTCAGGATATAAAGCAGAAATAGGGCTTTTCAATCAGCGGAAGGGTTCGGGAAACGAACCCGTTTGTTTCTTCTTTTGTCTCAACTCGTCGAAATCCTGATTTCGACGAAGAAATTTAGCGATAAGAAAGATAGTCCAGAAAACGTTTTACCGCCAAGGGGGCAGTGTTCCGATCCCGCAGGGCAAGGCCGATGTTTCGATGGATGGGCGTTTCCAGTTCCTTGATTGCCACGCCATAAGGATTCCGCCGCAAAATCAGACGGGGCAGCAGGCTGACACCCAGCCCACATTCTACCATGGAAAGAACGGCATAATCGTCCCAAGTGGTGAAATGTACATTGGGAGAAAGGGTATGCTGACGGAAAAAGTCTGCGATTTCTGTATTTTTATCCTTTTCCAGAAGGAGGAAAGGCTCTTGGCACAGGTCTTTCAGGGAGACATGCTCCGCATCTGCCAAGGGATGGTTTTTCGGTAGAATGGCCAGAAAATCATCCTGTTCCAGAAATATGGTGTCCAATTCCGGCAGGGTCGGCAGGCGAAGAAAGCCGCAGTCCACCCTTCCCTCCTGTATCCATGTTTCGATTTCCCGATAGTCCCCCAAAAGCAGTTCGTATTCGATATTGGGATGATTTTTTTGGAATTCTTTGATGATATTGGGCAGCCAATGGGTGGCCGCACTGGAAAAGGTGCCGATGCGGATAAGGCCTGTTTCCAGTCCCTTCAGATCATCTGCCTGCTGCTGCAGGGATTGATAGGCACTGCAGAGGGTTTTCATCTGGGGGAGCAGCTTGATGCCTTCGGAGGTCAGGCGGACGCCGCCCCGTCCCCGTTCCAGCAGGGAAAGCCCCAGTTCCTTTTCCACCTCCTGTATCATACGGCTGACACCGGATTGGGAATAGGAAAGGACTTCGGCGGCTTTGGTGATACTGCCATATTCAATGGTCTTCAAAAAGGCTTGATATTTCTGGATATCCATGGGGTACTCCTTTCTTGCGAAATTTTCATATAAAGCAGAAGATGCTGCACAAATACTCATATTTCCTTCATCCTACAGGAGAGAAGGGGATTTGGCAAGGGCAAAAGGGCGGAAATGCCCTTCTTTTTTTGCATAAAACCCACTTCCTTTCATATATTTGCATAGAGACAAAGGGTGGATTTGTTAGGACATTCTTTTATGAATAGGAGGGTTTTTATGCCGTTGACATTGGCGAAAGAAACGATGGATATGAATTGGAAGGATACAGCGGGGAAGCAGTCCTCTCAGATCTTGCTGGAGGGGGACATGATCGTGCCCGACAGCAAGCCTGACCTGCAGGAAATTTTGCGGTGCGAAGGGAAAGTAAACATTCGGGAAAAACGCATCACCGACGACCGCATTTCTTTTTCTGGGGAGATGGAGGTTTCTGTCCTCTATCGGGCAAAAAACGGGGAGCGGCCCCTTTATGCCATGAAAGCCAGCCTGCCCCTGGAGGATTTTTTACATATTGACGGGCTGGAAAAGGACATGGATGTGGAACTGGAGGCGGAACTGGAGCATTTGGACTGCCAGATCATCAATGACAGAAAGATCGGCGTGAAGGCGGTCATCCAGATGAAAGCAGAAGCGGAACAGCAGAAGCGTGCGGAGATTTTGAGCGGCGTGACGGGGGAAGGCATCGAATGCCTGAGAGGGAACCTGCGGATGGAGCGGGATACGGTCACATTGAAAGACCGATTTACTGTAAAGGAAGATTTGAACCTTTCCGCATCCAAGCCGGAAATTGCCGAAGTGCTGTGGGAAGGGGTAGAACTGACGGAACAGGATATGCGGGCCATGGACGGGAAAGTCATGGTGCGGGGAAACCTGAAAGTTTCCATGCTTTATATGGATGGGGAAGGAAATCTGGGCAGCTTCAGCGAAAAGATCCCCTTCAACGGCTATCTGGAGGGGGACGAGATCGATCCTAAAACAGAGCTGAACGGCAGCCTGACAGTGGAGGAAGCCAAGCTGACCCCCATGGCGGACGAGGACGGAGAAGCCCGACAGGTGGCGGTGGATGTGACCATCGGGGCGCAGCTGAACGGCAAAGAAGCCGTGGAACAGGAAATTTTGCAGGATGCTTATGCGCCAAAGGGCACAGTCAATCTGGAAAAAGAGGTCATCACCTATCCCGTGACCGTGGGCAGCGGCAAGAATCAGTTTATCGTAAAGGAACGTATCCAGCTGGAAAATGGGGAAAGACCCATGCTGCGGGCAGAGGAAGTCTGGGGAGAGGTGCGCCTTTCCGAAGCACGGACTGTGGTGGATAATGTGGAAGTGGAGGGTGTTCTGACGGCGGATATCCTCTATGACTGTGAGGCGGACGAGGAACCTTTGTGCATGCTGCGGCGGGGCATCCCCTTTGGGCAGATGATGGAGCTGCGGGGTGTGGAACAAGGGGACGAAGCGAATGTGTCCCTGCGGCTGGAGGATATCGATTTTCAGATGCTTTCCGAACGGGAAGGGGAACTGCGGGCCACGGTGACCATGGAAACGATGGTTACACGGCAGGAAACGGCGGAAACGGTGAAGGATATCACCGTGGATGAGGAAACGGCAAGCATGCCCATGGCGGGGGCAGTCATCTATATGGTGCAGAAGGGGGATTCTCTCTGGAAAATTGCGAAAAAATACCGCACAACAGTCAATGATATTCTGGCGGTGAATGATATCGAAAATCCTGATTTGATTTATCCGGGGCAGAAGTTATTGATTATTAAGATGGTGAGATGATGGCTTTCGCCTGAAATTTAAGTTCTCGAAGGCTCAAGAAAATAAAGCTGGGCTCATTCGAGCCAAAGAGGAGGTAGGGCAAACCTTCTGCCCACCCGTTTGGAGCTGTCCCATCCAAGTTGGTGCATGGGGATTCTCGGACTGCTCCTTTCAAGTTAGTACATGGGGGTTCTCGAACTGCCCCCTTCCCTCGGTAAATCTCCTCAGAAATAGGAAAAACACTTCGTGTTTTAAATATTTCTGAGGAGAATTCCCTGCGCGGGGGCAGAGAAGGCTGATGGCAAAAAAAGAAAGGACGGATTATGCTGTCCTTTCTGTGTTATTTGATTTCCTGTTCTAAGCTATTGAATTCTGGGGTGTCGAAAAATTCTGCCAATGTCATATCCAGACCGTCACAAATCAATTTGATTGTTAAAATCTTTGGGTTTTGGCTGTTTCCGTAAAGTATACTTTTCACGGAAGAAGGAGGCAGTGCGGAAATCGTTGCTAATTTATTGATCGTCAGATTACGTTCATCGCAAAGCTGCAAAATTCGGTTTCTGATTGCTGTTATAGTATTCATGGTTAGCCCATTTCCTTTGTTTCGTCTAATTCGATTTTGCCTTGTTCTTTTTCAAAGTCACGAATACATTGGTTGATGAGGTACATAATCTGACCACTGGCGGAACGACCATTATATTTGGACACATAATGAAATTTTTTAAGGGTATCCTCTTCAATACGAATACTAATATGTTTTTGATTTTTCATAATAGCCCTCTCTTTTCACTTAAAATGCACTAATTTTGTATTTATATTAGGTGAAAAATATGGTATGATTTTGAAAATGCACTTAATTTAAGTGCATAAAATTGAGGAGGGCATTATGTCTGATTTTGCAAAAAACTTAAAGAAATATAGAAAACAGAAAAAGTATTCCCAAACAGAGCTGGCGAAATGTGTGCAATATGGATATACTGCCATAGCCAATTATGAAAGCGGAAGAAACGAACCCTCGATTGATGTTTTGATTCAGCTGGCAAATGCATTGGATGTAACGGTGGATGAATTGGTCGGCGTGGAAAAAACGAATACAGAAGAAAATGCCTTTCAAACTTAATTTTGAGGGGCATTTTTGTTTTGCCGAGACAGTTCCAAACGGGCGAGCAGCGGGTTTGCATGACTGTGGTTTTGGCTCGAATGAGTCCAATTCTATTTTCTGGGAGTTTTGAGAACACGAATTTAGAGCCGTTTTCTTCCCTTTTCCTTTGATTCTGCCCATTGCATGTGTTATAATATACAATTAGCAAGAGTGTACCCATTTCCCGGCGCACTTTTGCCGAAGGTGAAGTTTCAGACATTTTTCCACAGAGGTGTTCCATGAAAGGCTATTTTATTTCCGTGGAAGGCGGCGACGGCAGCGGCAAATCCACACAGATCAAAAAAATAGAAGCATATTTGCAGTCGAAGGGACAGAAAGTCCTCCTGACCAGGGAACCCGGCGGCACCCCTGTGGCGGAAAAAATCAGGGAGCTGATCCTGGACCCTGCCAACAAAGCACTGACGGGCAGAGCGGAAATGCTGCTTTATGCCGCATCCCGTGCCCAGCATGTGGAGGAAAAGATACTCCCTGCTTTGGCATCAGGCAAGACCGTTCTTTCCGATCGTTTCACCGATTCCAGCATTGCCTATCAGGCCTTCGGCAGAGGCTTGGGCGATATGGTGGCAGAGGTGAACCGCATTGCCACCGGCGGCAAGGAACCGGACCTGACCATTTTCCTGAACATCACCCCTGCGGCGGGCATGGCACGGAAAAATCAGCAGGACGGCCATACCTTAGACCGCTTGGAGCAGGAAAAGGCAGCCTTCCATGAAAAGGTATACGAAGGCTATCTGACCTTGGCGAAGGAAAGCGGCGGCAGGATTGCCGATATCGACGCGGACAGACCTGCGGAAGCGGTTTTCGCCGATATCAAAAAACAGTTAGACAGATTATTCGGCTTTTGAGCCATAGATAAGGAGGGGTTTTTATGAAACTCATCATTGCCATCATTCAGGACGAAGATGCGGGTGAAGTCATCTCCCATCTGAACGAAGCAAGCTTTCAGGTGACCAGACTGTCCACAAAAGGCGGTTTCCTGAGGGCAGGGAATACAACACTGCTGACCGGTGTGGAAGCGGATAAAGTGGAAGAAGCCCTGAAGATCATCGAAGAAAACAGCAAAGCACGTACCCAGTATGCAACACTGCCCTCTTCCTGCGGCGCTATGCATGGTTTCATCCTTGCGCCCATCGAAGTTAAGGTCGGCGGTGCCACAGTATTCGTGCTGGATGTGGAACAGTTCCACAAATACTAATTTAGAAGGTTTGGGCGGCTGCTTTGCCGTCCTCGAAACGGAGCACAGGAAAGGAGCGGGCGGATTTGTATACATTTCAGGAGATCTGGGGAAATGCGCCCATGGTGGAGCAGCTGAAGCGGGCTGTTGCCGGCGGAAAGGTTTCCCATGCCTATCTTTTTCTGGGCGGCGCAGGGGCAGGAAAACGGCTGATCGCCAACACCTTTGCCAAAGCGCTGCAATGTGAAGCTACGGGAAACGCACCCTGCGGTTCCTGCAGAAGCTGTCAGGCTTTCGACAGCGGCAACCATCCCGATATCATCTATGTGCGGGGGGAGAAAAAGAACCTGCTGGTAGACGATATCCGGGAGCAGATTTTGGAAACGGTGGATGTGAAGCCGTATCAGTATGACAAAAAAATCTATATCATCGAAAAGGCGGATACCATGAATGTGCAGGCCCAAAATGCCCTGCTCAAAACCTTGGAGGAACCGCCTGCCTATGCGGTGTTCCTGCTTTTGGCGGAACGGGCAGAGGCATTTTTGCAGACCATCCTTTCCCGTGTGGTGACGATGAAACTTCGCCCCCTTTCCGAGGAGACCGTTTCAGAGTATCTGATGAAAAAGGCGTTTCTTTCAGCAGAAGAAAGCCATGTTCTAGCGGCGTATGCCCAGGGGCGCATCGGTCAGGCACTGGAATTGATGGAGGATGAATCCTTCCGGGAAATGCGGCAGGATATTTTAGAAAAACTGGAAGCCCTGCCTTCTATGAACGAGGGCGAGGCATATTTGCTTGCAAAAGATCTGGAGGTCTATAAAAATGACCTGCGGTTTTTGGATATTATGGAATTGTGGTATCGGGATCTGCTGGCGGCGAAAAGCCTGCGGGAGGAACGTTACCTCATCCAGAAAGATAAGAAAGACGCCATTTTCCGCATGGCGAAGGAGCCTGCGGAACGACTGGCGAAAAAAGCGGCAGCCGTCAGAGAAGCGAGAAGGCGGCTGGCGATGAACGCAAATTTTCGGCTGACCATAGAGGTCATGCTGATGGATTTAAAGGAGACTGTTGCATGATTGAAGTAGTAGGTATCCGTTTCAAAAAGGCGGGCAAGATGTATTATTTTGACCCTGCCGGCCTGAAGCTGGAAAAAGAAGACGGCGCCATCGTGGAAACGGCGAGAGGTGTGGAATACGGCACTGTCATCAAAGGCAATACGATGGTGCCCGAAGAAGCCATCGTATCCCCTCTGAAGCAGGTGATGCGAAAGGCAACGAAGGAAGACGCAAAAACGGTGGAAAACAACCACAAGAAAGAAAGAGAAGCCTTCGATATTTGTTTGGAAAAAATCGCCCGTCTGGGCTTGGATATGAAGCTGGTGGATGTGGAAATGACCTTTGACAGAAATAAGCTCATTTTCTATTTCACCTCCGACGGCAGAGTGGATTTCAGAGAATTGGTCAAGGAACTGGCGGCGGTGTTCCGTATGCGTATTGAACTGCGTCAGATCGGCGTCCGTGACGAAGCAAAGATGCTCAACGGCATCGGCATCTGCGGCAGACCCCTGTGCTGTGCCACATTTTTAGGGGATTTCCAGCCTGTATCCATCAAAATGGCGAAGGAACAGAACCTGTCCCTGAACCCCACAAAGATCAGCGGCATCTGCGGCAGATTGATGTGCTGCCTGAAATATGAAGAAGATGTTTACGAAGAGCTGAATAAGAAGCTGCCCCGTGTGGGCGATATCATCTCCACCCCTGACGGCACCGGGGAAATTCTCTCCACCAACGTGCTGATGCAGCAGGTGAAGGCGGCAGTGCGGAAAGCGGAAAACGATCCCCCTACCATCGGGTTCTACCATCTGGAGGAGATCAAGCTGATCCGTTCCAAGAAAAAACGCAAACAGCAGGAACCCATTCCGGAGGAATTGAAGGCTTATGAGGACTGATATCACCATCCATCCCCATGAACGGGTGGATGACCTCCATCGGGACGGTCATCTTATCATTCAAGACCCCAAACGGTTCTGCTTCGGCGTGGATGCAGTCATTCTCAGCGGCTTTGCCAAGGTGAAAAAGGGGGAAAAGGTGCTGGATTTAGGTACCGGAACAGGCATCATCCCCATTTTGCTGGCGGCAAAGACGGAAGGGGCCCATTTCACAGGGCTGGAGATCCAGCCGGAAAGCGCGGAAATGGCGAACCGTAGTGTTTTGCTGAACGAATTGGAGGAACGGGTTTCCATCCGAGAAGGGGATATCAAGGAAGCGGTGCAGATTTTCGGCGGCTCCACCTTCGATGTGGTGACTTCCAATCCACCTTATATGAACGAAGGGGGCGGTCTGGTGAACCCCTTTGCAGCGAAAGCCATTGCCAGGCATGAAATTCTCTGTTCCCTGGAGGATGTGGTGGCGGCAGCGGCAAAAACACTGAAGCCTTTGGGCAGATTTTACATGATCCACAGACCCCATCGTCTGACGGATATCATGGTGCTGCTGCGGCAGTATAAGCTGGAACCCAAACGCATCCGTTTTGTGCAGCCCTATGCGGATAAAGAGCCTACTATGGTTTTGGTGGAAGCGGCCAGGGGCGGCAAGCCTATGGTGAAGGTGGATGCACCCTTGGTGATTTACAAAGCACCCAATGAATACACCGAAGAAATTTTTGAAATCTATTATGGAAAGGGACAGGCGTGATTTAGAAAAGCACTATTGGAATAAGGGAAGGCGCATTTGCCCTTCCATAGAAAAAACTTTTTCTCGTAGAGACGCAGGCTCAACAACTCGAAAAAGTATTTTCTATGCGGGCTGCGCCAATCAGCGTTTAAGCACCGCCTGTTTATATTATCGTATGATAGGGACATTATATCTTTGCGCCACGCCCATCGGCAATCTGGATGACATCACATTGCGGGTCATCAAGCTGATGGAAAGCGTGGATGTGATTGCTGCGGAGGATACCCGCAATACATTGAAATTATTGAACCATTTTGAGATCAAGACCCCCATGACCAGCTACCATGAGCATAACAAGGTGACAAAAGGGCCTGTGCTGGTGGAACGGCTGCTGGCAGGGGAAAGCATTGCTCTGGTGACGGATGCAGGGATGCCCGGCATTTCCGACCCCGGTGCAGATTTGGTGAAGCTGTGCTACGATGCCGGTGTGCCTGTGACCGTGGCCCCCGGTGCTTCGGCGGCAGTGGTGGCGTTGGTGCTTTCCGGTCTGGATACGAGACGGTTCGTATTCGAGGGCTTTTTGCCTCCCGATAAAAAGGAACGGAAGGCGATCCTGAAAACATTGGAACGGGAACACCGTACCATGATCTTCTACGAAGCCCCCCACCGCCTGACAGATACCCTGGAAGAACTGGCAGAGCTGTTTGGGAAAGAACGGCAGATGGCAGCCACTAGGGAGCTGACGAAGAAATTCGAAGAAGTCCGCAGAGACACCATCGGCGGACACTTGAAATATTTTAAGGAAAACCCGCCCAAGGGGGAATTCGTTCTGGTTTGTGAGGGCTTCTCTCTGGAAGCCCAGCGGCAGGAGGAAATGGAAAGCTGGGAAAGCATTTCCGTGGAGGAGCATGTGCAGCGCTATATGGATCAGGGCATGAGCGAAAAAGATGCCATGAAGCAGGCTGCCAAGGATCGGGGCGTTTCCAAGCGGGATATTTACCAGGTTTTGAAGAAATAACGGCGATCGATTTTATAACGATCGACTTTACTTAGAAAGGAGTGATGACAAGTGGAGAGAATGATCGAAGGATTTTCCAGTCTGGGCTGGCAGCAGTATCTGTTCGCCGCCAGTGTGGCTTATGTTGTCACTTATATTTATCGTGTTTATGCCCGCTGGAAAGAGAGAAGGAAAAATGGCGAAAAGACCTATGTCATCAAGACCCTGGACAGACAGGCGGTAGACCGCTGCAAGGAGCTGTTCCCCATCGACAGCATCACCTTCCGGGGCAAGGAATTTACCCGGGGCATGAAGATCAAGGTGACAACGATTCAGAAAAATGTCATCGAAGGGGAATTTATCGGGCTGAATCAGGTGAATCTGGTCTGCATCAAGACAGGCAATCAGATCATTGCCCATCAGCTGGAAAAGATCGAAGAGATCGTAGCGGCAGAATAAAAAAGCATAGAAAAGAATTGCAATGCGTTGCTTCCACAAAGCGTAAATCCAATTGTGGCGGCGGCGCATTCTTTTTTGCGGGAAAGGGGTTCTTTTGTGTGACAAAAATCCCCGAAATGTATCATTTTCCCTGTATATATGCGTTTTTAACGGGATTTTAACGGGCCCGAATATTGAAAATTTTGGACGCGCGAATATAATAAAATGAGTAACAGACCGAGTGGTCTGATATTTGTCGTGGAAGTTTTTCCGGGCGGCACAGGGTTGCGGCAGCGGGCTTTCCGGCAAGAAAATGCGATAAACGGGAAGGAGGGAACCCATTTGAAAACAGAAAATGAAATATTGGAAATGGCCTTTGCCATGTTTCTGGAGAAAGGGTTTTCCGAAGTTTCCACCAATGAGATCATCCGGGAAGCAGGCCTGACCAAAGGCGGCTTCTATTATTCCTTTAAGAGCAGAGAAGATCTGGACGAGAGGGTCATCGAAAAATATATCCACCCTTATTTTGCCTGTACTGCGGAGGAAATGCAGAAAGCATGGGAAGAAAACAGAAAAGACGCCTTTACAGGGGAACTGCTCTGGAAGTGCTTTTTCCAGCCCCAGCGCTTTGCCAATTATCAGGCTATGCTTGGCAAAGAGATTCCCTTCCGCAATTTTTATTTCCTCATCTATGAAGGGATGAAGAAATTCCCTGAAGTGGCAGGGTATTATAAAGCCTTCAATCAGAAGAAGGGCAAAATGCTGCATCAGATCCTGGAACGGGGACAGATGCGGGGAGAAGTCACCAAAACCCTTGATTTAGACAATTACGTCACCATGATCCTGGCAATGCAGGATGGCATTCTGGCACTGAAGGTGCTGGATGACAGCATTGATGACGAAGAAAAATATAAAAAAATACAATATCAGATGTGGAAGGATATTTCCGCAGAGGAAAACAGTAAGTATACAGATGGAGGTGTGAAAAGTGCAGTATCTTAATGACAATACATATAAAATGGGCATCGATATCGGTTCCACAACAGTCAAAGTCGTTCTGGCCGATGAAGAGAATAAAATTGCATTCAGCAGATACAGAAGACACTTCTCAGAAATCAAAAAAACAGTAAAGGATATCCTGAAAGAAGCCAAGGAAGAGATCGGCAATGTGCTTTTCTCTGCCATGATTACAGGCAGCGGCGGTGTTGCTCTGGCAAAGGCCATCGGCGTGGAATTCATTCAGGAAGTTGTTGCCACAGCAAATGCCGTAGAAGCAACTGCCCCTCAGACCGATGTAGCCATCGAACTGGGCGGTGAAGATGCCAAGATCATCTACTTTGAAGGCGGCAATGTAGAACAGAGAATGAATGGTGTTTGTGCCGGCGGTACAGGCTCCTTCATCGACCAGATGGCAAGCCTCCTGCAGACAGACGCTACAGGTCTGAATGAGCTGGCAAAGGGCTACAAAGTCATTTATCCCATTGCATCCCGCTGCGGTGTATTTGCGAAAACAGATATCCAGCCCCTGATTAACGAGGGCGCAAAAAAGGAAGACCTGGCGGCTTCCATTTTCCAGGCCGTTGTTAACCAGACGATTGCAGGTCTGGCCTGCGGGAAACCCATCCGCGGTCATGTGGCATTTTTGGGCGGCCCCCTGCATTTCTTGTCTGAACTGCGCCAGCGTTTCATCGAAACTCTGAAGCTGACAGACGAAACCACCATCATTCCCGAAAATTCCCATTTGTTCGCAGCCTACGGCACAGCCGTTTCCAATAAAGGCGAAGCAACACTGGATTTTGATAATCTGCTGACAAAGCTGGAAGCAGGCGTGGAACTGACAGCAGAGGTTTCCCGTATGGAACCCCTGTTTCAGGATGAGGCAGACTATGCAGCCTTCAAGGAACGCCATGACAAAGATAAAGTAAAACGGATCCCCCTGTCCACCTATCATGGGGATGCGTTCCTGGGCATCGATGCCGGCTCTACCACCACCAAAGTGGCTCTGGTTTCCAAGGACGGCGACCTGCTCTATTCCTTCTATGCAGGCAATGAAGGCAACCCTCTGAATGTTGTCATGAAGAGCCTGAATGAAATGTACGACCTGATGCCGGAGGATGTTGTTATTCGCAATTCCTGCGTGACAGGCTACGGCGAAGGGCTCATCAAGGAAGCCCTGATGATCGATCTGGGCTATATCGAAACCGTTGCCCACTATAAGGCAGCTCAGTTCTTCAAGCCTGATGTAGACTTCATTCTGGATATCGGCGGTCAGGATATGAAATGTATCCGCATCAAGGATAATGTCATCGACAGCGTTCTGCTGAACGAAGCATGCTCCTCCGGCTGCGGTTCCTTCATCGAAACCTTTGCAAAATCCCTGAATTATTCCGTAGCGGATTTCGCCAAGGTGGCACTGTTTGCAAAGAACCCCATCGACCTGGGCTCCAGATGTACGGTATTTATGAATTCCCGTGTAAAACAGGCCCAGAAGGAGGGCGCAGAGGTAGCGGATATTTCCGCAGGTCTGGCTTATTCCGTTATCAAAAACGCATTGCTGAAGGTCATCAAGATTTCTGACCCCAAGGCTATGGGCAAATCCATGGTAGTACAGGGCGGTACCTTCTATAACGATGCCGTACTGAAAAGCTTTGAAATGATTAGCGGCAGACAGGCTGTCCGCCCCGATATCGCAGGCATCATGGGTGCCTTCGGTGCTGGTCTGATCGCTAGGGATAAATATACAGCGGGCTATCAGACAACACTGATCAGCCGGGAAGAAATGAACGCACTGGAGGTTCAGTCCAATATGGCAAGATGTCAGGGCTGCACCAACCACTGCCTGCTGACGGTCAACCTGTTCAGCGGCGGCAGACGCTTCATCACAGGCAACCGCTGTGAAAGAGGTCTGGGCAAGGAAAAGATCGAAGATCCTGCACCCAACCTGTATGAATATAAACGCCACAGACTGTTCGATTACGAACCCCTGACGGCGGAACAGGCGACAAAGGGCACTGTGGGTATCCCCCGTGTGCTGAATATGTTTGAGGATTACCCCTTCTGGTATACCTTCTTTACAAAGCTGGGCTACAGAGTAGTGCTTTCCCCTTATTCTTCCAAGGCAGTATTCGAAATGGGCATGGAATCCATCCCCAGTGAATCTGTTTGCTATCCTGCCAAACTGGTACACGGTCACGTAATGTGGCTCATCAATGAAGGGGTAGATTTCATCTTCTACCCCGGTATCGTTTATGAAAGACGGGACAGCGCGGCGGCGGATAATAACTATAACTGCCCTATCGTGGCATCCTACAACGAAAATATCAAAAATAACGTAGAGGACTTGAAGGAAAGAAATGTGAAATTTATGAATCCCTTCCTTTCCTTTGATAATATCGAAACTGTTATCAAACGTATGACAGACGAATTTGTTCCCATGGGCTGCGACCCTAAGGAAATCAAAGCCGCTGTAGAAGCAGGCTGGGCAGAATGGGGCAATTTCCGCAGAGATATGCGGAAAAAAGGCGAAGAAACTCTGGCATATATCCGTGAAAAGGGCATGACAGGCATCGTGCTGGCAGGCAGACCCTACCATGCAGACCCTGAGATCAACCATGGTATCCCCGAGCTGATCGCAGGCTATCGCATTGCCGTTCTGACAGAAGACAGCGTTGCCCATCTGGGTCATGTGGAACGTCCTACCATCGTTCGTGACCAGTGGACTTATCATTCCAGACTGTATGAAGCGGCAGGCTTTGTGAAAACCCAGCAGAATCTGGAATTTGTACAGCTGAACTCCTTCGGCTGCGGTCTGGACGCTGTAACGACTGATGAAGTCAAGGGCATCCTGACAGCGGCAGGCAAAATTTACACTGCCCTGAAGATCGACGAGGTAAACAACCTGGGTGCGGCTCGTATCCGTATCCGTTCCCTGATCGCTGCCATCGAGGACAGAAAAGAAAAGAACGTGAAGATCAAAAAAGGCGATGCTTCCCTGAAGCGTGTTCTTTTCACCAAGGAAATGAAGAAGGATTATACCATCATCTGCCCTCAGATGTCTCCCATCCATTTCGAACTGCTGGAACCTGCCTTCCGTCAGGCCGGCTATCATATCGAGATTATGGAAGCTATGGATAAGAACGCCATCGATACCGGCTTGAAATATGTCAACAACGACGCATGCTATCCTGCATTGATCGCCATTGGGCAGCTGCTGAATGCGCTGCTTTCCGGCAAATACGACCTGAACCGCACTGCTCTGCTCATCACCCAGACCGGCGGCGGCTGCCGTGCCACGAACTATATCGCCTTCATCCGTAAGGCTCTGGCAAATATGGGTATGCCCGATATCCCTGTTATTTCCATTAACCCTGCGGGGCTGGAAAAGAACCCCGGCTTTAAATATGAGCCCGGTCTGCTGCACCGTGTCATGCAGGCCATGGTATACGGCGACCTGTTCATGCGGGTGGTATACCGTACAAGACCCTATGAAAAGGTGAAGGGCTCTGCCAATGCCCTCCATCGGAAATGGGTAGAAAAACTGAGAAAAGACCTGCTGAAAGCAAACAGAAAGACATACTGCGAAAATATCCGCAATATCATCAAGGATTTTGAAGAACTGGAACTGAATGACGTGGTAAAACCCCGTGTTGGCGTGGTAGGGGAAATCTTAGTAAAATTCCATCCTACAGCCAATAACGACCTGGTAAACCTGCTGGAAAGAGAAGGGGCAGAAGCAGTCGTTCCCGACTTGCTGACCTTTGCCCTCTACTGCTGCCACAACCAGGTGCAGAAGGAAAAATATCTGGGTGGCACCAGAAAAGCCCGCATCATCGGCAATATCGTGGCAAAAGTCATCGAATATTATCAGAAGCCCATGATGGATGCTCTGGAAAAGAGCAAACGCTTCGATAAGCCCGAAGATATCAAGAGCCTGGGCAAACAGGCGGAAAAAGTCGTTTCCCTGTGCAATCAGACCGGCGAAGGCTGGTTCCTGACTGCAGAAATGATCGAACTGATCCACAGCAACGTGCCCAATATCGTCTGCACACAGCCCTTCGGCTGTCTGCCCAACCATGTAGTGGGCAAGGGCGTTATCAAGGAGCTGCGAAAACAGTATCCTATGTCTAATATCGTTGCCATCGACTATGACCCCGGTGCCAGCGAAGTCAACCAGCTGAACCGAATCAAACTGATGCTGGCTAGTGCCAATAAGAATCTGGAAAAGGCAAACGAAAGCAAAAAACTGAAAAAACCTCATTCTGCGGAACAGGTTGCGTTTAAAATGGAAGATTGAGTACATAAGAAAAGAGCCCCTCTTTAGAGGGGCTCTTGTTATGCTCAGATCAGGTTTTCCAGTTTTGCTTTTACAGCAGCGATCTGTTCATCGGTGGGTTCTGTGGGTGTCCATGTTACGTTGATGCCGTCGCCTTCTCTTCTGGGGATCAGGTGGATATGGAAATGGAACACCGTCTGGCCTGCCACGGTGCCGTTATTCTGCAGGATGTTCATGTGTTCGAAGCCCAGCACTTCCTTCATGGCTCTTGCCAGCTTTGCCGCCAGGGCATAGGCTCTGCCTGCCTGTTCGGGGTCGATCTCAAAGATATTTGCCACGTGGTTTTTGGGCAGGATCAGGGCATGGCCTTCGCCGGAAGGGAATCTGTCCAGAATCACTTTGAATTCGTCGTTTTCGTATATGGTTGCAGAAGGGATCTCTCCTGCAATGATTTTGCAAAAAATACAATCGCTCATGGGTATCTTCCTTTCTTTCGTGAGATTTTTACTACCAGCGGAAGCTATGAAAGGCTGCTTTCATACAGTTTTTTCCGCTTTTCACGAACATGATACCACGAATATGCCTCAATTCCCAGAGGTTTTGCAAAAGTATTTTGCATACAGATGATTCAAAGCGGCGGTATGGTTCTGCTTGTCGGTGATGATTTCGAAAAAGGCATTCCACAGGTCTTCTTCCGGCATGGCAAACAGCAGATTGCGATAGAAATTGATATCATCCATTTCCCCCAGCAGCAGTTCCTCCATCAGGGCGGGGGCATCGGCGGTGATTTCCGGTTCCACGGCAGGTTCCATCTCGCTGGTATTGCCGAAAATGGTGAAGCCTACCTCCCGCAGCAGCCGCAGGTGCTTCAGCCCATCCAGATACATAGCCTTCAGGATAGCTTCTGCCTCTGCTATGTCGGTATTCTGCAGCAGGGTTTTAAATTTCCTTGCCGTTTGATGGGCTTCCTGTCTAGCCAAAACCAGCAGCTCTTCCAGCCGCCGATCGGAGGAGAGGAGGGCGGTCTGGTCCGGCTGCATGGTGGTTTCCTTGGCACGGGTGTGGGTATCGTAGAGGCGGGTATTTCGATTATATGGATACATGGGTCGTTCTCCTTTTCTGGGTAATATCTTATTTTTTCTATCATCCTATGCGGAAAGGTTGTTTTTCTTTCCCGAAAGGGCACAGAATAGGCAAAAAGTATGGAAGAAACCTGCATTTAGTGATATAATCGTTGAGGTTTCTAAAGAATATCAATAAAGGTGGTTATATAGATGAGTAAAAAAATCGTGTTGACAGGCGGCGGCACCGCCGGTCATGTTACCCCCAATCTGGCACTGCTGCCCTATTTAAGAGCAGAAGGCTACGAAATCGTATATATCGGTTCCGAAAACGGCATCGAACGCAGCCTGATCGAAGCAGAAGGCGTGACCTATTATGGCATCCCCACAGGCAAGCTGCGCCGTTACCTTTCCAAGGAAAACCTTTCCGATATGTTCAAGGTGGTAAAGGGCATCCATGCGGCGAAAAAGCTGCTGAAAAAGCTGAAACCCGATCTGGTTTTCTCCAAGGGTGGTTTCGTTGCTGTTCCCGTTGTGCTGGGGGCAAAGAAAAACAATATTCCCGTGATCATCCATGAATCCGATATCACCCCTGGTCTGGCAAACAAGATCGCCATGCCCTCTGCAAGGGTGATCTGCTCCACCTTCCCCGAGACCCTGCAGTATGTGCCCAAGGGCAAGGGTGTCCACACAGGCACACCCATCCGTAAGGAACTCTTTGAAGGGGACAGGGCCAAAGGTCTGGCGGCCTGCGGTTTCAGCGGCGAAAAGCCCGTTCTGCTGATGATGGGCGGTTCTTTGGGGGCAGTGAAGCTGAACAACTGCCTGCGGGAAATTTTGCCTGAGCTGACAAAAACCTTCGATATCATCCACCTTTGCGGCAAAGGCAATCTGGATGAAAAACTGCTGGGCAGAGCAGACTATAAACAGTTTGAATATGTTTCCGATGGGCTGAACGACTTGTTTGCGGCGGCAGATTTTATCGTTTCCCGGGCAGGCAGCAACTCCATTTCGGAATTTTTGGCGCTGAAAAAGCCCCATCTGCTGATCCCCCTGAGCGCAAGAGCCAGCCGCGGCGACCAGATCCTGAATGCGGCATCTTTCGAAAAACAGGGCTTTGCCCGTGTGCTGGATGAGGATGAAATGACACCGGCATCCATGCAGAAGGAGATTTTCGCCCTTTATGAAAACAAAGACAAATATGTGGCGGCGATGGAAAAAAGCCGCGCAGGGGATGGCGTAGAAGCAGTCATGACACAGATCAAGGCACTCATGCGCTGAAAGGTCTGATTTTTGGGGGATTTTAAGAAACTCTTAAGAATTTGCAAATTGACACCCTTTGCTTGCATAGACTACAATGGTCTTTATGAAAAAGGAAAACGGAGGAAAGTAAAATGAAGAAAAAATATCTTGCACTGGCTCTGGCGGCGGTAGTGGCTTTTGGTGCTGCTGCCTGTGGTAAGGAAGTATCTACAGAAAACACAGACCAGACAGCAGCAGAAAATACAGATACAACATCCATCCTGCAGGCCCAGATGCCCTCAGAAGGGGACGAGATCGCAGTCATCACCACATCCGCAGGGGTCGTGAAGATGATGTTCTACCCCGAAGAAGCACCCAAGGCAGTGGAAAATTTTAAGACACTGGCGAAAAGCGGTTATTATGATGGCCTGCTGTTCCACCGTGTCATCGATAATTTCATGGTGCAGACAGGTGACCCCGAAGGCACAGGCAGAGGCGGCGAAAGCTGCTGGGGCGAACCTTTCGCCGATGAAATTTCCCCGAAACTGCATTACTATAGAGGGGCAGTTGCCATGGCAAACGCAGGCCCCGGCACAAACGGCAGCCAGTTCTTCATCGTGCAGCAGAAGGACGTAATGGAAGATGCACTGGCAGCACTGCAGGATGCAAGAGATAATAATGAAGAAGAACTGGGCGTAACACTGACCGACGGCAACTATTATACCTTCAGCCAGCTGTTCCCCGATGAAGTGCTGAACTACTACAGAGAACAAGGCGGTTCTGCCCATCTGGAATATGTTTTCGGCAATCCTTATACTATCTTCGGTCAGGTATTCGAAGGGCTGGATGTCATCGATGCCATTGCAGGGGCAGAGACAGATGAAAGCGATAAGCCTGTAGAGGATATCACCATCGAAAGCATCACATTTGAAAGCTATACAGCAGAGTAAGTTGGGAAGGAAATAGGGAAGATGAAAAAAAGAATGTTGACAATGCTGCTGGCAGCTTTTACAGCCGTCGGCGTGACAGCCTGCGGCGGCGAAGAAGTGGCTACCCAGGAAGTAGAATATGATATGGTTTTCGAAAATCAGACGGGTATGGATGTTTCCAAGCTGGAGATCCGCTATGCGGATGATGCAGATTGGTCTGAGATCACCTTGACAGAGGCGGAATGGAAAAACAGCTATGGCATGCCCGTTTCCATGGCAGGTCAGATGCCTGTGGCGGAGGATGGCTGGCAGGTGCAGATGACCTTTGCCGATGATAAGACCATGATCTGGGAAGGTGTGGATTTTGAGGATGAGACCATCCTGACCTTCTCCATCGATACAGACGGCGAGCCTGTGGTGGAGATCGGCCAGGAAGCCCCTGAAACAGAACCCACAGAAACAGAGGCAGACGAAGAAGAATTGTCTGATGATACAGCCCAACTGGAAATCGAAGAAGAATAAGAAAAGCGAGGTATGCTCTGAAAAAGGGCATGCCTTTTTTTATTTGTAAGAAAGTCTTAATAAAAATGTCGGGAATTTCTAAGAATCATTTGTTACACTATGCAATAGAGAAAGAGAGGGGAGATGTGAAAAAAGGAGGAATTTGATATGGAGAAAACTTTGGAAAAGATTTTGGTTTTGGTAACGGCGCAGAAAAGTTCTCTGCGATTGATCGAATATGGCTTTGCCATAGCCCGTTCCTGCGGTGGGGAGCTGCATATCCTCCATGTGCAGAGGGGCGGCAGTGTATTTGAAAGCAACGATACCCTGAAGCTGCTGCAGAATCTGGTGGATTACGGCTGCAGAAGGGGCGGCATCATCCATCTGGCCTGCGAAGAAGATGTGGCAGCCTATATCAGCCGTTTTGCGCAGAAGGAAGAGATCACCCAGGTGATTTTGGGACAGCCGCCTGCAAGGGAAGAAAAGAAGGGCAAAAAGAAAAGAGAAAATGAATTAGAAAAAATCCTGGCTGCCCTGCCGGAAGGGGTGGAAGTGCTGTTATATCCCCCTGCGGAGGAGGAACAGGCAGACAGAAGAAAAATCGGATAAAAAATACTGGCCTCGGGGTTTGCTTCCCGGGGCCTTTCTTGCGGGTTTCATTTTTTTCCTTGGGGATCGGTGCTTTTTTTGTTGCAAATGGGGGAAAATCATAGTATTATTTGAAAGAATGGAGTAATCTGTGAAAAAATAAGAAATTCGAAGGAGAGACTAGCATGAGCTTATATGAAAACTGGATGAAAAAGGCATTTTCTCAGGAAGGCAGCAGCATTGAAGCTGTTTGGGAAGAATACCTGCCCAAGGAACAGAAGATCTATGAATACATCATCGGCGAAAAGGTAGAAAAAGTGGAAGGCAAGATTTCCGAGCTGGCAGAACGCTTCAACATGACAGCAGAAATGATCGTTGCTTTTATCGACGGCCTGAACGCTTCCCTGGAAGAACCCTTTGAAATGGAATCTCTGACAGAGGACAGCCAGGTTTGCATCAATATCAACTTTGAAAAGCTGTTCAAGCTGATGATCGAATACAAAGCAGAACACCTGTCCACACTGCCCCAGTGGGATGGTATCTTCGATGAAGAAACAAGAAAAAGACTGGCGCTGGAACAGAAAAAATCCAAAACCATCGTAAAAGGCGAAAAGATCGGCCGTAACGATCCCTGCCCTTGCGGTTCCGGCAAAAAATACAAAAAATGCTGCGGCGCAAACGCATAAGACCATGAAGACGATACTGGCAAAGGTCGACCTGAGCCAGCCCGAATCTGCGGAAGTCATCCAGACAGCTGCAAAGATCTTGCAGGAAGGAGGTCTGGTTGCTTTCCCTACGGAAACCGTTTACGGCTTGGGCGGGAATGGACTGGACGGCGCGGCCTGTGAAAAAATTTACCTGGCAAAGGGGCGTCCTTCGGACAATCCTTTGATCTTACACATTTCCGAATTTGATGAACTGGATGCCATCGTGCGGGAAATTTCCCCTGCTGCGAAAAAGCTGATGGATGCTTTCTGGCCCGGCCCTTTGACCATGGTCTTTCCCAAGGCGGATATCGTGCCTGCCAAGGCCACAGGCGGATTGGATACGGTTGCCGTGCGCTTCCCCAGCCACCCCGTGGCAAGGGCAATCATCAAGGCGGCAGGACTGCCCATCGCAGCCCCCAGCGCCAATTCTTCCGGCAAGCCCAGCCCCACCCGTGCCTCCCATGTGGAATATGACCTGAATGGGAAAATTGACATGATTGTGGACGGCGGCGCGGCAGAATGGGGACTGGAATCCACCATTGTGGATGTTTCCGGCGATGTGCCCATGATCCTGCGCCCCGGCGCGGTGACAAAGGAAATGATGGAAGAAGTGGTCGGCAGAGTGGAGATCGACCCGGCGATCCTGACAAAGCCTGCGGCAGATTTGAAGCCCAAGGCACCGGGTATGAAATATACCCATTATTCCCCCAAGGCGGAAGTCATCCTTGTAAAAGGGGAAAAACAGGCGGTTGCCGACGAGATCAATCGTCTGGCGGCACTGGATATGTCCAACGGAAAGAAAACAGGCGTCATGGCAACGGAGGAAACCAAAGACCTCTACCATGCGGATATCATCCTTTCTTTGGGCAGCAGGGAAAGACCCGAGGAAATTGGGGCAAACCTGTTCAAATTACTGAGAAAATTCGACTTTTTGGGCGCGGAAAAGGTCTATTCCGAAGTATTCTCCGAAGAGGGGGAAGGAATGGCCATCATGAACCGCCTGAACAAGGCAGCAGGATACCAAATGATCGAGGCGAAAAAAACAGGCGACAGCTAAGCCGGCATTTGGTTTTTTGCAGGATATATTAGAATCGGACAAATAAAAAAGGAGTGTTTTATTATGTTGGCACTGGGTTGCGACCACGGCGGTTACCCTCTGATGAAAGAAGTCATCAAATATCTGGAAGATAACAAGATCGAATATAAAAACTTCGGTACATTCTCCGAAGAATCTGTGGATTACCCTGCTTACGGCAAAGCAGTTGCCCACGCAGTAGCCGATGGCGAATGTGAAAAAGGCATCCTGATCTGCGGCACAGGCATCGGCATCTCTATCGCTGCAAACAAGGTAAAAGGCATCCGTGCGGCTCTGTGCGGCGATGTATTCTCCGCAAAGGCAACAAGAGAACATAACGATGCCAACATTCTGGCTATGGGTGCCAGAGTAACAGGCCCCGGCCTGGCGCTGGAAATTGTGAAAGCGTTCCTGGAAACACCTTTTTCCAATGATGAACGCCACATCAGAAGAATCAATCAGATCGAAGACTAAGAAGGTGACTGCATGAGCAAATTTTTTGTATCTGAGCATCCCCTGATCCATACCAAAATGGCGATGCTGAGAAGCAAAGAAACCGGTACAAAAGAATTCCGTGAGATCATAGGGGAAGTGGCATCTCTGCTGTTTTACGAAGCAACCAGAGACCTGCCCCTGACAGACGTGGAAGTGACAACGCCTATCTCAGATGCCACATGCAGAACTATCGATACCAAGCTGGCAGTGGTGCCTATCCTGCGGGCAGGCATCGGCATGACAGACGGTATCCTGCATCTGGTGCCTACGGCGAAGATCGGGCATATCGGTCTGTATCGTGACGAAGAAACACTGGAGCCTGTGGAATATTACTGCAAGCTGCCTGCCGATGTGGCAGAAAGAACCGTATTTCTGGTAGACCCTATGCTGGCTACCGGCGGCTCTGCTGATGCGGCAATTGGCTTTCTGAAGGCCAGAGGCGTGCAGAAGATCATCTTCCTGTGCATTTTGGCTGCACCTGACGGCGTGGAACGGCTGCAGAAAAACCACCCCGATGTGGATATCTACGCAGCGGCTTACGATGGCAGGCTGAATGAACATGGCTACATCGTGCCCGGTCTGGGGGATGCAGGCGACCGTATCTTCGGTACAAAGTAACATTGACATAAAAAGCGGAAGGGTTCGGGAAACGAAGGGTCTCCTGAATGGAATCCGCAGGCGGAATTTACTTCCGCCGAGGAAAACAGCGAGTTTCAAGGCATTTATGCCGCTGGAATGAGTCTGTTTATTCTTCTGTTATAACTCGCCAAAATCCTGATTTTGGCGAAGGGGGGGGCTGTGCCGCCCCCTGGGAGGAGAGATTCATTTTGACAGAACATAATTGGTTATTGTATATTGCGGCCTTTGCCTGTGCCTTCGCCATCACCCTGGTGACGACACCCTTTGCCAAATGGCTTTCCGTCAAATGCGGTGCCATCGACTATCCAAAGGACAGAGGCGTGCATAAAAAACCGATGCCCCGTATGGGCGGGGTAGCCATCGTGCTGGGTTTCATCATCACAGTATTGATGGTATATCATTTTGATAAGAGCATGAATGCCAAGCAGTTTGCGGGCTTTCTCATCGGTGCCCTGATGATCGCAGGTCTGGGCGTGGTGGATGATATGAAAAACCTGCCTGCAAAGCTGAAATTCTGCGTGCAGATCTTGGCGGCGCTGATCGTCATTATGTCCGGCACCCGGATTCAGGTGGTGCTTTGGCCTGTGACAGCCTATTTGCAGAAATTCAGTATCCCCATCACGCTGGTTTGGATCGTTGGGGTGACCAACGCCGTGAACCTGATCGATGGTCTGGATGGCTTGGCGGCAGGGGTTACATCCATTGCGGCACTGAGCCTGATGGTCCTTTGCATCCTGACCGGCTCCACCACAGCGGTGGTGCTGACAGCAGCACTGGCAGGGGCGTGTCTGGGCTTTCTGCCTCGTAATTTTAACCCTGCGGAGATCTTCATGGGTGATACGGGCTCTACCTTTTTGGGCTTTGTGCTGGCGGTGACCAGTATCCTTGGGGTATTCAAGGGCTATGCCCTGCTGGCGATGATCGTCAGCGTGCTGTGCGTGGGCCTACCTGTGTTTGATACCATCTGCGCTATGCTGCGCCGTATGGCAAAAAACCAGCCCATCATGCAGGCGGACAGAGGACATCTGCATCATAAGCTGATCGACCATGGCTTTAACCAGAGACAGGCGGTACTCATTATGTATACCATCAGCCTGCTGCTGGGACTTTTGGCTATCTTTATCAGCTTTAAGGATTCCAGTACCATCGTGGTCGTGACGCTGACGGTGATCGTGCTGTGCTTCATCATCTACTATTTCAATGCCCATATCAAAAACAAACAAGATAAATAAGATAAATAAGATAAATAGGATAAATAAACCTTCTCCCTGTTTCCAAAACAGGGAGATTTTTTTGTCTGTGTTCCCCTGTTTTTGTCGGTCGAAATATGATATACTGAAACCTGCGAAAAGAAACGGAGAAGAGGGTGCAGATATGGCAGAAAAAATTGAATTGAGCAAAGCATTTATCGAAACAGAACTGCCTGTGGCGCCTCCTTTGTATGTTTCCGTTTATTTGATGACCCTTGTGGTGGGGCGGGATTCCGCAAAGGTGGCGGAAAAACTGAACGCCACGGAAAGCGATGTCCTGCGGGCATGGGCCTATTGGATGGATCGAAAGGTGATGCAGAAGGGGGAAGAGAGCAAGCCGCCCCAAAGGCGCACCCTTGTTTCTTCGGAACGTCCCGATTATCCCCCGGCGGAGCTGGCCATGTACATAAAAAATCAGGATGTGAAAAATCTTTTCGAATCCGCCCAGAAAAAACTGGGCAAGATGCTTTCCCATCAGGATATGAGCCTCCTTTTCAGCTTCCACGACTGGTTGGGACTGCCCTTGGATGTCATCGACCTGCTGCTTTCCTATTGCACCGCCAATGGGCATAAGGGCATGCGCTATATCGAAAAAGTCGCCCTTGGCTGGGCAGAAGAAGGCATCGATACGGTGGAAAAAGCCGCAGAATATATCGAACTGAGAAAAACAGGCTTCCGCACCATTTTGCAGTCCTTGGGGCAGAACAGACTGCCTGTGCCTGCGGAAGAGAATTATATGAAAAAATGGCTGAAGGAATATAAACTGCCCATGGAACTGATCAAAATGGCCTGCGAACGGACCGTTTTGCAGACGGGAAAGGCTTCCTTCCCTTATGCCGACAGCATTTTGCGCCAGTGGCGGGATGCAGGCGTGAAGGATGCCGCAGGCGTTGCGGAACTGGATAAGGCATTTGCGGCGAAAAAGAGCCAGAACAATCAGGCAGGGCAGAAGCCTGCCCAAAAAGAACAGCCCAAACCCAGACAGAATCGTTTCATCAACTATACCCAGAGCGAATGGGACTTTGCGGAGCTGGAACGACTGGAACGGGAACAGCGGGAAAAATGGTAATAGAGAAGAAAGATGGATAGGAGGGGAAGATTTTGGCAACGAGAACGCAAATTTATCGGGAAGTGCTGCGGGAATATGATGCCCTGCGGACCCAAAAGGCGGCGGAACTGCGGGAACGGAAGGAAAGCCTGTATACCAGATTTCCCCGACTGGCGGAAATAGAACAGGAACTTTCCCTGCTGGGGGTCTCCACGGCGAAGCTGGTGCTGCTGAGCCCCGATGCGCTGGAGGCGGCAGTGGCGGAAATGAAGCAAAAACAGCAGGACTTGGAGGATGAAAGAATGGGCATCATGGCGAAAAACTGTCTGTCCCCCAGTCTGCTGAAAATGGAATATGTCTGTGAGACCTGCAAGGACACGGGCTATGTGGGAAACACCCCCTGTGCCTGCATGAAGCATAAATTGATGGACAGGCTCTACGACCAGTCCAATGTACGGGATGTGATCCAGGTGGAAAATTTCGATACCTTCGACCTTCGCCTGTTCAGCGATGATGTGGTGCCCGGTGAGGGAATCTCTCCCAAGGAAAACGCAAAGCGGAACCTGAAAATGGCCATGGCCTTTGCGGAGGATTTCACCGGGGACAATCTGCTCCTCTACGGCGGCGCAGGCAGAGGCAAGACTTTCCTGTGCAACTGCATCGCCAAGGATGTGCTGGCCCAGGGCAAGACTGTCCTTTACCTGACAGCGGGGCAGCTTTTCAAGCAGCTGGAGGAAATGCGCTTCCATCGGGATGAGGAAGAAGAAACCACGGATTGGGATGCAGAGCTGCTGGATGCAGACCTGCTCATCATCGATGACTTGGGGACGGAATTTGCCACCATGTTTACGGCATCGGAACTGTTCCGCATCATCAACGACAGAAAGCTCCACAAACGCCCTGTGGTGATCTCTACCAATCTGGATTATCAGGCGCTGATGGAGCAGTATTCTGACCGTGTGATGAGCCGTTTGATTGGCGAATATACCACCCTGAAATTCTTTGGGGAGGATATCCGCATGAAGAAGAAATATAGCAGATAAAAAAGGGACGAGCCCATGGAGGTGGGAAGGATGGATGAAAAAAAGCTGCTGCCAATTTTGAAAGAACAGGAAGCCCAGGCGGCGGAATTTGTGAATGATACGGATCAGCTGGAAAAATTTCTGGAACGTCTGGAGCAAAAACTGAATCTGATCCCTGTGGTGGGCGATAAACTGGGGGATATCCCGATCCTGATCTCCCTTGTGCGTGCCTATTCCAAACGGGAATATACAGATATCCCCCTTGGTTCTGTTATTGCCATCCTTGGGGGGCTGCTCTATATCGTATCTCCTGCCAGCCTGTTTACAGATGCCATCCCCGGGATCGGCTATGTGGATGATGCAGCGGTGATCGCCCTTGTCATGAAGATGGTCCATGATGATGTGGAAGAATATCGCAAATGGAAAAAAGAAAACGGGAAACAAATTTTAGAGAAATAATTAAAAGAGTCCAGAAAGGACTCTTTTTTTATTTGCCAATCAGGAACAGCCCGGCGGCGCAAACGGCAATGCCTGCCATCTGTTTGGGGGTGATGGTTTCTTTATACAGCAAAATGCCTACGAAAAGCAGGATACACGCCACAGTGATATTGCAGACCAGAGAAGCCACGCTGACCTGCCACCCTGCCCGATAGACACAGATATAACCAAATTCCAAAAAAACGATGGAGGCGGACAGAAGGATGGTGGCCCAGTTGGCTTTTGTCATTTCCTGCAGGATATTTTTCTGCCCTCCGGTCAAAAAGAACATCACAATGGAAACGGCCCCTGCGATCAGATAGGTCAGCGCCAGAGAGGCAAAGGGACTGATATCCGCCGGGGTGGATTTGGCGCAGGTATGGTAAAGGGTATTTGCGCCGATAACGATGAGAATAGGCCAAAGCATTTGCCACATAAAAACATTCCTCCTATAAAAATGGATAAGACCACAGCCTTATCCCATCTGAAAACGATAGTTTTCCTTATCTTACTGCATATCTTGACTGCCTGCAAGGGGAAAGGGGCGAAGGCTGTCGAAATTTTTTTGTCTCCCTCGACTGTGTTTGACAAAAAAAGCGGTTCTATTTGTTTAGAATGGGCATATGGAGGGAAGCAGTATGGAAAAAACAGAAATCACATTGGAATATACGGAACAGACTCCTGCCTTGGGCAAGATGATCCTGCCGAAAAAAGAGCCGAAAAAGCCTTTCCCTTGGAAAGCACTGGCGAAGGGCGGCTGCTTTTGTCTGGTGGGGCTCCTTTGGGGCAGGGTGGAGCTTTTGGGGCTGCTGCGCCCCATGGGCTTAGCCTATCTTTCAGCTTTTTTTGGAGAAGGCGGGCTGTTCTGGGCGGTCTGGCTGTCGGTGGGCTTGGGTTCTTTTCCCAATGCGCCCCTAAAAGCGGGGGCGGGATTGGCGGCAGCCTTTGCCATTCAGCTGACCATGGGGCGCTTCCTTCTGCGGGAAGAAATGGGAAAGAAAGCCCTTCTGGGCACCTTTGCTTCGGCTCTGGCTGGGATTTTCTTTGCCATCAGCCGACAGGGGCTGGGTTTCTACTTCGCCATTGCGGCAGTGGAGGGGGCATTGACCCTGGGCATCAGCTATCTTTTGCAGAAGGGCGTTTCTTTGTTGCTGGAACGGGAAAAATATTTCACCCTAACCAGGGAAGAGACCCTTTCCCTGCTGCTTTTGCTGGGCGGCGCATTGGCAGGGCTGGCTTCTTTGGAGCATCCCCTTTTGCGGGATACGCTTTTGCCGGCGGCTTCGGCTTTCTTCCTTCTTTTTGCCGCAAGGCAGGAAGGCATCGGCGGCGGGGCAGCTGCCGGGGTTTTTCTGGGCTTCCTGCTTTTTCTTTGCAATGGGGTGGAACTGCCCCTTTTTGTAGCCCTCGCTTTAGGGGGAATGTTGGCGGGCTGCGTCAGCGGGCTGGGCAGGTTGGCCTCTGCTCTGGCTATGGTGCTGGCTCCCTGCATTTTTCTGTTTTACATAGATATGACGTTGCTGGAACCGATTTGGATGGGAGGATTGGTAATCGGGGCAGCTCTGTTTTCCCTGTTCCCCAAAGGACTGCTGGAAAAGCTCAGCGGTATACGGAAAACAGAAAGCCCCCAGGACAGATACACGAAAATGAAGGAGTTGACCGAAGAGAAGCTGCTGGATGTATCGGCAGCCTTCGAAGCACTGGCAAAAACCTTTGTCAAGGAGGGGGAACGAAAGGACAAAGGAGAAATTGGAAGATTGGTCGATACCATTGCAGGAAGGGCCTGTCAAGACTGCGGGCTGGCCCATTACTGCTGGGAGGAAGACCTTTATAAAACCTATGGCATGACCTTTTCTGCTCTGTCCCATTGTGACAGCCGCGGGCGGTTTACCGAAGCCGAACTGCCGGAAAATTTTCGGGAGACCTGCCCCCGGGTGGATGGGTTTGTGGAAACGGTCAACGAGGTTTATGAAATGTATCGAAGGGACTGCCTTTGGCTCAGCCGCCTGACGGAATGCAGAGAGTTAGTAGGACAGCAATTGCAGGCGGTGGGTCAGATCATGCAGACCCTTTCGGGACAGATGGAACTGAACTGCGTTTTTCTGGAGGGCGCGGAAAAGGCATTGACCGATGCCTTGAAAAAGCAGGGTTTTCGACCAAAAAAGGTAGTCGTCACAGAAGAGAAAAACGGTCGGGAGGGAACCGGAGGTTCCCGACAGGTGCGGATCGTTCTGCCTGCCTGCGGTGGGAAAGGCATTTGCAGAGATAAGATCCTGCCTTTGGTGAAAAAGACCTTGGGCTGCCCCATGGTCTTGCTGGAGGAAGGGACCTGCTCTGTAGACGGGGCGGAACGGGACTGCACCCTGCATTTTCGGGAAGAGCCTGCCTTTTCCCTGACCACAGCCACAGCCTTTTCCCCGGCGGAGGAAGGCAGACCTACAGGGGATGCGGCAGCCTTTCTGGAAACAGAACGGGGCAATGCCCTTCTGGCCCTTTCCGACGGTATGGGCACCGGGGAACGGGCGGCGAAGGAAAGCCGTATCGCCATCGAACTGCTGGAACAATTCACGGAAGCCGGCTTTGATCGTGAACTGGCGGTGGGAATGATCAATTCCGCTCTGCTCCTGCGGCGGGGCGAGGAAACCTATGCCACACTGGATATCTGCCATGTAGACCTGTTCGACGGACATGCGGAGTTCGTCAAGCTGGGGGCCGTGGCGACCTATATCTGGCGGGGCAGCCGCATCATTTCCCTGCGCTCTGCCACATTGCCTGCAGGCATTTTGAAGCAGGTCAGTGCGGAGAAAAATGAGATGCTCCTGAAGGATGGGGATATGATCCTTATGGTGACTGACGGCATTACCGATGCCCTTGGGGGCGAAGAACAGACGGGAGCCTGGCTGAAAGGCAAGCTGACCTCCTTTCCCATGTCGAACCCCCAGGATGCGGCGGATTATATCCTGCAGGAAGCCAAAAAGGAACGGCAGGAGGGCCGACGGGACGATATGACCGTATTGGCCAGCCGTTTCTGGCGAAAACGTGCCTGAAACTGGCAGTGTTGGCGGACTTGCGTTTTTTCCCCAATTCGTGTAGAGTGATGATAATATGGTGACAGACCAATAAGGAGACGACTATGCGGGAAAAAGTACGAAAGACCATCGCACAATTTCATATGTTCCCCCGAGGTGCAAAGCTCATCGTGGGGCTTTCCGGCGGGGCGGATTCTGTGGCGCTGCTGCATCTTTTGCATAGCTGGCAGGAGGAAGAGAACTGGCAGATCACCGCTGTCCATATCCATCATGGGCTGCGGGGAAGGGAAGCAGACGAGGACGCTCGTTTTGCGGAGAATCTCTGCGCTTCTCTGGGTATCCCCTGTGTGGTGAAGGAGTATGATGTGGCGAAGGAAGCCAAGCTGCGCCGTCTTGGTGAGGAAGAAACGGGACGCATCCTGCGCTATGCTGCCTTTCGGGAGGCCGCCGGCAGGGAAGGGCGCATTGCCGTTGCCCATCATCGAAAGGATCAGGCGGAGACGATCCTCATGCGCCTTTGCCGCGGCACAGGCCTGACAGGGCTTACGGGTATGTCCCCTGTGCGGGGGGATATCTGTCGTCCTCTGCTGTTCTGCGATAGGGAAGAAATCGAGCAGTATTGTCGGGAAAATCACCTGCACTGGAGGGAAGATGCCACCAACCAGCAGGAAAAATATACCCGAAACAAGCTGCGCCTGCGGGTTTTGCCTCTTTTGGAGGAGATCAATCCCAAGGCCGTGACTCATATTGCAGAAACAGCATCCCTTTTGGCGGAAGAAGAGGAGTTTCTGGAACAGCAGGCGGAAGCTTATTTTGCCCAAGGGAAGCTGCCCTCTGCTCCGGAAGAAGTCCATCTTTCCAGAGAAAAGCTGCATGCCCTGCACCCTGCCATGAGGCGGCGGGTGCTGCGAAAAGCCATGGGGATTTTCCTGCAGACTGATGTTTCTCAGGTGCAGATCCAAGCTCTGGAAGATCTGCTGCAAAAAGAATCGGGGAAAAGCCGTGATTTTCCCCAAGGTATCCGTGCCGAAAACCGCTATGAAGCCTTGGTTCTCTCCCGCAAAAGAGAACAGCAGGCGGAGGGCTTCTGCTACGAGCTGCCTGTGGACGAAGAAGTGCTGATTCCCGAGGCAGGTATTGCTGTCTGCGCTTCTTTCCATGAAAAAAAAGTCGAAATTTCTGCGGAAACCTGTACGAATGTATTCGATTATGATAAAATAAAATATACGCTGTTTTGCCGAACCAGAAAAGCAGGGGACTTTATCCCTTTGCAAAACGGCAGGAAAAAGATCAAAGATCTGTTCATCGATGAAAAGATCCCCAGAGACCGGCGTGCATCCTATCCCCTCATCACCATGGGGGAGGAAGTCCTTTGGGTGCCCGGTCTGCGTGCTTCCGCAGCCGCGGGGGCGGATGAACAGACGGTTCGGCGGATTTGGATTCGAATACGGAGGGTACAGGAATGAAAGAAAGAGTAGAAGTGATGCTTTCTGCAGAACAGATCGACAAAAGGCTGGCAGAACTGGCAGATGAATTATATCAGGAATTTGGCGATGAACAGGTGGAACTGGTCTGCGCCCTGAAGGGTGCCGTTGTGACCATCGTCGATCTGGCAAAGAAGATGAAAATGCCCGTGACCATGAATTTCATGAGCGTTTCCAGCTATGGCGACAGCACAGAAAGCTCCGGCAAGATCAATGTCAAGATGGACTTGGATGAGGATATCGCCGGCAAAAACGTGCTGATCGTAGAAGATATCATCGATACAGGCAGAACCCTGAAAAAGTTGAAAGAACTGCTGGAAAGCAGAAATCCCAAGAAGCTGAAGCTGGTGACTCTGCTGGATAAGCCCGACCGCCGTGTGGTGGATATCAAGGCAGACTACACAGGCTTCACTATCCCCGATGCCTTTGTGGTGGGCTATGGTCTGGACTATGCCCAGAAATACAGAAACCTGAACTACGTAGGCGTGCTGCACTTCGACGAGGACTAAAAAATATTAGCCGTAAACCTTTTGGTTTTCGGCTTTTTTTTCGTCCTTTCTGGGAAAACCTGCGTTGCGTTTCTATATAAAGTATGCTACAATTATAAATTGATATGGTCTGGTCTCTGTGGGGTAAAGAAGGCCGGACAGTCAAAATAATTATGAGTATAAGGAGGAACGCTCTTGAACAAATATTTTAAATCCATAGGGCTCTATGCTCTGGTGTTTATCGTCATTCTGGCAGCCCTGGCCTATACCGGCCCCCAGGTGCTTCCCCAGCAAAAGGAAGCAGCGGAAGCTTATGTTTACAGTGACCTACTGCAGGAACTGGAAGCGGATAATGTAGCATCCGTTGAAGTTTCCAGAAGTACGGAAGTCAGCGACTATGGTACAGCACAGGCGACATTGAAAGATGGCAGCATCATCACTGTCGATGTACCCAGTATGTCCGTATTCCAGGAAATATTGCATGAAAAAGCAGTGACCAACGGTGTGAAAGAAGAAGTTGGGGAACTGCAGCGGCAAAGCATGTTTTCCCAGATCGTTCCTTCCCTCATCATGCTGATCGTTATGATCATCGTCTTCTCTCTTCTGTTCAACAGAATGCAGGGGGGCGGCGGCAAAATGGCCAACTTCGGCAAGAGCAAGGCAAAGATGAGCGTGGATGGGGAAAATAAAGTGACCTTTGACAACGTGGCAGGCTGTGATGAAGAAAAGGCAGAGCTGGAAGAGCTGGTGCAGTTTCTGAAAGCACCCCAGAAATTCACAGAGCTGGGCGCACGTATCCCCAAAGGGGTCCTCTTGGTAGGCCCTCCCGGTACAGGTAAAACATTATTGGCGAAAGCCGTTGCTGGTGAGGCGGGCGTGCCTTTCTTCAGCATTTCCGGTTCCGATTTCGTAGAAATGTTCGTCGGCGTCGGCGCATCCCGTGTCCGCGACCTGTTCGAACAGGCAAAGAAAAATTCCCCCAGTATCGTTTTCATCGATGAAATCGACGCAGTGGGCCGCCGCAGAGGTGCCGGCCTGGGCGGCGGACACGATGAAAGAGAACAGACATTGAACCAGCTGCTGGTGGAAATGGACGGTTTCGGCATCAATGAAAGCGTTATCATCATCGCAGCTACAAACCGTGCAGATATTCTGGACCCTGCCCTTCTCAGACCCGGTCGTTTCGACAGACAGGTTTATGTAGGCAGACCAGACGTAAAGGGCAGAGAAGCCATTCTGCGTGTCCATGCCAAGGGCAAGCCTATGTCTGGCGAAGTTGACCTGAAAGTGGTGGCGCAGACCACAGCAGGCTTCACCGGCGCAGACTTGGCAAACCTGCTGAATGAAGCAGCCCTTTTGACAGCCAGAGACGGCAAGAAGAAGATCGATATGGCAGAAATCCAGAAGGCTCTTATCAAAATCGGCGTAGGTACCGAAAAGAAAACAAGAGTCATCTCTGAAAAAGAAAAATACATCACAGCATACCATGAAGGCGGTCATGCGATCCTGTTTGAAGTGCTGAGCGAACTGGACCCTGTCCACAGCATTTCCATCATCCCTACGGGGATGGCTGGCGGCTACACCATGCCCCTGCCCGGCGAGGATCGGATGTACATGACAAAGATGATGATGGAACAGGAGATCGTCAGCCTGTTGGGCGGCCGTGCGGCGGAAGAACTGGTCATCAAGGATATCACCACAGGTGCTTCCAACGACATCGAACGTGCCACATCCATGGCAAGGGATATGGTCACAAAATATGGTATGAGTGAGGTTCTGGGGCCCATCCAGTTCGGCGGAGACAGCAACGAAGTCTTTATCGGCAGAGACTGGGGTCAGGCAAGAAATTATGGCGAAGGCGTGGCATCTACCATCGACCAGGAAGTCAACCGTATCGTAACAGAAGCTTATCGGGAAGCAAAACGCCTCCTGAAAGAAAATATGGAAATGCTCCATGCTACCGCAAAGCTGCTGGTAGAAAAAGAAAAGGTGACAGGGGACGAATTCCGTGCTCTGTTTGACCAGAAGGTGCGCAATGAAATTTTGGGCATCGCCAACGAAGGGGAAGAAGCTTCCTCGGAAACAACAGATATGGAAAATTGAGAGGAGAACGAATCATGGAATTCAAAAACATCGTACCCGGCATGACATTTGAAAAAGAATTTATCGTAGAAGAAGGCGATACAGCAGCACATTTCGGCAATGACCGTGTGCCCGTATTCGCTTCCCCCAGACTGATCTCCTGGATCGAAGGCACAGCTATCGGCACAGTAGCACCTTTCCTGCCCGAAGGTTGGGAAACAGTAGGCACAACCTTCAACCTGTCTCATCTGGCAGCTACACCCGTTGGCATGAAGGTGCGCGTGGTGACAGAAGTAACAGAAGTAAAAGGCAAACTGCTGACATACAGTGTAAAGGCTTACGATGAAGTAGATAAGATCTGCGAAGGTACTCATGGCCGTGCCATCATCGAACTGGATAAATTCCTGGGCCGTGTAAACAAAAAAGGCGATAAATAAGAAATAGGAAAGCAAAGGGTCTGGAGTCTGGCAAAGCCGGACTTCAGGCTTTTTTCTTAGAGAGGGGGAATCCCCATGGAATATAACCAAAAAGCATTGGAAGCAGCCATCCAAACGGAAAAACTAGGACATCCCGTCTATTTTTTTGCGGAGACGGATACCACCAATGACCGTATCCGCGACCTGGCATTGGAAGGCGCACCGGAAGGCACCTTGGCGGTGGCAGAACTGCAGACGGCAGGACGGGGGCGCAGAGGCCGTCCCTGGCAGGCGCCGGCGGATACAGGGGTATGGATGAGCCTGCTTTTAAGGCCCAATATCCAGCCTGCCCGGGCATCGGTGCTGACCCTTTTGGCGGGGATCGCCCTGACAGAAGCCATGGAAGAACTAACGGGACTGGAACCCGTGATCAAATGGCCCAATGATATCCTGTTGGGGGGCAAAAAGCTAGTGGGCATCCTGACAGAAATGGACTGCGATATGGAAACCATCCATTCTGTTACCGTGGGCATGGGCATCAACGTGAATACCAAGGCATTCCCTGCTGATCTGCAGGAGATCGCCACTTCCCTTTCTCTGGAGGGCGGCAGAGAATATGACCGCTGTCAGGTGGTCGCCCGCAGCATGGCTCGTTTTGAGGCCCTCTACAGCGAATTTCTGGCGGCAGGCGGCAGCTTTGCCCCCTTTCGGGAAAGATACCGTGCAAAATGCCTGAATATAGGCAAAGAGGTTCGTGTCATCGGCGGGGAGACTTTCCTTGCCACGGCGCTGGATATTACCCCGGAAGGGGAATTGATCGTAAAAAGAAAGGATACGGGCAGGGAAGAAGTGATTTTTTCCGGCGAAGTATCCATCAGAGGAGAGGAGAAATAACAATGGCAAGAAACGTACTGGCGGCTGCCAATAATCAGCAGCAGAAATATTATATCGAAGAGAAATTTGGCTTCCTGCCCGATGCCATCAAGGAAGATCTGAAAAAGGTCTGCGTATATATGGCGGAAAAGCTGAATTGTACTTTTGTGGTTGGATTTGAGGAAAATGGCGATTTGTATTTCGAAACGGTAAAGCATGAAGGCGATTGTGACTTCGATGATATCGGCGCAGAACTGGAGATCAAAAAGATCCAGAAAGAAGAACTGGAACTGTTCCGTGCCATCGAGCTTTGGTATGTGATCTTCTGCACAAAAGAAGGCGAATTGGCGAAGCAGGAATTGATGCGCAGAGCCGCAGAAGAGGGAAAAACCCTGTGAAAACGGGCAAAAATCACTGAAAAAATAGAAAAAAATGTTGTAATATCCGCATTTGCTGTTATAATGGATTTGGTTGCGTAAAAAAACGGAAAAGGTGGGAAAGGATAAACATGACCCCGCAAAAGGGCAGGTATTTTGATTTCTCTTCCGCAGGAATACGCAGCAAACCATATCATCCAAATCATCTTATATCTTATAAGAATGAGAATGAAAGGAGCTATTTGAAATGAGCGAAGCAACAAACACGACAACAAAGAAAAAAGGGATGACAGCCCGTGAGCTGACCACACTGGGCCTTCTGACAGGTATCCTGCTGCTGATGAGCTTCACACCTCTGGGGTATTTCCATACATTTGGTCTGGATATTTCCCTGATGATGATTCCTGTAGGGATCGGCGCAATGCTGATGGGCCCCAAGGCGGGCACATGGCTGGGCTTTATTTTTGGGGCGACCAGCTTTTATCAGTCCATGACAGGTTCTTCCCCTTTCAGTACCATGTTGTTTAATATCAATCCTTTTTATACCTTCCTGCTTTGCATCCCCACCAGAATGCTGATGGGCTTTCTGACAGGGGTGATCTTCAAGGTAGTGCAGAAGGTGGACAGAAAAAAAACAGCGTGCTTTTTTGTAGGCGGCTTCTTTGCGGCATTCCTGAATACGTTGTTCTTCATGTCCGTGCTGATCATCTGCTACTGGAATACAGAATTTATCCAGGGCATCAATGAAACATTGGGCAATTTGAATCCTCTGCCCTTTGTGGTTGCTTTTGTAGGCGTCAATGGTGCGCTGGAAATGCCTGCAAGCTGCATTGTCGGCGGCGTGGTTTCCAAGGCAGTCAGCAGAACTTTATATAAAAAGGTAGTTTAAGATACATAATTATAGAAATGCATACGGCGCGGGATGGATTTTCCCGCGCTTTTTTTAAAATCAATTCCGAATAGGAGAAGGTTTATGTTATTGGTAATTGATGTAGGCAATACAAATATGGTGTTTGGTGTGTTCGATGGGGAAAAGCTGGTGGCCAACTGGCGGCTTTCTACCCAGAGCGGGCGTACCTCCGACGAAACGGGGCTGTTGATTCGCAATCTGTTCGAATATTCCGAAGTTTCCGTAAATGAGATCGAAGCGATCATCGTTTCTTCCGTTGTGCCCAATGTGATGTATTCCATGCTCAACGGCATCAAAAAATTCCTGAAGAAAGACCCTATCGTAGTGCGGGCCGGGCTGAAAACAGGCATCAATCTGCGTATGGAAAACCCCAAGGAAATGGGGACAGACCGTATCGTCAACCTGGTAGCGGCCCATGAGATCTATGGCGGCCCTGCCATCGTGGTGGACTACAGCACAGCCACCACCTTCGACGTTGTCAGCGAAAATGGCGAATTTCTCACAGGTATCACAGCCCCCGGGCTGCAGACCTGTGCCGATGCCCTGTATCAGAAGGCGGCGAATCTGCCGAAATTTGAGATCGTCAGCCCTGACAGCATCATCACCAAAAATACCATCGAAAGTATGCAGGCTGGTCTGGTGGTGGGGCATATCGGTGAAGCGAAGTATATCATCGAAAAGATCAGAGAACATTTCAAATGCCCCAATATGAAGGTCATCGCTACAGGCGGCTTGGGTAAAGTGATCTATGAAGAGAAAAAAGGTATTTTTGATGTATATGACCCTGTTTTGGCGCTCCATGGCCTGCGCCTGATCTATGAAAAAAATAAAAACAGACGGTAAGTAGGAGGAAAGCAGATGCTTTTGGTAATCGACGTTGGGAACACCAACTTTGTTTTAGGCGTATACGAAGGGGAGAACCTCATCAACTGCTGGCGCATGACCACAGGCGGCAACCGCACAGCCGATGAAACGGGTATTTTTATCCATGGCCTGTTCGATGCTTCCGGGCTGGATGCCAATAAGGTAGAAGCGGTCATCATTTCCTCCGTTGTGCCGGATATCATGTATTCTCTGACCCAGGGGATCCGCAAATATTTCGGGATCGAACCCATGATCGTTGGGGTGGGGATGAAAACAGGCATCATCATCAAACGGGACGACCCGAAAACAGTGGGTGCCGATCGTATCGTTGACCTGGTGGCGGCAAATGAGATCTATGGCGGCCCTGCTATTGTGATCGACTATGGCACAGCCAATACCTTTGATGTCATCAATGAAAAGAATGAGTTTATCACCGGTTTTATCACCCCCGGTATCTCTTCCTGTGCCGATGCCCTGTATCAGAAGGCGGCACAGCTGCCGAAAATCGAGATCAAGGCGCCCAAGTCCATCATTGCGAAAAATACGGTGGACAGCTTTCAGGCGGGCTTGGTGCTGGGGCATATCGGTCAGACCAGATATATCATTGAGCAGCTGAAGGAACAGCTGAACCTGCCTAATATGAAGGTCATTGCCACGGGAGGTCTGGCGAAGGTCATCGACCCCAACAATGAGATTTTTGATGTGCTGGACCCCGTATTAACTTTGAAAGGGTTACGCATTCTATACGAAAAGAACAAATAACAGGCGAACATTCGCCTGTTTTTATTTCTGCGGGACGCTGTCCCTGCACCCTGCAAGCCTTTGAAAAGGCTTGACCTAAACTTTTATACGAAATACAAATTTCTTTGAAATTTGTATTTCAAATGGGGGTCAAGGGGATTTGTGCACCGCCAAGATGAAGGCGGCGGCGCAGCCGTCTTCCCATAGGGAAGATGCTTGACAAATTCCCCTTGTGGGAGTTTGAGGGTGAAACCCTCAAGAAGAAAGAAGGTGTAAATATGAAAATTGGAAATTTGGAACTGGAAAATAATGTGTTTCTGGCACCTATGGCAGGGGTGACCGACCTGCCCTTCCGCCTGCTCTGCAAGGAAATGGGCTGCGGTCTGGTCTATTCCGAAATGGTCAGTGCCAAGGGCATTCTTTATGATAATAAAAACACCACAGAACTGCTGGAGATCGCCCCGGAGGAACGCCCCGTGGCCGTGCAGCTCTTTGGCTCCGACCCGGAAATCCTTGGGAATATGGCGAAGAAGATCGAAAGCTATCCTATTGATATCATTGATGTGAATATGGGCTGCCCTGCGCCGAAAATCGTGAAAAATGGCGAAGGCTCCTGCCTGATGAAAACCCCGGATTTGGTGGGGAAGATCGTCAAATCTCTGGTGGAAAGCCAGAGCAAGCCTGTTACCATCAAATTCCGTAAGGGCTTCGATGACGATCATGTGAACGCTGTGGAGATCGCAAAGGTGGCAGAGGCCAATGGTGCCTCCGCTGTGGCTGTCCATGGGCGTACTCGGGAACAGTATTATAGCGGAAAAGCCGATTGGGATATCATCCGTCAGGTGAAGGAAGCCGTGAATATCCCCGTCATCGGCAATGGGGATATCTTCACTCCCCAGGATGCAAAAGCTCTGCTGGAGCATACGGGCTGTGACGCCATCATGGTAGGTCGTGGTGCCCAAGGGAATCCCTGGATCTTCAAGCGTATCCTCCATTACCTGAAAACGGGGGAACTTCTGCCGGAACCCACCGCCGAGGAACGGGTGGAAAAGGCTCTGCGCCATTCTCAGATGCTCATCGACTATAAAGGCGAGTATATCGGTATCCGTGAAATGCGGAAGCATATGGCATGGTATATGAAGGGGCTGCCCGGTGCGGCAGAACTGCGGGGCAAGCTGAACTATGCCGAGACTATGGCGGAAATGGAAGCCCTTTTGCGGGGATACCTGGAAAATCATAGATAAAAATAAGGCTCTCGATAGGCAATTTGTTTCAATGTTGCCTGCCGAGGGCTTCTTTTTTTGCAAAAATGGAAAGTGTGCTTGACATTTTGCTATGCGGGTGTTATATTTGATTCATGGAAAGTAAGCTTTACATTTTTGGAGGAGAAATCAATGAAAAACAGATTGGAGGAGATCCGCAAGGCGCGGGGCATCCGTCAGGAAGAACTGGCGGCGGCGTTGGAGGTGTCCCGTCAGACCATCGGGTCTTTGGAAAACGGCAGATATAACCCGTCCATCATACTGGCGTTCAAAATTGCTCGTTATTTCGGGATGTCGATTGAGGAGATTTTCATTTATGAGGAGGAGAAGGCATGAAACAGAAACGAAATATCAATTTTGGATTATTTATTCTAGGGGTGCTTTGTGTGATCGGGGCGTGCTTTTTGAAAGATGATTATTACGCCAATATGCTGCGCTCTGTCGGTATCGCATGGATTGTCAGCGGTGGCATACAGCTAAAGCAGTATCACTATTATTCCAAGCCGGAGCATCAGGCGGAATATGAGGAAAAACAGGCGCAGCAGCGCATCAACTTGAAGGATGAGCGAAAAGTGATGCTGCGGCAGATGGCAGCACACAAATCCTATCAGATCATGTTTTTTGCACTGCTGGCAGTCGCGCTGCTGTTTGCCCTGCTGCGGGTGGAATGGTGGATCACGGCGATCGTATTTTTGCTCTGGGTGGCGCAGTATGTGATGGGGATCGTGCTGTTCCGCTATTACGAAAAACGGTTATAAGACCGTGGGACGCTGTCCTACACCCTGCCAAGGGAGTCACTCCCTTGGAACCCGAATTGCACAAAACAAAGTTTTGTGCGGGAAAATGAACTATTTTAGAAAAATATAAAGGGTTTCTCTACAAAAATATGAGAGAAACCCTTTATTCTTTGTTATTGTAAAAAACGTAGTTTTGCAGAAGTGGGGGTCAAGGGGATTTGTGCACCGCCAAGACGAAGGCGGCGGCGCAGCCGTCTTCCCGCAGGGAAGATGTTTGACCAATTCCCCCTTGTGGGGGTTTGAGGGTGAAACCCTCAAGAAAAATCACTGAATATCTACCACTTCATACCCGGCGTCTGTTACCACCTTCACCAATTCTTCGTCGCTGATATCTTTGCTCAGTTCCACTTCTGCGCATTTGCCCTCCAGAGAAACCGTTGCGGATACGCCGTCCATTTCATTCAGGGCTTTGTCCACTCTGCCTGTGCAGTGATTGCACATCATGCCTTCAATTTTCAGTACTTTTTTCATTTTGATTTCCTCCTTATTTGGAACATTGTTGTTTTCTTTTTCTTCTATGTCTTTCGCCGCTTTTGCAGCGTAGCGTTCCTGATGTGTTGGCTTGAACAGCTTCAGCCGCAGGGCATTGCCCACTACAAAAGCGGAGCTGAAGCTCATGGCTGCCGCCGCAAACATGGGGTTCAATTTCCAGCCCAGAACGGAGTAGAATACCCCTGCCGCCAGAGGGATGCCGCAGACGTTGTAGAAGAACGCCCAGAACAGATTCTGCTTGATATTTTTGATGGTGGCGTGGCTCAGCTGCACTGCCGTTACCGCATCCAGCAGGTCGCTCTTCATCAAAACGATATCCGCCGATTCCATGGCAACGTCTGTACCTGCGCCGATGGCAATGCCCACATCCGCCCGGGTCAGGGCAGGGGCATCGTTGATGCCGTCGCCGATCATAGCCACCTTTTTGCCCCTTTCCTGCAGGCGGCGCACTTCCATTTCCTTATCCTGGGGCAAAACCTCCGCAATGGCGTGGATGCCCAGCTTATCCGCAATGGCATTGGCGGTACGTTTATTATCCCCCGTCAGCATGACCACGTCAATGCCCATCTGATGAAAGGCATCTACGGCATCCTTGCTGGTGGGCTTCAGGGTATCCGCCAAGCCCAGTACGCCCAGGAATTTTTCCCCTTCCGCAAAAAACAGGGGCGTTTTGCCTTCCTCTGCAAGGGCTTCTGCCTTTTCTGCAAAGCCTTTCAAATCGATGCCCCGTTCCTGCATCATTTTCAGGTTGCCGCCTAAGATATGCTTGCCGCCCACATCGGCTTCAATGCCCTGTCCTGCCGTTGCCGAAAGGTTTTCTGCATCATTCAGGCTGATTTCCTTTTCCTTGGCATAGCCGACCACAGCCTCCGCCAGAGGGTGTTCCGACAATGTTTCCAGAGAAGCCGCCATCCGCAGGAAAGGATTCCGCAAAACACCGGGAGCAGGCAGTACATCCGTCACCACGGGATGTCCTTCTGTCAGTGTGCCTGTCTTATCCAGAACCACCGTGTCGATTTTATGGGCGATCTCCAGGCTTTCCGCCGATTTCACCAGAATGCCGTATTCCGCCCCTTTGCCTGTCCCCACCATGATAGCCGTAGGCGTTGCCAGACCCAAAGCACAGGGGCAGGAGATGACCAGAACGGCAATGCCGATGGAAAGGGCAAAGGAGAAGGGCTGCCCTGCTAACATCCACACGATGGCTGCGAGAATGGCAATGGTGATGACCACAGGCACGAAAATGCCGCTGACCGTATCCGCCAGTTTGGCAATGGGGGCTTTGGAAGCACCGGCTTCTTCTACCAGGGTGATGATCTGGGAAAGGGTGGTGTCGTTGCCTACACGGGTGGCTTCCATTTTGAAGAAGCCGTTCTTATTCACTGTTGCCCCAATGACCGTATCGCCCACCTGCTTGTCCACAGGGATGGATTCGCCGGTGATGGCGCTTTCATCCACGGCAGAAAAGCCTTCGATGAGCTTCCCATCCACAGGGATGCTCTGTCCGGGGCGAACGATGAGGATATCCCCAACGATGACTTGTTCAATGGGAATTTCCTTTTCCACGCCGCCCCGCAGTACTGTTGCCATCTTGGGGGCTAAGTCCATCAGCTTGCTGATGGCTTCAGAGGTCTTGCCCTTGGAGCGGGTCTCCATATATTTCCCCACGGTGATGAGGGTCAAGATCATAGCCGCCCCTTCCAGATACAGCTCCATACCATAATGGTGGGCCATTTCCAGATCACCACGACCCATGTGGTAGGCCATGGCATAAATGGCAAAAAGGCTGTAGAGATAGGATGCAGCTGCGCCTAGTGCCACCAGAGAGTCCATATTTGGTGCGCAGTTCCAAAGGGCTTTGAATCCTACCACGAAAAATTTCTTGTTGATGATGAGGACAGGCGTTGCCAGCAGCAGCTGGGTCAGGGCGAAAATCATGATATTTTCGTTTCCAAGCAAAATGGCAGGCAGGGGTGCCCCCATCATGTGCCCCATGGAAATATAAAACAGAGGGATAAGAAAGCAGAAAGAGGAAATCAGTCGCTTTTTCATGACTGCCATTTCCTCTAAGGTGACGTTTTTTGGCGGTTCTGCAGCAGTCGAGGTCGTATTAGCACCCTGCAGGCTTGCGCCATAGCCGCCGCTTTCTACTGCTTTAATGATATCTTCTGTATGGAGTGCCGTTTCGTCGTATTCTACAGTCATGCTGTTTTGCAACAGGTTGACATTGACCGTCCGGATACCGTCCAGCTTTCCCACAGCCTTTTCCACATGGGCGGAACAGGCAGAGCAGGTCATCCCGGTCACGTCGAATTTTTGTTTCACATTGAAACACCTCCCATCGTTTCTCTTGAAAGATAGTATGTGAATTTCCGCTTATTTAAATACTTTACCCATAATTTCAATCAATTCATCAATTTTTTCATCTCTTTCCTGCTCGCTTTCTGCATTTCTGACACAGGTTTTCAAATGAGCGGAAAGAACTTCTTTATTCGCTTTATTTAAAATCGCCATGGTTGCCATCAGTTGGTGAGAAATATCGATACAATATCGATCTTCTTCGATCATGTTCAGGATTCCATCGATCTGGCCTCTGGCAGTTTTCAGCAGGTTTCCGACTTTTGTTTTATCTGCTTGCATTCCTATTCGCTCCCTTCTATTACCCCACCCCTGGGGGGGCCTGTTTGCATTATAAAGGTTCTCCTTCAAAAAATCAATAGGGATTTTTGCGGAGAATCTCCTTTTCTTTTGATTTTGCCTATGCTAGACTGAAGGAAAAGAAGGAGGGATAGAAAGATGAGAGAAGGACAGAAAATGCGCCGTCAGGACAGGCTGGTTTCGGAAGAACGGGCCAGAGAGATCATCAAAAATGCGGAATACGGCATTCTGATAACGGCAGATGGGGAAGGACAGCCCTATGGGGTGGCTGTTTCCCATGTGATGGATGGGGATAAAATTTATTTCCATTGTGCCTTAGAGGGCAGAAAGCTGGATAATATCCGCATGAATCCCAAGGTCTGCATGAGCTGTGTTTCCAATGCCTATGTGGATCAGGAGGTCTTTACCCATCGCTACGAAAGTGCGGTGGCGGAGGGAAAAGCGGTCATCGTTTCGGACAAGGAAGAAAAGCTCCACGCGCTGCGGCTCATTTGCCGAAAATATGCACCCCATTCCTTCAAGGACTCTGATGATTACATTCTGCCAAAGATGGACAAGACCGGCGTTGTCCGCATAGATATAGAAACGTTGTCCGGAAAAGTGAATGAAAGATAATAGTACAGAAGGAGAGGAGCAGTTCTTTTTCTGCAATCAAAAAGCCATCCCATTGGGATGGCTTTTGCTTTGTCGTGGTTTTGTTATTATTCTGTTTCGATCAGCTCAAAACATATACTGTCACGTTTCGAACGCCCCAGCCGTATGCTTCGCTCAGAGAGCTGTAGCAAACGTCTACGCGGTTGCCCTTGATGGCACCGCCGGTATCTGTAGCAGTTGCTACACCGTAACCGGGGATATAAACTCTAGAGCCCAGTGGGATGACCCTGGGGTCAACGGCGATGGTGCCATAGCCGGCTTTAGTGCCGGAGGCTGTGATGCCGTTGCAGCCTGCATCGTAAGGTGTGTAAGCAGTTACCTTTGCGTTGATGGCTTTAGAATATTTCATGCCGTTGATCACGTTTTTGGGACCAACCTCAACAATTTTATCCTGTGCTGCTGTTACCACTTTCTTTTCTACGAACTTTGTATCGATCAGCTCGTCGCCGTGGTAAACTTCTTTGCTGATGACGGATGCTACGCCGTCTTTCCCTTCCTGAACCACACGGCTTTCGCCGGATTTCAGGGAATCATTGGTGCGTTCCACTGTTTTGTAGGGAATCGCTTCTGTGGATGCCACTGTTTTTTCTGTAACAGATGTCAGAGACAGTGTCATCATTGCTTCGATGGGGTCGCTTTCCTTTGCGTCCTCCAGGATATAGTCTGTGTCGATGGTGTTTGCCAGATCATCCAGCAGTTCGCCTACGGTTTCCTTATCTGTGGAGACCATTCTGGGGGCACCGTCGATGTTGATGACTACAGATTGCATATTTGTTTTGCTGTAAGCAGATGCTGTTCCGCAGCCGATTACCAATATAAATACCACGATAGCAAATACTCTAAGATGTGTTTTCATTTTTTCCTCCTTGAACGAGCCGTACTGCCGTTTTTGTGGGAATGGCAGGGGATGTCGCTCCTGTTAGTAATAGATGATAGACATTAGATTTTATGCCTTTTGCCGTCCTTGAATGGGGGACGGTCGCAGTCGTATTTACACGGGGAGTCGTCACTTCCGCATAATGTTTACGCTTTCTTTTTTTGACTGCAAGTTTGATGAATGTCCGCAGAGGACTGTCTGCGTTCATTGCCAATACTTTCATTGCAAAAGAAAAGACATATCATTTCTGATATATCTTTATGCTTTCTACAGTGGATATATTAACACATTTGTAACAATTACGCAACCTTTTTTAAAAAAATTAACGGAATTCCTTAAAATATATGGCAAAAAAATGCAATTATTTTGCAATAGAAAAACCCGGAAAACCTTGATTTTATAGGGTTTTCCGGGTTTTGAACTATTTTTTTAAAGTTGGAAAAATTTTCTGAAATTTTTATTTGAAAAATAGAGATTTTGCGTTGTTTTCTGTGATTTTCGCAACATCTTCGGGAGTCATTTTTTTGATCTCCGCGATTTTTTCCACGATGTATTTCAGATTGGTAGAGTCGTTTCGTTTGCCCCTGTTGGGGTTAGGTGCCAGATAAGGGCAGTCCGTTTCGATGAGGATGCTTTCGATGGGGATGGCTTCCACTGTCTCCACCAGTTTTTTCGCATTGGAGAAGGTGACCACACCGCCAACGCCGATATGGAAGCCCATCTTCACATAATCCTTCGCCATTTCCGCAGAGCCGGAATAGCAGTGGATGGAGCCACGGCGGATATTGGTGGACTGGATGATATCGAAAGTTTCCTGAGAAGCCTCTCTGGAATGGATGATAACAGGTTTGTTCACTTCCTCCGCCAGGCGCAGCTGCTGTCGGAACCAGAACCGCTGCAATTCTCTGGGGTGGGTGTCATAATAGTAATCCAGACCGATCTCCCCGATAGCAACTACCTTGGGATGTTCGCTGAGTTTTTTCAGCTTGGCAATGGTCTGGGAGGACATATCGTAGAGCTCATGGGGGTGTACGCCGACGGCAGCGTAGATATAGTCATATTTATCCGCCAGACGGATGCTCATTTCAGAGCTTTTCACATCGCAGCCGATATTGATAACATGACTGACCCCGGAAGCAGGGAGAAGCTCCCGCAGGAGCTCCTCTCTATCTTCTCTGAATCTCTTATCGTCGTAATGGGCGTGGGATTCAAAATATTTCATTAGCTGATTGCGCTGCCGCTTTCAAAGTCTTTATCATCTGTAGTCAGGATAGACAGTTTGCCGTCGCTGTCCTCTGCACACAGGATCATACCGTAGCTCATTTCGCCCATCATTTTTCTGGGTGCCAGGTTGTAAGCAACTACAACACGTTTGCCAACCAGTTCGCCGGGGGCGTATGTGCCTTTGATGCCGGAGAAGATGACTTTTTCTTCGTCACCGAATTTTACGATATTTCTCAGCAGCTTTTTGGATTTGGGCACTTCGTTGCTTTCGATGACTTCGCCCACCTTCAGCTGTACCTTGCAGAAATCGTCGATGGTGATTTCTGCGGGATATTCGGGTTCTTCATGGGCAGGTGCTTTTGCTTCTTCCTTCTTGGGTTCTTCTTCCTTCTTCTGGTTTGCGATGGAAGTAGCCTGAGAAGCCTTGATAGCAGCTTCCAGTTCAGCCAGTTCCTTCTTCATATCGATACGAGGGAAGAGGGTTTCGCCTTTCTGTACAGCCAGTTCTGCGGGCAGCAGACCCCATGTCTTTGTGCTTTCCCATTCTGTCAGTTCGCCGGCTGTGATGTTCAGCTGTGCCCAGATCTTTGCGGGTGTCAGAGGCATGAAGGGCTGGATCAGGATGGAGATGATGCGGATGCTTTCTGCAACGTTGTACAGAGCATTTGCCAGTTCTGCTTTCTTTGCTTCATCCTTGCACAGTACCCAAGGCTGTGTTTCGTCAATATATTTGTTGGTACGACGGATCAGGTTCCAGATCTCGATGAGGGCATCGGAGAAGAGCATGTTATCCATCTTTTCTTCCACTTTGGGGATGGTAGCCGCTGCCATAGCCTGCAGGTCTGCGTCAAATTCTGTTGCAGTTCTGTCTGCGGGCAGCTTGCCGCCGAAATATTTTTCGATCATGCCGACAGTTCTGGAAACCAGATTGCCCAGGTCGTTTGCCAGGTCGGAATTGATGCGCTGGATCAGTGCTTCGTTTGTGAAGTTGCCATCCTGACCGAAAGCGATTTCTCTCAGCAGGAAGTAACGGATGGCGTCTACGCCGTATTTATTTACCAGTACAACGGGGTCAACCACGTTACCAACGGATTTGGACATTTTGCCGCCGTTGATGACCAGCCAGCCGTGACCGAATACCTTCTTGGGCAGAGGCATATTCAGTGCCATCAGCATTGCAGGCCAGATGATGGCATGGAAACGAACGATTTCCTTACCAACAACGTGAACATCTGCGGGCCAGTATTTCTGATAGTCTGCATCGTTTTCGCTGCCCCAGCCCATAGCTGTGATATAGTTGGACAGAGCGTCGATCCAAACGTATACGATATGACCGGGGTCGAATTCTACAGGTACGCCCCATTTGAAGGAGGTACGAGAAACAGCCAGATCTTCCAGACCGGGTTTCAGGAAGTTTGCGATCATTTCGTTCTGGCGTGTGTTGGGCTGCAGGAATTCGGGGTTTTCTTCATAATATTTGATGATTCTGTCGCCGTACTGGGAAAGACGGAAGAAGTAGCTTTCTTCCTTCAGCAGTTCTACGTCACGGCCGCAGTCGGGACATTTGCCATCCTTCAGCTGTGTTTCTGTGAAGAAGGATTCGCAGGGAGTGCAGTACCATCCTTCGTAGGAAGATTTGTAGATATCGCCCTGATCGTAAAGCTGTTTGAAGATTTTCTGTACTGCTTTTACATGGTAGTCGTCTGTGGTACGGATGAATCTGTCATAGGAAATTTCCATCAGCTTCCACAGGTCTTTGATGCCTGCAACGACTTTATCTGTGTATTCCTTGGGAGTCATGCCCTGGCCTGTTGCGATACGTTCGATTTTCTGACCATGTTCGTCTGTACCTGTCAGGAACATAACGTCATAGCCCCGCAGTCTTTTGTAACGAGCCATTGTGTCAGTTGCTACTGTGCAGTAGGAATGACCAATGTGCAGCTTATCACTGGGATAGTAAATGGGTGTGGTGATATAGAATTTTTCTTTAGCCACAAATATCTCTCCTTTTTGATTAAAATTAGGTAAATATATAGGTAAACCATTCATAATGCATAGCATTATGAATGTATTTGCTCCGCAAATCACCTTCATTCAAGCCTTAACCTGCATCTTTGTGTGCAAAAACAGTTTAAGGCTTGAATGAAAACGGTTTCTCTCCGCTTTGGTGCAAAATAAAACCCGTCCTTCTTTTGAAAGGACGGGCGAAATGCCGTGTTACCACCTTACTTTGCTTTTTCCTCGCGGAAAAAACCTCAGTGGGTAGATATCCGAAAGGATAGCTACCGCAACGCAATAACGGGCGAACCCGTCGCAGCCTAATGCCTGCCGATGCAGACACTCGGGGCGAAGCTCCAAGGCCATCTTCGGTGATTCTTCTGCGCCCCTTTTCAGCCGCCGGGGCTCTCTGTCAGCAGAAGGAGATCACTTACTCTCCTTTTCAAAGCTGTTTGTCCTAATAAAAATTATTCTACTATATTTCCCGCTTTTCTGTCAATGGATACAGGGGAAAAAGGGAATATTCTGCTGGGAATTTCTTTCACGCTAAATTCAAGTTCTCGATGGTTCCCCTTAGGGATTCCCTCCCTACGGTGCCGGAAGCGGCAGGGAGAAAAGCGGCGGCGGTGCGCCTGCAAGATTTATTGCGTAGGGGGCGGCAAAATAAAAAGACCTTGCATTTGCAAAGTCCTTATATTTACAGAAACAATTTTATTTTTTTGTTTTATCCAACTCTTTTAAATGTTCAGTCAAAACCAAGTTGACATACTGAGAAAAGGAACGTTGTTGTTCCTCGGATAATTCCTTTACTCTTTTTACGATGTCCTCATCTAGCGTGACACTTACTTTTTGTTTTAGTGGTCTCATTTCTCTCTCACCTCTAATGAAACAATACTACATTATCCTTCTTAGTATTGACAATTCGCTTAAAGTAGTATAAAGTAGGATTAAATTTGCGAGGTGATTCTGTGTCGGATTTTGCAAAAAATCTAAGAAAATATAGAAAACAGAAAAAGTATTCTCAAACAGAATTGGCGAAGCATATCCATTATGGTTATACCGCAATTGCAAATTACGAAAGTGGTAGGAATGAGCCTTCTATTGATGTTTTGATCAAACTGGCAAATGCTTTGGACGTAACAGTTGATGAACTAGTTGGTGCTGAGAAAAACAAAATATAAGTAAGAAGATACCCTTTATTATTGACTTTGGAGGGTATTTTTTATTTTCTGCCAGAGGGACAGACCGGCAAGCTATGCCGGAAAGGCACTTTATACTGCCCGAAGGGGCCTGTGGGGAAGGGATACATAAGGGAAACATCGTTTCCCTTATGTCGTTAGGAGGTTTGGAACCCATACGAAAGGGTTCTATGGCGGCTTGCCGCCTAGGAGCGCAGCGACCATTTGGTTTTTTGCAACTTTTTTTCAAAAAAGTTGGGGAAAGGCTGTTGCTTTGCCAAGAAACTTCTGGGGGTGGGCGAGTGCTGATATTCACTAACCGATGTTTTGGCTCGAATGAGCCCAAATTCGATGCAATTACATTTTCGAGAACTTGAATTTCAAGCGCTACCCCTCCCCCGGCGAAATAGTTTATCCAAAAGAAAAAAACCACAGATTTCTCTGTGGCTTTTCATCTTTATTTCAAGTTTTCAGGATTCAAACATTCCAATTCAGGCACAACGAAGATACCATCCTTCCGAATCAGCTTATCATCGAACCAGATTTCCCCGCCGCCGTATTCCGGTGTCATAATCAGCACCAAATCCCAATGGATGGCGGATTTATTGCCGTTGGGGGCATCATCATAGCAGTTGCCGGGGGTGAAGTGGATAGAACCGGCGATTTTTTCATCGAAGAGGATGTTGTTCATAGGCTTTGTGATATAGGGGTTCACGCCAATGGCAAATTCACCCACATATCTCGCCCCTTCGTCCGTATTGAATACCTTTTCCAGACGTTCCTTATCGTTGCCGTCGCAATCCACGATTTTCCCGTCCTTGAAGGTCAGCTTCACGTTTTCAAAGGTAAAGCCGTTATATTCGGAAGGGGTGTTATAGGTAATCACGCCGTTGATGGAATCCCGTACAGGGGCGGTATAGACCTCGCCGTCGGGGATATTGCAGGCACCGGCGCATTTGATGGCGGGGATATCCTTGATGGAGAAGGAGATATCCGTATCCTTTGCTACCAGACGCACCTTGTCTGTCTTATTCATCAGTTCCACCAAGCTGTCCATAGCTTTGCTCATTTTGCCATAGTCCAGATTGCAGACATTGAAGTAGAAATCCTCGAAATCCTCCAGAGAGGTTTTGGCTGCCTGTGCCATGGAATTAGTGGGGTAGCGCAGAACGACCCATTTGGTATGGGGCACACGGATCTGATGATGAACAGGGTCATCATACAGGCGGTTCTGCATATCAATTTTTTCTGTGGGCACATCGTATTGTTCTGTCAGGTTATCTTCGCCCCGCACGCCGATGAAAGCGTCCATCTGTTTCATCAGGTGGCAGTCCACTTCTGCCAGCATTTTCTGCTGTTCTTCTGTTGCGCCCAACAGCAGTTCCCGTTCCAGAGAATTTGTCATCAGCTGCACAAAAGGAACAGCACCTACCTGATAGACTTCCTTGATGATCTGTTTCACCAAAGGCATAGGGTGGATGCCGTTGCAGGAGATCCAAACCTTTTCGCCTTTTTCCAATCTACAGGAATAATGCACCAAGTTATATGCCAGTGTTTTGATTCTTTCGTCCATTTTAATACTCCTTTCTTTTTCGGGACGCTGTCCCGAACCCTGCCAAGGGGATCATCCCCTTGGAACCCGATACTGCAGAAACATGTACATGTTTCTGCAAATGGGGGCCTGGGGTATCATACCCCAGCGGGGAGGTGGGGCAGAGCCCCGCAGTCTTAAATAGTATTGTACACTGTTTTGGAAAAATACGCAAAAAAATTGACAAAGAGATACTGTTCACTCTAAAATGGAAGAAAGAAAGGAGGGATTGACATGCGTGTCGCCATTCCGACAAAAAATGGCAGGATCGACCAGCAGTACAGCCGTGCCACGGAATTCACGGTTTACGAAGTGGAGATCGAACTGGTAAAGAAAAAAGAGATCATCCCTCTGGGCAAGACCACCGTGTCAGATTTTCTGACGGAGCAGGATATCAACGCTGTCATCTGCGGCAATATCCGTTCCTCCGCCCGCAATACCCTGCGCACGAAGCGCATCGAACTGACCTATGGTGTCATGGGCGAGGCGGACGATGTGATGATCCGTTATCTCAGCGGGGAACGACTGGGGGATATCGATGAAAACGCCTACTGGAGAGCAGGCAGAGAAGGGGAGTAATTTATGGCATTACTGGAACGTTTTTTTCCTGATATTTATGTAAAATCTGTATTCGAACTGCCTTTGGATGACCTGAGAAAGCTGGGCATCCGGGGCTTGGTGTTCGATATCGATAATACCGTTGCACCGTTCGATGTGGCAGAGCCCGATGAGGAGATCGTGGAGCTGTTTGCTTATCTGCGGAAACAAGGGTTTAAACTTTGCATTTTGTCCAATAATACCAAGGAACGGGTGCATCTGTTCAACAAAAAGCTGGGGGCTCTGGCAATACATAAGGCAGGCAAGCCCGGCATCAAAAAGCTGAACAGAGCCATGGAGATCATGGGCACAACGCCCCGCAGCACAGCCATGGTGGGCGATCAGGTCTTTACGGATATGTGGTGCGGCCACAAGGGCGGTCTGCTCTGCATCATGACGGCCCCCATCTGCGACAGAGACCAGCTCATCACCAAAGTGAAGCGGGGGGCAGAACGTCAGGTCATGAAGGTATATTTCAAGAAATATGGCAAATAAAAAGTGAATTTGTGGCTATTTTTCAATTTTTTATTGAAATATACGGCCTAATCTATTAAAATATAAAAGGATAAGCAGGTTTGGCATTCACCAGACTGCGGCGGCGGTTTTCACAGAAACCCGTCTAGGTGCTTGTTTTAATAGAAAAAAGCATTGAAATTCGGAATTATAAATGGATAAAACTTTTGAGGAGGAAATACTATGATTTCTGCAGGTGAATTTAGAAATGGCGTAACAATGGAATATGAAGGCGATCCCTATGTAATCGTGGAATTCCAGCACGTAAAACCCGGTAAAGGTGCGGCTTTCGTTCGTACAAAAGTAAAAAATCTGAAAACAGGCGCTGTTCTGGAAAAAACATTCAGACCTACTGAAAAAATGCCCAGAGCCCACATCGACAGACAGGATATGCAGTATCTGTACAGCGATGGCGAACTGTTCCACTTCATGAACACAGAAACATTTGACCAGATCGCTCTGAACGCAGCAGACGTTGATGATTCCCTGAAATTCGTAAGAGAAAACGACGTTGTAAAAGTACTGTCCTACGCTGGCAAGGTATTCGGTATCGAACCTCCCCTGTTCGTAGAACTGGAAATCACAGACACAGAACCCGGCTTCGCTGGCAACACAGCACAGGGCGCAACAAAACCCGCTATCGTTGAAACAGGCGCACAGGTTCAGGTTCCTCTGTTCATCAACCAGGGCGAAAAGATCAAGATCGACACAAGAACAGGCGAATACCTGGGCAGAGCAAACGGCTAATCATTTTTGCGGTTTCATGCAAGGAGGCTATGACCAATGGAATATTTTGAAAAGAAGATCACTTATTTAAGAGGACTTTGCGATGGAAGCGGTTTCCCCGAAGAAAGCAAAGAGGGAAAAATCTTCCACGGTATTCTGGATGTTCTGGACGACATGGCTTTCATGCTGGAGACATTCATGGATGATGAAGACATGGTGATGGATGAAGAGGATCTGGATGAAACAGACGAACCCATTTTCTTCTATTCCTTCATTTGCCCCAACTGCGGCGAGGAAATCGATGTGGATGAGGAGACCATGGAAAGCGAAAAAGAGATCGAATGTCCCGGGTGCGGCAACAGCATCCCCGTGGGTACAGCCGATATCGATGAGCTGAAATTCTGATTTGCAAACCAAAGGCACGATTTGGAGATTCTGAATCGTGCCTTTTCTTGTGAAATGAGAATAAAAAAGCCCGTATCCGAAAGGATACGGGCTGATTTTTTGGGTTTATGCTTTTGCAGCGGGTCTGGGTCTGTTTGTCAGCAGAACACGTTCCACGCTCCAGTAGAAGTTTTCATCACCGATGATTTCATGCAGATCGGAACGATCCATCATTTTCATGGCATGGGTAGGCACACCGCAGATGGCAACGTCCACGCCTTTTTTCCGCAGGCTTTCCACCAGCTCACGAAGGGTCTGGGCACAGGAAATATCGATGTTGGACACACCTCTCATGGAGAAGAGGACAGTGTCATAGCCTTCCACCTTCAGGGCGATATCCGCAACGGACTGTGTGTTTGCGAAGATCATGGGACCTGTGATGTAAACAACCTTTGCGTTGCTGTAACGTTCGCAGAGAACGGGGTCTGTTACGTGCATACGGTTCATATCAACATCTTCGTAGTTGATTTCGATGAAGGACAGACGGGATACCAGGAATACCAGACCGATCAGAACACCGATGAGGATAGCTACTGTCAGGTCGAATACGATGGTTGCCAGCATGGTAGCAACAAATTCCAGCATAGCGCCTTTGAATTTATGGGAGAAGATGTAGCGGATGGATTCCCATTCGTTCATTCTCCAGGCTGTTACCATCAGAACGCCGGCCAGAGCCGCCAGAGGGATCTTGGACATAACAGGAGCCAGCAGGAACATGGAGATCAGCAGACCTACCGCATGGAAGATACCTGTCAGTCTTGTTTTTGCGCCGGACTTGATGGCTACGCTGGTACGGGCGATGGCTGCTGTAGCAGGGATACCACCGAAGAAGGGCAGCAGGATGTTACCAACGCCCTGGGCGATCAGTTCCTGATTGGCATCCAGACGAACCCCTGTCATACGGCCTGCGGAAGCACCGCAGAGCAAGCTTTCGATCATGCCCAGAATGGCAATGGAGAAAGCAGGTGTTACCAGTGCTGTGATGGTTTTTACGTCAAGGGCGCTGAACAGCAGACGGTTTTCAGGAATCAGTGTTTTCGGGATCTCACCAACGACAGCCACATCCAGACCCATGAAGATGGAGAAAGCTGTGGTGAGGATGATGCTCAGCAGGGAAGCAGGAACCACTGCGTTCCACTTCTTAGGGAAGAACACCATGAACAGGATCACGAAGACACCCAGACCTACGGCTGTCATGTTGGGGGAGAAGCCCAGACGGCCATAGCTGAACAGCTTTGCGATGGCAGAGGTGCCTTCGGAATGTGTGCCAAAGAAATTATCTACCTGCCCCAATGCGATGATGATGGAGATACCGGAGGTGAAGCCTGTGATAACAGGAGCCGGAATGAAGGAGGTCAGCTTGCCCAGATGCAGGATACCTGCCACTAGCAGGATGACACCGGCGATCAGCGTGGCAATGAACACACCATCCATACCATAAGCAGCGACCAGAGACATCAGAATGGCTGCCATAGCACCGGTTGGACCGGAAATCTGATAATAGCCACCGGAAAGCAAGCTCATGATGAGACCGGCGATGATAGCGGTGATCAGACCGGCAGCAGCGTCAGCGCCACTGCTGACACCGAAGGCCAGGGCCAAGGGCAGGGCAACGGCGGCAACGGTCAGACCGGCCATCAGGTCTTTTGTCAATGCGGCTGCGTTATAGCCGCGGAATTCATTTTTCAAACTGCTGATGAAAGCACGCAGCATATGCAAAATCCCCTTTCATTTTTACATCTTATTTTTTATAGAAAGTAGCAAATACGGCCCGTATTTGCCGCGGCTTTTTTTAACGAGACAAAGCACGCCTGCTTATCATAGCAAAGCAGATGGCAGTTCTCAACCGTGAAAATGTAGATTTTTTGGGGTGTTTTTTGTGCAAATTTTGGAATAAAAGGGAAAGAGTGAAAAAATGGATAAAAAACCCCGCCGTTTTCGGCGGGGGGAGTATTTTTTATGGAAGATCAATCCTTGAATGTGATATGACCGTTTTCGATCTTTGTGATGACAGCCAGAGAATCCACATGGTAGCCGGCTTCTCTCAGCTTCGCACTGCCGCCCTGGAATTCTTTCTCGATGACGGCCGCAATGCCGCAGACCTGACCGCCGGCCTGTTCCACCAGAGAACAAAGCCCCATGGCAGCTTCGCCATGTGCCAGGAAGTCATCGATGATGAGGACTCTGTCGGTTTCCTTCAGGTACTGCTTTGCCACCCGGGCGATGGAAACTGTGCCTTTGGTGAAGGATTTTACAGCTGCACTGTAAAATTCATCGGACATGGTATTGGGCTGTGTTTTTTTTGCAAACACAACGGGAACCAGATCGAAATACATGGCTGTGATGGCTGCGATGCCGATGCCGGAGGATTCGATGGTCAGGATTTTATTGATGCCCAAATGACCAAAGCGGCGATGGATTTCTTTGCCGATGGCCATAAAAAGACCGATATCAAGCTGATGATTCAAAAAAGAATCTACTTTTACGACTTCTGTACCCAATTCTGTTCCGTCTTCGATAATTCTTCTCTTTAACAAATCCATGGTGCCGGCTTCCTCTCTATTTCTTCACTGCTTTCCTTTTTCAACCATCCAATAGGCATTTCATTTATTATACGGCTTGTATTTGCCAATGTAAATACTAAGGTATTTTTTCGGGAGAATGAATAGAAAGTTTTGTTTTTTGGAAGAAGTTTTGGGGATTTTGCGTGCTTACAGATGATAGGTAAAATGATTTTTAAGCAGCGGAAGGGTTCGGGGAACGAAGGGTTCTCTGACTGGAATCCGCAGGAGGAATTTATTTCCGACGAGGAAAACTGCGGGTTTCAAGGCATTTATGCCAATGGAACCCGTCTGTTTATTCCTCTGTTTCAGCTCGTCGAAATCCTGATTTCGACGAAGGGTGTCGACAAAGTCGACACCCTTACATGCTTATTTCCGCTTTGCTGTGCTTTCCAGTTCATCGGGTGTATTCGCCATGCGGATGCGATCCAGCACATCCTGCCTTTCTTCTGTGGAAAGCGTATAGAAGCGGCCCATATCTCTGCCGTTGTGCAGGATCAACTGCCGCACCTCTTCCGGCAGAGTGTCCCATTTGCGAAGCCAGTCCATGTCCATCACCTCTCTATTCATTATGAAGAGATTTTGTTTTTTTATGCGGAAAAAAGGTGGGCAGAAAAAGGAATTTCAGGGAAAAAAGCGAAAATATATAATATGGATAAATATGGAGCAAAGAGGAGGAATTTTGATGGCTTTTTTTGATAAATTGGGTGAAATGGCAAAAACGGTTTCGGAAAAGGCAAATGACAGCCTGGAAACCAATAAACTCATCAGTGACATCAATCTGACAAAGGGAAATATCCAGGCGTACCAGAGAGAGCTGGGCGAATTTTACTGGGCAAAATTTGCCGTTGGCGAACAGCTGGAGGAAGAAGCCATGCTGATCTGCGATAAGATCGTGGCAGCCCAGGATAAGATCCGTAATCTGGAAGCCCAGATCGACCAGATCAAAGCGGAAAGCGAAGCAAGAAAAGCGGAGCGGGAAGCAGAAAAAGCGGAACGCAAAGCAGCGGAAAAGGCGGCGGAAGCAGAACAGGCAGCGGAAAAAGCAGGCATCGAAAAAGACCCTGTTCCTGTGTGCGCGGAATGCGGCGCAGTGCTGGCGGAAGGTCAGAAATTCTGCGGTTTCTGCGGCAAGCCCGTTGGGAGATAAATGAAATAACGTAAGACAAAGCCTCAAGTCTGAAAAGGGATTTGGGGCTTCTCTTTCAGGCATAGCGGGAAAGGAGGAACGGCATGGCTGAACAAAAACAAAACATTCTGGGGACAGAGCCCATTGGTCGGCTTTTGCTGAAATTTTCCATCCCCACCACCCTGACCCTGATGGTGAATTGCCTGTATAATATCGTAGACCAGATCTTCATCGGCCATGCGGTGGGCATCACCGGCGTGGCAGCCACCAATGTGACCTTTCCCATCTCCACCATTGCGGCGGCGCTGGCCCTTTTGATCGGCGATGGCTGTGCGGCAAATATCAGCCTGCACCTGGGCAGAAAGGAACAGGAGGAGGCGGATCGTACCTTTGCCAATGCAGTTGTTCTGCTGTTTAGCGTTGGGATACTGCTGGCTTTCTTTGGGCGGCTGTTCGCGGAAAAGCTGGTGGTGTTCTTTGGTGCATCCCCCACAGTGGTAGCAGCATCGGTGCAGTATATGAGCATCGTCCTGCTGGGGCAGCCCTTTGGTATGTGCAATATGGCCTTTACCGCCATCATCCGTGCCGATGGCAACCCCCAATATATGATGCGGAGCATGATGATCGGTGCGGCCTTGAACCTTATCCTTGACCCCATTTTTATTTTTGTATGCCATTGGGGGATTGTCGGGGCAGCTTTGGCGACCATCATCGGGCAGATCGTTTCCGGCTGCATCGCTCTGGCGTATCTGCCCAGATTTCAGCATTTCCGCATGAAAAAAGAAAATCTGCGGTTAAAGAGCAAAACCGTGGGGAATATCGTGCAGCTTGGTTTCCCCAGCCTTTGCACCCAGACGGCAACGGCGGCGACCCAGATCGTGATGAACAATCTGATGCGGAATTACGGCGCCATGACCATTTACGGCAGCGATATCGCCCTTTCCTGCTATGGGCTGATGATGAAGATTTATCAGATCGCCCATGCCATGTTCGTGGGGCTGGCATCCGGTACACAGCCCATCAACGGCTACAATTTCGGCGCGAAGCAGTTTGAACGGGTGAAGCAGACCATTAAAATCGGGGCGAAGATATCCATTCTCATTTCCGTGGTGTGGTTTGCCGTATTCCAGTTTGGCGGCGGCTTCCTGGCGGCGTTGTTTGTGGAAGAAGAACCTCTTTATCAGGAATTTGCGGTCCATTGCTTCCGCCTGTATATGCTGGGCTTTTTTGTCTATGGTCTGCCCAATGTGACATCGTCCTTCTTTCAGGCCATCGGCAGCCCTGCAAAGGCCCTGACCGTGTCCCTGTCCCGTCAGGTCTTTTTCCTGATCCCTCTGGCGTTACTTTTGTCCTCCCGTTTCGGGCTGGATGGGGCATTGGGGGCGGCTCCCATTGCCGATGGGCTGACCTTCTTGCTGGCAGTTACCCTGCTGCTGAAGGAATTAAAGGGCTGGAAGGAAAAGGGCATGGTATCTTAATATAGAATTTTTCTGGAGCATCGGTGGATTCCGATGCTCTTTTTGTGATATAGCGGAGAAAAATTGAGGGGTACTGTCGTCTATAAAACTGTTTACAGGTATATAGATGACAGTATCCCTCAAAAAGCTTACGAATCGTTTCTCACATAGGGGACAAGAAAAGCCGATAGGTATAGAGTAACGGAAAAAAGAGGGGCGATTAGGATGAAACTGAACTGGAAAAAAGGCGTCAGCTACTTGATGCTGTTCAGCCTGTGTTTTCTGAGCGGCAGAACGGCAGCGGCAATGCAGGCAGGGAAAGCGGTGACCGTCAGCGGGGAAAAAAGGGGCGAACTGGCGATTTTGATTGATGACTTCGGCTATTGCGGCGAGGGGACAGAAGAAATGCTGGCTTTGCCCATCCCATTTACAGCGGCGATCATGCCCTTTTCCGCCTGCGCAGAAAGCGATGCGGCGGCAGTGCGGCAGGCAGGGAAGGAAATCTTCATACATATGCCCATGGAATCCCTGACGGGAAAAAAGGAATGGGTGGGGAAAAAGGGCGTATTCCGTACCATGACCGATGAGGAGATCCGGCTGCGGGTGGAAGAAGCCTTTTCCATCCTGCCCGATGCCGCAGGGATGAATAACCACATGGGTTCTGCCATCATGGAGGACAGAAGGAGCCTTTCCGTGGTGATGGATCTGTTAAAGGAAAGAGATATGCTTTTTGTGGATAGTATGACCACGGCGAAAAGCCTGGGCAGGACCTTGGCAGAGGAAAAAGGCGTTCCCTTTCTGGGGCGGGATGTATTTCTGGACAGCACCGATTCTTTGGAACAGGTGAAATCCAATCTCCGTAAGGCGGCAGAGGTGGCTCTGGAAAAAGGGGAAGCCCTTGCCATCGGTCATGTGGGGCCGGAAGGCGGAAAAGTCACTGCCCAAGCCATCAAAGAGCTGATCCCCGAACTGGAACAGGCAGGCATCACCTTTGTGACCGTATCCGAATTGGCAAAATAGGACAGAGTGTGGTATACTTATCTTTTCAGTAAGTATTTATGGAGGAAGCAGGATGTCCCATTGGAATTCCAGAGGGCTGCGGGGCAGTACCTTTGAAGAGATCATCAATTTCACAAATGAACGCTACAGACAGGAGGGGCTGGCGCTGTTCCAGAAAATCCCTACTCCCATCACCCCTGTGCGGATGGATGCAGAGACAAAGACCATCACATTGGCTTATTTCGAAAAGCAGTCCACCATCGATTATATCGGCGTGGCCCAAGGGGTTCCTGTGGCCTTTGATGCCAAGGAAACGGCGGGGAAAAGCCTGCCCCTGCAGAATATCCATGCCCATCAGATGGCATTTATGGAGGAATTCAAGGCACAGCGGGGGCTTTCCTTCCTTTTGGTACATTTTTCCGCAGTAGATGAATATTATCTGCTGCCTTTTGAAACACTGAAACTATACTGGGAAAATGCGGAAAAGGGCGGAAGGAAATCCATCCCCTACGACGCATTCGAGAAAAAATATCTCATCCGACAGAACGGCAGTCTCCTCCATTATCTGGAGGCAGTCAGCCTCTATCTGGAGGAAACGGAACAAGAAACAAGGAAGTGAGAAAACATGCTGAAAAAAGCAGCAGTGGAAAATATACTGACGGCGGCACTGGAAAGCGGTGCGGATTTTGCGGAAATCTACGCAGAAGAAACGAAGCGCAGCAATATCGCCATGGTCAACGGCAGAGTGGAAACGGCTCTGGGGGGCATGGATTACGGTGCAGGGGTGCGCCTTTTCTTCGGCAATCAGGCCATTTACGGCTTTACCAATGACCTTTCCGAGGAAAACCTCATCCGCATTGCCAGAGAGGGCGCGGCGGCACTGAAAGGCGACCGCATCTACAACGTGAAGGGCTGGAAGGAGATGGCGGCAAGATGTATCAACCCCATCCGCATCCTGCCGGACAGCATCGCCAAAACCGCCAAAGCGGAGCAGCTCCGTCTGGCTTCTCATGCGGCAAAGGAATTTGATGCTCTCATTACCCAGACCCGTGCCGGCTATCTGGAAGTGATGAAGCACGTTTTGGTTGCAAATAGTGAAGGCGTCTGGGGGGAAGAAGACCGCACTCGCAGCCGCTTCACCGTGGAAGCGGTGGCTTCTTCTGCCACGGAAAAGCAGAGCGGACATCTGGGGCCCGGTGGCTCCGAGGGATATGAACTCTTCGACCGCATCAACGTGGAGGATACGGCAAGGGAAGCGGCACGCATCGCCGTCACCATGCTGGGGGCAAAGCCCTGCCCTGCGGGGAAAATGCCCGTAGTCATCGATAATGGCTTTGGCGGCGTCATCTTCCACGAAGCCTGTGGCCATGGCTTGGAGGCAACGGCAGTGGCAAGAAATGCTTCCGTTTTTGCAGGAAAAATTGGGCAGCAGATCGCATCCCCTCTGGTCACAGCCATTGACGATGGTACGATTCAAAATGGCTGGGGTTCCGCGGAAATGGATGATGAAGGCACACCCACCGCCAGAAATATCCTTATCAAAGACGGTATCCTCCAGTCTTATCTGGTAGACCGTATGAATGGCAGACGCATGGGGGCAGCCATCACAGGCTCTGCCCGCCGACAGGATTACCGCTTTGCCCCCACCAGCCGCATGACCAATACTTTCATTGATAACGGCAAAAGCACTCCCGGGGAAATCATCGCCAATACGGAATTTGGACTTTACGCCAAGCAGATGGGCGGCGGCAGTGTAGACCCTGCTACGGGCTCCTTCAACTTCGCCGTTCTGGAAGGATATATGATACGAAACGGGAAAATCGCCGAGCCCGTCAGAGGGGCGACCCTCATCGGCAAGGGGGCGGAAGTTCTCAGGGATATTGATATGGTAGGCAATAATCTGAAACGGGCCCAGGGCATGTGCGGCAGCAAGAGCGGCTCTATCCCCACCGATGTGGGGCAGCCCATGATTCGTGTCAGCAGCATGACCGTAGGCGGAAGGGGGTAAGTGCTTTGGATAGAAATGAATTTTTGGAAAAAGTCCTTGCCTATGGCAAAAAGGAGGGCTTCGCCGAATGCGAAGTGTTCTATCGGGGCGGCAAAAGCTTTGAAGTGCTGGTTTTGGAAGGCGAGGTTGCCAATTATGAAAACAGCCGACAGGAGGGGCTTTCCTTCCGTGGTAACCTTAACGGGCGGACAGGCTATGCCTATACGGAACAGCTGACGGAAGCAGCCATCCCCTATCTGGTGGAAACGGCCAGGGAAAATGCCGCCCTCCTTTCTCCCGAGGATATGGAAGACCTTTATGAAGGGGAGGAAAGTTATCCCCATTTGGAAGGCGTCAACGAAGAACTGGAACAGTTACAAGTGGAAGAAAAAATCGCCGCAGCCATGCGGATGGAACAGGCGGCTCTGGCAGGGGCAGAGGAAGTAGCTTCTTTGGATTACTGCGCCCTGGGGACAGGTCTGGCGGAGCTGGCGATCAAAAATACAAAGGGACTGGATGTTTCCTTTGCAAAAAACTTCGCCACCGCTTACGTTTCTGCCATCGCCAAAAAGGGCGAGGAAACAAAAACAGGCTCCTATTTCTGGAAGGATCAGGATTGGAAGGGCTTCGACCCGGAAGCAACAGGCAGAGAAGCAGCCATCCGTGCGGCGGCCCATCTGGGGGCATCCTCTGTGCCCAGTGGGAAATATGATGTGGTGCTGGACGGCAGAGCTATGGTTGCTTTGCTGGGGGCATTTGCAGGAATATTTTTTGCGGAAAACGTGCAGAAGGGTTTTTCTTTATTAAAGGATAAAACAGGCGTGAAAATCGCATCGGAAAAAGTGACCTTGCGGGATGATGCACTGCTGCAGGGCGGCTATGCTTCTATCCCCTTTGACAGCGAGGGCGTTTCCGGGAAAAATAAGGCTGTCATTGAAAAAGGCGTACTGAAAACCCTTCTCTATAATCGAAAGACCGCCAAGAAAGACGGTGTGAAATCCACAGGCAATGGCTTTAAGGCAGGGCTGACAGGCTCCGTAAAAACGGGCTGCACCAATTTCTATCTGGCAAAGGGCGAAATCAGCAGAGAGGATTTGTTCCGCCGGATGGGAAATGGTCTTTTCATCACCAGCCTCATGGGGCTCCACGCAGGCACCAATGCCGTTTCCGGGGATTTTTCCCTTTCGGCGGAGGGCTTCAATATCGAGAACGGACAGATTGGCAAGCCAGTGGAGCAGATCACCATTGCGGGGAATTTCTATCATTTGCTGGAAATGGTAGAAGAACTGGCTGATGATCTCTATTTCGGCTCCGGTGGGATTGGTTCTCCCTCCATCTTGATTCGAGGATTGGACATTGCCGGAACATAATAAAATAAGGAACATAAAAAACAGACTGTACGCAGTGCAGTCTGTTTTTTGTATCGAGTCAAGGGTTTGAGACCCTTGCGGGAGTTTGAGGGCAGAGCCCTCAAGGTTTTAAGATTCTAATTTATCACACAGCTCGTTGATCTGTTTGAGCAGCTTTTCCATATCCCGGTTTGCGCTGCCCTTGTTCTGGCTGATGATCCGCTGCAGCCGCTTGCCGGCTTCGTCCAGCTGATCCGCCAGATACATGGCCCGCTTGCCTCCTTCGGACTGGGCCCTTGCCTTGGGATATTCCTTGGGCACAACAGGGATCTTGACCCCTTCGGAGATCATCTGATTGGTCAGCAGGTCGAAACATGCACCGCTGTAGGGGGCAAAGGCGTTGTAGCCGTATTCCTCCCGCAGGCATTTGGTGAAATCCTCGCAAACCATATCTTCCCCGTGGACAACAAAAACCCGTTCCGGCTTCTGCTCGAAATGGTTCACCCAGTTCAGCAGACCTTTTTTGTCCCCATGACCGCTGACCCCTGCCAGCTGTTCGATATGGGCGTTGACGGAAATGGTCTCGCCAAAGAGCCGCACCTCATGGGCACCATCGATGATATTTCTGCCCAATGTGCCCACTGCCTGATACCCGACGAAGAGGATGGTACACTCGGGTCTCCAGAGATTATGCTTCAGATGATGGCGGATGCGCCCTGCTTCACACATACCGGAAGCGGAAATGATAACCTTGGGGTTTTTGTCAAAGTTGATTGCCATGGAATCATCGGGGGTGACTGCCACTTCCAGACCATTGAATTCCAATGGATTGATGCCTTGTTTTACCAGTGCCATGGCGGCGGTGTCATAGCAGTCCAGATAATTTTCCACGAAAACCTTCGTTGCTTCGATGGCAAGGGGGCTGTCTACATAGACCTTGAAGCCGTCATGCCCCTGCACCAGCTTCCGTTCCTTGATTTCACGAATAAAATAAAGCATTTCCTGGGTACGGCCCACCGCAAAGGAAGGGATGACCAGATTGCCGCCCCGGTCGAAGGTCTCCTGAATATGCCGTGCCAATTCCGCCACATAATCGGGGGGTGCCGTATGGTAACGGTCGCCGTATGTACTTTCCATGATAACATAATCGGCTTCTGCGGTATAACGGGGGTCATGGATGATGGGCTGGTTGATATTACCGATATCCCCGGAGAAAACGATTTTTTTCGTCACACCGTCCTCCGTCAGCCAGATCTCGATACTGGAGGAACCCAAAAGATGCCCCACATCGGTGAAGCGAACCTGAATCCCGTTGCAGACAGGCACTTTCTTCATATAATCACATTCCACGAAATGATCCAGTACGGCGATGGCATCTTCCGTGGTGTAAAGAGGCTCGAAGGGTTCCTTGCCGGCACGCTTGTTTTTTCGGTTGCGCCACTGGGCTTCAAATTCCTGGATGTGGGCACTGTCCAGCAGCATGATGCGGCAAAGGTCTGTGGTGGCTTCGGTGGCATAGATTTCGCCTTTGAAGCCATTCTTGTATAACAAGGGGATCAGCCCCGAATGGTCGATATGGGCATGGGAAAGGAAAACGTAGTCGATATCCGCCGCGGAAACGGGGATTTCCTGGTTTTCATAGGTATCCCGTCCCTGTTCCATGCCGCAGTCCAAGAGGATGCTCTTGCCGCAGGCTTCGATATAATGGCAGCTTCCCGTTACTTCATGGGCAGCCCCTAAAAACATCAGTTTCATAGAGATTCCCTCCTTCGATGTGTTTTTTTGGCAATATGGACAAATGTCTTTATGTAAACAGTATATCTGTTTTCGTTTCGCCTGACAAGACCTATGATGCATTGTTTCCTTTTGGTAAAAATAAGGTCTTTTTTGGCAAAATCTGGCTGGGTTTTTGGTCTGGAAATATAGGGTAATTATGATATAATATTCGTAAAGAAGCGGAGATAAGCTAAAAAAACAAGTCGCTTTGTTGCTTGCAGATAAAGAGACTTGTTTTTTTCGCTTGAAGGAGCAAAGGGACCGAGAAAAATGAAGTTTTTCGAGGTTTTCCGCTTCAAATTATGGTATAATATTATAAAAGAGCATCGAACCCAATGGTTTGAAATATAAGAAAAAATAGTAAAGGAGATGAGAATATGCTTACAACCACAAAGCTTTATGATATTTTTCACATTGTAAATGGGGAACATGGGGACCCACATACGGTGCTGGGGATGCATGAGATCGAACAGGACGGGAAAAAAATGGTGACTGTCCGTGCGTTCCTGCCCGGTGCCAAAGCCATTACCGTCATCGATCAGAATAACAAGCGTAAAAAATATCCCATGGAATTGCTCCATCAGGATGGCTTCTTCGAAGTGACCATCGAGGATAGGGAAGAATGGTTCCGTTATCAGCTGGAATATACCGATTACAGCGACCATAGCTGGAAGGCATACGACCCCTATTCCTTTGCGCCTACCCTGTCTGAATTCGACAGACACCTTTTCGGTGCCGGCACCCATTACGAAATTTATGAAAAAATGGGCGGCAGACTGATGACCCACGGCGGTGCCAAGGGCGCGGCCTTTTCCGTATGGGCGCCCAATGCCAAAGCAGTCAGCGTGGTGGGCGATTTCAACAACTGGGATCATCGCAGACACCTGATGCGAAAGCTGGGCAATTCCGGCATCTGGGAAATTTTCATTCCCGGCCTGAAGGAAGGGGATAAATATAAATTCCATGTGGTACAGTCTGGCGGCAGACATGTGGATAAGACAGACCCCTATGGTCTTTATGCCGAATTGAGACCCAATACAGCCTCTGTGCTGTATCCTTTGAAGCGGTATAAATGGAAAGACCGTCGCTGGATGACTGCCAGAAAGAAATATGATTTCAAAACTTCTCCCATGAATATCTATGAAGTCCATCTGGGCAGCTGGAAACGGGGAGAAGAGGATCGTTTCCTGACCTATGTGGAACTGGCGGAGCAGTTGGTGCCCTATGCAAAGGAAATGGGCTATACCCATATCGAGATCCTGCCTGTGGAAGAACATCCCTTCGACGGCAGCTGGGGCTATCAGGTAACGGGCTATTATGCCCCCACCAGCCGCTATGGCAGCCCCGATGATTTCAAATATTTCATCGATACCTGCCACCAGAACGGCATCGGCGTCATTCTGGACTGGGTGCCCGCCCATTTCCCCAAGGATGATTTTGGTCTGGCCCGCTTCGACGGCACAGCCCTCTATGAACATGAAGACCCCCGCATGGGCGAACACCTGCAGTGGGGTACTTATATCTTCAATTATGGCAGAAAAGAGGTCATCAACTTCCTGCTGGCCAATGCCCTGTTCTGGGTAGATGCCTACCATATCGATGGTCTCCGTGTGGATGCGGTAGCGTCTATGCTGTATCTGGATTTCTGCAAAAATGACGGGGAATGGCTGCCCAATAAATACGGCGGCAGAGAAAACCTGGAAGCAGTGGAATTTTTGAAACATATGAATTCCATCATGGCGAAGAGAGAACCGGGCGCAGTCATCATCGCTGAGGAATCCACCTCTTGGGAAGGCGTGACCCGAGATGCCGAAGAAGGCGGTCTGGGCTTCAGCCTGAAATGGAACATGGGCTGGATGAACGACTTCCTGTTCTACATCAAAAAAGACCCCATCTACAGAAAGTATCATCATAATAAGCTGACCTTCGGCATGGCCTACCACTATTCCGAAAACTTTATTCTGGTTTTGTCCCACGATGAAGTGGTGCATATGAAATCCTCCATGATCGGCAAGATGCCCGGGGATACCTGGCAGAGCTTTGCCAACCTGCGCCTGTCCTATGGCTTTATGATGGGCCACCCCGGCAAGAAGCTGCTGTTTATGGGCGGTGAATTTGGTCAGTATCAGGAATGGAGCGAAGCCCGTTCTCTGGATTGGCATCTGCTGCAGTATGCCGACCATCAGCATATGCAGGCGTACGTAAAGGAACTGAACCACCTGTATGCCAAGGAAAGCGCTTTCTGGGAAGAAGATTTCGACCCCAATGGCTTTATGTGGATCGAATGTGACGATGCGGACAGCTCTGTAGTATCCTTTATCCGCAGAAGCAAGGAAAAGGAACTGCTCTTTGTCTGCAACTTTACCCCCGTGGTGCATAAAGGCTTCCGCCTGGGCGTGCCCAAGGAAGGGGTATATAAAGAGATCTTCAATAGTGATGCAGAACGCTTCGGCGGCAGCAATGTGGTCAATGAAGCACCCATGGAAAGCACCACAGCGCCCTGCAGCCGCTGTCAGTTCAGCGTGAATGTGGACGTTCCTCCTCTGGGGATGATCATTCTGGAACGGAAAGCTTCCGCAAAAATTCCTGTAAAAAAGGAAAGTACCGTAAAAAATACAAAGAAATCCGCGGCCGAAGCAGATTTGGCATGATTTTTCTTAAGAATTTCTCTTTGTTCTTATTGACGTTGCGGGAGTTTTTGTGTATAATTCTTAAATGTATGGTAAAAAAAGGCGCAAAAGCACCTTTCTTGCCATCAACGAATCTCGCACTGGGAGGGAGGGAAATTCAATGTCAGAGGTAAAAGTTAAAGAAAATGAATCCTTGGACAGCGCACTGCGTCGTTTTAAAAGAACATGTGCCAGAGATGGTATCATGGGCGAAGTACGCAAAAGAGAGCATTATGACAAACCCAGCGTAAAACGCAAAAAGAAATCCGAAGCCGCTAGAAAACGTAAATTCAGATGATTGATAGTTTACTTAGGCGAAAAGGGATGATGATATGTCATTAAAAGAGCAGCTTTTTGCAGATTTGAAAACTGCTATGAAAGAAAAGGATACATTGAAAAAGGATACAGTACAGCTGATCCGTTCCGGTATCCTGCAGATCGAAAAAGATAACAAGGTGGAACTGGATGATGAAGGTGTCATCGATGTTATCTCCAAACAGCTCAAGAGCAGAAGGGATTCCTTGCCCGACTATATCAAGAGCGGCAGAGAAGATCTGATCGAAAAACTCAATAAAGAGATCGAAATTTTGTTAAGTTACCTTCCAGAGCAGTTAAGCGAGGATGAAATTCAGAAGATCGTAGAAGAAGCGATTGCACAGACCGGTGCGACGACCATCAAGGAAATGGGCAAAGTCATGGGTATCGTGACAGCCAAGGTAAAAGGTCGCGCGGATATGAAAGTCGTTGGCGGTCTTGTGAAGAAAATGCTCCAAGGCAAGTAATGATCAAAAACAATAGAGCCACAGGCGAAAGCCTGTGGCTCTTTTAATTATTACTTTAGTGCTGAAGACTGCGAAGCGGGCTTTAACAACCGCCCGCTCTGCGGGTGAGATTAAAGCTTAAGCAAAAGAACAAAAAGCATCTTC
>SFGI01000072.1 GCA_004557645.1 [Eubacterium] saphenum | reverse complement strand
GCAGTAGGCGGTATGCTAATTCCGGTATACCTGAGAGTATTTAAGATAAGATAAGAAAAAGGGAGACAAAAAGTCTCCCATTTCTTTTGAAAAGGAGATTTATGGAAGAACTGAAACATATCGTGAAACCTTTGGTGCAATGGTATCATGAAAATAAAAGAGACCTGCCCTGGCGGCAGACGAAAGACCCTTACCGTATCTGGGTATCGGAAATCATGCTGCAGCAAACGAGAGTAGAGGCGGTAAAGCCCTATTATGAGCGGTTTCTGCTGACTTTGCCTACGGTGAAGGATCTGGCAGAAGCTGATGAAGAGACGATCCTGAAGCTTTGGGAAGGCTTGGGGTATTATAGTCGTGTCCGCAATATGCAAAAAGCTGCCATACAGGTCATGGAGGAACACGGCGGATGCTTTCCTGCCGATCAGAAAGGCCTGCTGAAGCTGAAAGGCATCGGGCCATATACGGCTGGTGCAGTGGGCTCTATTGCTTTTTCTCTGCCCATCCCTGCGGTAGATGGGAACGTTCTGCGTGTCATGTCCAGAATCACTGCTGATGCAGCGGATATTTCATTGCAGGCAACGAAAAAGGAATGGGAAGAACGGTTGACAGAAATCATGCCGACAGATTGCCCCGGAGACCTGAATCAGGCTTTGATGGAATTGGGTGCAACGGTTTGCCTGCCCAACGGCGCACCGAAATGCAGTATTTGCCCTGTGCGGAAATATTGCGAAGCATATCGAAAAAATCAAACCATGTTGTATCCCGTGAAGGCAGAAAAAAAAGCCCGTACTTTAGAATATCTGAATGTCTTTTTCTGTGTAGACGGGAACAAAATCGCCATTGGAAAACGTCCTAAAAAAGGTCTGCTTTCCGGTTTATGGGAATTGCCCAATGGAAAGCGGGATATGGCTCCTCCGGCGATTTTGCAGGAAATGGGTATCCTGCAGGCAGAATTGATCCCCATGAAAAATCAGAAACATATTTTCACCCATGTGGAATGGCACATGGACTGTTATTTTGTAAAGGTATCAAAAAGAGTAGATTCCGATCTGCTTTGGCTGACAAAGGAAGAAGCCGAAGCATCTTTTGCACTGCCTTCTGCTTTCAAAAAAATCTGGCAGGAAGGGATAGAAAGAATGGGACAGGACTGAAACATTTTTTAGGAAAATAGATTCAGCACAATACACAAAAAAATCATCAAAAAGATTGTTAAATAAGAATAGTTATCGGTTGTTTTTTGTTTTCAAACAGAGTATAATAAATAAGTCATAGAGAAAAGATAGGATAAGGAGGGACAAGCATGACTTGCGTCAGAATGGCTAAAATGGAAGATAAAGCTGACTTTTTTAGACTGTGGAAAATCTGCTTTGGTGACAGTGATGCTTTCTGCCATTGGTTTTTTGAAAACCGCTTTGCACCTGCGTATTCTATCGTTTTGGAAACGGAAGGGGAGGTTGCCAGCTGTATGCAGGCATTCCCTTATGCATTGCGTATCCGTGGGAAAAAAGTCCCCGGGGCGATGCTCTGCGGCGTTTCTACCCACCCCAGCCATCGGAAAAAGGGCTTTATGGGGCAGATTTTCAGTTATGAAATGAATCATTTGCGAGGAAAAAACTGCATTGTTGCGCCCCATACCCCGGCGGTGCTGCCCAGCTATTTTTCCTTTGGGCACTTGCCTGTAGCAGATGCAAAATATCTGGAATGTGAATGTGTTCCTTCCTTTGATACTTCCGTAGAACTGGTTTCCATGGAAGAAAGGCATTGGGACAAGCTGTTTCCTTTATATGAACGCTTTGCGGCAAACTATAGTGGCATCATTTGGCGCACAAAAGAAGATTTTCTTCGGAAAGCAGCAGACTATGCTGCGGACGGCGGGAAATGTGCTGCATATATTAAGAATAACGAGATCAAAGGGTATGCCTTTTATTATCAGACAGAGGAAATGCTCCTTTGCGTAGAAGCAGCAGCAGAGGATGGATATTATCATAGCCTGATGGAAGGGCTGCTCGCCTGTGGCAAGGGGCTGGCGTTTTCTGCGAAGCTTCCGCCGGAATTGTATCTTTCTTTCCCCTTTGGGAAATTAGAAAGAAAGCAGAAAGGAGTCATGGGGCTTTGTAATGGGCCTGCACTGCTGAAAGCTCTGGATATGGAAATTCCTTACGGATTCAAAGTAAATGACCATGTGGTTCCGGAAAACAATGGAGTCTTTGATTTTAAGGGAAACAACTACACAAATGAGCCTGTATTTGAGATCTCCTCAGGGCATCTTCTGCAGGTTTTGGTAGGGTATCATTCCCTTCGTGAATTGGAAAAAGAAATTGCAGTCTTCGACAGAGAAAAATTCGATGAAATCGATACTCTTTTGCCGAAGCAGAATTGTTATATCATAGATGAATATTAAAAAATGGAGGCAATCTTTATGCCAAGATGTTTGGAATGTGAAAAAAATAAAATAGAAAATAATACAGCGGAACTGGTTTTCAAGCCCATTACTCTTGATACAAAGAAAACCATCGATTCCTATACAAAGCCTTGGAAACTGGAATGTTCCGATCTTTCCTTTGCCAATCTCTTTATTTGGGGTGCCGACGGCAAGATGGAATATGCGGAAAAAAACAACGTATTGTACATCAAACTGGATTTTGAAGGCGTGCCTGTGTTCCTTTGGGCACCCATCCCTATGTATGGTGCAAAAGTGGATTATCGGAAGGCAATTTATGATGGTATCGAATACATGAGAAGCATTGGCGCAGAGCCTACCTTCCGTTCTGTCTGGACACCTTTCCGTGATAAAATGCTGGAAGCCTGCCCCGAGCTGATTTCTGTCCCTACAGATATTGCCTGGGATTATGTTTATTCCAGAGAAAGCCTGGCGACTCTG
>SFGI01000071.1 GCA_004557645.1 [Eubacterium] saphenum | reverse complement strand
TGTCCTGCCGCTGGATCGGACGCTGGAAGCAGAGATTTTCCGGGATAAGGACACAAAACGGTGTATTGTCTGCCGGAGAGCTTTTGTTCCCGGCTCTAATCGGGCGAAATACTGCCCGGATTGTGCCGTCAGCGTTCACAGGCGGCAGAAAGCAGAAAGTGAACGGAAAAGGAGGGCGTGCGTGGACAATTAGGGGCGAAAAAATCCTGTATTTATGGGGCTTTCCGAACACCAAACCAGGGCAGGTGGTATTCTTTATCGCTAACTCTCAAAACAGGGCTTCTAATTGTCCATAAGACACTATGACGAAGTTTATCTATCACTACCAACAGGAACGGGCGCAGAGCTTCACCCAGCTTCCCAATTTCCTGTTTGAAGCACCAACCTATCAGCCATTATCCAATGAAGCAAAGCTGCTGTACGCCTTTATCCTGCGCCGGGCAGACCTATCCCGCAAAAATGGATGGGCTGACGAGTACGGACGGATTTACCTGTACTATCCCATCTGTGAGGTAGTGGGCCTGCTTCACTGTGGGCGGCAAAAGGCAGTCAACACCCTGCGGGAATTACAGTATGCAGAGCTGATCGACATCAAGAAACAGGGCTGTGGAAAACCCAACCGCATTTACCCAAAATCCTATGAGGGCAGTTCCAATCTCTGACTTCTTGAATTTCCATTTTGGTACGCCGGAGAGCTGAAAACCGTACTTGACGAGTACAAAAATCAGCCCTCTTGGAGTACCGAAATCGGACGGTATAGAAATACAGAGATTAAAATGATTTATTTATATCGATTCCATTCCAATCCTATCAGAGCTATTTGGGGCGGGATTTTCCTTGTGGAAAACCCCGGGAACGGAAGGGAAAGGAACGAGGAAAGGAGTTTATGGCACAACACGCAATTTTGCGATTTGAAAAGCACAAGGGCAACCCGGCAAGACCGCTGGAAGCCCATCACGAAAGGCAAAAGGAACAGTACGCCAGCAATCCCGACATTGACACCAGCCGGAGCAAGTACAATTTCCACATTGTCAAGCCGGAGGGCAGGTACTACCACTTTATACAGAACCGTATTGAACAGGCAGGCTGCCGTACCCGTAAGGACAGTACTCGGTTTGTCGATACGCTGATTACCGCCAGCCCGGAGTTTTTCAAGGGCAACCCCCCAAAGGAGATACAGGCGTTTTTTCAGAGGGCGGCTGACTTCCTCATTAACCGGGTAGGCAAAGAAAATATCGTGTCGGCGGTGGTACACATGGACGAAAAAACACCCCATCTGCATTTGGTCTTTGTTCCACTGACGCAGGACAACCGGCTGTGTGCAAAGGAGATTATTGGGAACAGAGCCAACCTCACAAAGTGGCAGGACGATTTTCACGCCTATATGGTGGAGAAATATCCAGACTTGGAGCGTGGAGAAAGTGCCAGCAAGACAGGCAGGAAGCATATTCCCACCCGGCTGTTCAAGCAGGCGGTCAATCTCTCCAAACAGGCAAGAGCTATTGAAGCCACGCTGGACGGCATTACCCCGTTCAATGCAGGGAAGAAGAAAGAGGAAGCCCTCTCCATGCTGAAAAAGTGGTTTCCCCAGATGGAGAATTTCTCCGGGCAGCTCAAAAAATACAAGGTCACGATAAGTGACCTGTTAGCTGAAAATGAAAAGCTGGAAGCAAGAGCCAGAGCCAGTGAAAACGGCAAGATGAAAGACCGTATGGAACGGGCGAAGCTGGAAAGCGAACTACAGAACATTCAGAAACTTGTTGACCGTATCCCGCCGGAGGTGCTGGCGGAATTGAAACGGCAACAGCGACACACAAAGGAAAGGTGATTGATTATAAGCAGATTTTTACGCCGCCCCTATGCGGCATTGTACCTTGACAACTGAATAAAGAAAGGCGAGCTATGGCAGAAAAGCACTCGGACAAAATCCCACAGTATGAGATAAATGCCCTTGCCCGGTGCTTGCTTCCCGAAATTCAGAAATTCTTTGCCAGCCCGGAGGGGCAGAAAGAATTTGAAGAATGGAAAGCACAGAGGGCAAAGGAAGCAGAACAACATAAAAGCGTATAACAAAAGCGGCGGTATCGTTATGATACCGCCGCTTTTGCTTTAGCATAGATATACTAAAAATCCGAATCCGTCCCCGATTGGAACCGGGTTCGGATTATCATGGTCTGGTGCCGGCGGCGGGACTTGAACCCGCACGTTGTTGCCAACAACAGATTTTGAGTCTGCCTCGTCTGCCATTCCGACACACCGGCCTTCGGTTTCTTGAACCGAAGATTATCTTAGCATAATTTAATAGGAAAGACAAGTCTTTTCTTGAAATTTAAAAATCAAATTTTTCATAAATATCGAAGCAGTCAAATGTCGCAAAGTAATCCTTAGGTGTTTCTGCCCTTCGAATCAATTGCACAGAGCCATCCTCCTTTAACAGAAGCTCTGCTGATTTCAACTTGCCGTTATAGTTATAGCCCATGGCAAAGCCATGCGCCCCGGTATCATGAATCACCAGAATATCACCCGTTTCAATTTCGGGCAGCATACGATCGATGGCAAATTTATCATTATTTTCACATAAGGAGCCTACCACATCATATTTATGGTCACAGGGCATATCCTCTTTCCCACTAACCGTAATATGGTGATATGCACCATACATAGCCGGACGCATCAGGTTGACTGCACAGGCATCACAGCCAATATATTCCTTATATGTGTGCTTAGCGTGAATAGCCGTTGTAATCAAATGCCCATAGGGCGCCATCATAAATCGGCCTAACTCCGTATAAATAGCAACCTCTCCCATGCCGGCCGGAACCAGAATCTCCTCATATGCCTTGCGTACACCCTCACCTATGGCATAAATATCATTGGGCTCCTGTTCCGGTCTGTAGGGTACCCC
>SFGI01000070.1 GCA_004557645.1 [Eubacterium] saphenum | reverse complement strand
CAGCAGCACTGCTACTACGTCATCTTTCAGATCTTCTTTCAGTCTTGTAGCTTCACCAACAAGTTCCAGACCTACGTTCTGAACCTTGCCGTATCTCTGCTCCATTACTACAAAAATACCTTTGCTCATTGGTATTGCCTCCTTAATAAATCCTTTTCCGTGAGGCTCTGCCTCACACTCCGCAAGGGAACCCGTTCCCTTGACCCTGTTTTCGTGAGGGGTTATCCACCCCTCACGGTTATTCTTATGAAGTAACTTGGCAGAAGGTTTGGAACCAAAGGGTTTCCAACTCCATTCACGCAGGCGGGATTCATTTCCGCCGAAGTGCAGAAAACCAGAGTTTCAAGGTGCAGCTTCTGCACCGATGGAACGGTTGGTTTTCTTCCGCCAGTAAACCAGTTGAAATCCTGATTTCAACTGACGATTGCAGCAGCAATCGTTAGATGATGAATTTTTCTTCCAGTTTCTTAACGATTACATCAACAGCTTCTTCTGCTGTCAGATCTGTCATCTTTGTACCAGCACCTTTCACTTCTTTTGTGAAGGATTTGAATACGTTTGTAGGGGAACCTTTCAGACCGATCATATCCAGTTCCAGGTCATCTTTCAGATCTTCGAAGCCCAGGATCTTGATTTCTTTCTTGTAAGCGTCGAAAATGCCGCCGATGGACATATATCTGGGTTCTGCCAGTTCAGCGATTGCTGTCAGCAGGCAAGGTGTTTTAACTTTTACGATGTGGTAACCATCTTCGAACTGTCTCTTTACAACTACATGATCTTCTGCTGCGTCAACGATTTCTTCTACATAAGAAACCTGAGGCAGGTGCAGTTTTTCAGCAATCTGGGGACCAACCTGTGCTGTGTCACCGTCGATAGCCTGACGACCTGTGATGATCAGATCATAGCCGATGTTTTTCAGAGCTGCAGCGATGATACCGGATGTAGCATATGTATCGGAACCACCGAATTCTCTAGCGGATACCAGATAAGCTTCATCACAGCCCATAGCCAGTGCTTCTCTCAGGGCAACATCTGCCTGAGGGGGGCCCATGGAAACAACTGTTACTGTGCCGCCCAGTTTTTCTTTCAGCTGCAGTGCTGCTTCGATACCTGTTTTATCATCGTGGTTGATGATGGAAGGTACGCCGTCACGGATCAGTGTACCTGTCTTGGGGTCAATCTTTACTTCAACAGTATCAGGAACCTGTTTGATACATACAAGGATTTTCATTGAATTTTTCCTCCTGTTTCTTTGTTTCGATTATTTTAACTTCATCCAGCTGGAGATAACCATTTTCTGAACTTCAGATGTACCTTCGTAGATTTCTGTGATCTTCGCGTCACGCATCATTCTTTCTACGGGATAGTCTCTTGTGTAGCCGTAACCACCGAACAGCTGTACACATCTTCTTGTGATATCACTTGCTGTGGAACCACCGAAGTATTTGCACATTGCGGACAGGTGGCTGTAAGGTCTGCCTGCATCTTTTTCACATGCTGCTTTGTAAACCAGCAGTTTTGCAGCTTCAGCCTTTGTTGCCATATCTGCCAGTTCGAACTGTGTATTCTGGAACTGACCGATCTTCTTACCAAACTGTTTTCTTTCCATTACATATTTCACACATTCGTCGATTGCGCCCTGCATGATACCGATTGCCTGGGAAGCGATACCGATACGGCCGCCGTCCAGTGTCTGCATTGCGATCTTGAAGCCCTGGCCTTCTTTGCCCAGAATGTTTTCTTTAGGGATTCTGCAGTTTTCGAAGATCAGGTCGCAAGTTGCGGAACCGCGGATACCCATTTTTCTTTCCTTTTTACCAACGGAGAAACCAGGTGTGCCTTTTTCTACGATGAAAGCAGAGATACCTTTGTTACCTTTGGATTTATCTGTCATAGCGATAACTACATAGATATCAGCATAGCCAGCGTTTGTGATGAATACTTTTGTACCATTCAGAACGTATTCATCGCCATCCAGAACAGCTGTTGTCTGCTGCATGGAGGAGTCTGTACCTGCACTGGGTTCTGTCAAACCAAAAGCACCGATCTTTTCACCTTTTGCCAGGGGTACCAGATATTTCTGTTTCTGTTCTTCTGTACCAAAGTAGTAGATAGGGCCTGCACACAGGGATGTGTGAGCGGAAACGATAACTGCTGTAGTAGCACATACTTTACCCAGTTCTTCGATTGCCATAGCATATGTCAGATAGTTACCGCCTGCACCGCCGTATTCCTTGGGGAAGGGAATACCCATAAAACCGTATCTAGCCAGTTTAGGAATGCTTTCCACGGGGAATCTTTCTTCTTCGTCCAGTTCTTCTGCCAGAGGTTTGATTTCTGTTTCAGCGAATTTCTTGTACATTTCTCTCAGCAGTACCTGCTCCTTAGAATATCCGAATTCCATAAATTTGTTTCCTCCTTTAAAACCTTTGCTTGTGTGATAGACTATTGTCTCTTTCTATATCCGAAACGGATTTTGCCGTTCCATAGCTCTGATGAAAACTCCGAAAATCTCGGTTTCCCATACCCTTTTAGTATAAAGTACTTTCTTGTCTTTTTCCAGTATGTTTCCCAAAAAAAACGACCAATTTCTAGGGGCCTTAAAATATCATCAAATTGACAGAAAAGGCCCCTGAAAAAATACTGATTAAGCTCTTTTTTTGTTATATTCTTCCAATTCCAGAATTGCGTCTTTGATCATGGCAGGTGTGATTTCGTAAGGAACTACATCCATATCATATCTCTTCACTGCCAGTTCCAGAACGGGATCCAGTTCTTCTACAGTGATTTCGATATCAGCCAGTTTTGTAGGCAGATTCATGCCTTTATAGAATTCGAAGAATCTGTCCAGTTTATCATACTGTTTATCCAGTGTCAGCAGAACCAGTGTACCGTAGGAAACTACTTCACCGTGTTTATGTCTTGCTTCGATCTGATGCAGTGTTGT
>SFGI01000041.1 GCA_004557645.1 [Eubacterium] saphenum | reverse complement strand
GGTATTTTTGACAGGGGAGAGATCAAAACTGGGGAAGGTGTGGTCTGAATGAAGAGAGGCTTTGGAAGAGGCTGGATGGGATCCGGATGAGTTTGATTCTGAAATAAAATAACGACAGATGTACATAAAATGGTACATCTGTCGTTATTTGTGGTATCATGAAGTCAAATAGAATTGGAATCGGGGGGTTACTATGGCTGTTCAAACGCAAAAAATGAAGATCCTTTGTCTGATGCAGATCTTATTACAGAGGACGGATGAAAAACACTTGATGTCTGCAGCCGATTTATCTGCTGCTCTGCAGGAATATGGGATCAAGGCAGAAAGAAAAAGTATCTATACAGATATTGAAGCATTGCAGCAGTTTGGATTCGATATTGTGCAGCAGAAAGGCTCTCATCCCGGGTACTATATTGCCAGCCGCAATTTTGAATTGCCGGAACTGAAGCTGCTGGTAGATGCCGTACAGTCTTCAAAATTTATTACTACGAAAAAATCCGAAGAACTTATCCGTAAGCTGGAGGGAATGACCAGTAAGTATGAAGCACAGCAGCTGCAGCGGGATGTGTTTATCTATAATCGCCCCAAAACCATCAATGAAACCATATATTATAATGTGGATCAGATACATACTGCTTTGCATTCCAATGCAAAAATTGCCTTTCAGTATGCGGAATGGACGACGAAAAAAGAACTGCAGCTGAAGAAAAATGGGGCGTTGTATCTGGCGAGTCCCTGGGCCTTGACATGGGATGATGAAAACTACTATCTGATTGCCTATGATGAAGCTGCTGCCTGCATGAAGCACTACCGTGTTGATAAAATACAGAATATCCATATTTTGGATGAAGGGCGTGTGGGCAAGGAAACGTTCATGGACTTTGATCTGGCTGCCTTTGCGAAGAAAACCTTCGGGATGTATGGTGGTTATGATGAAACGGTGACTTTGCTTTGCCATAATAGCCTGGTGGGGGTCATGCTGGATCGCTTTGGGCAGGATGTTCCTTTGGTGCCTGTGGATGAGGAGCATTTCTATGTGAAGCCTTTGGTTGCGGTCAGCCAGCAGTTTTTTGGCTGGGTGACCGGGATCGGCAGTATGGTGCAGATTGCCGGGCCAGAGAATGTAAAAAGAGAGTATAAGGAATATCTCGATACGATTATAAAAAATTATGTGTAAATGAGTCGCAATTTGTTTGCGGAAAAAATGGAAATTGGATGAGTCTCCTAGTGATATGATGAAAAAAGGGATATGAGGTGATATAGATTTACAGATCAGTGATTTTTTCGGCTTGTACTGCAATAAATATATAAAAACGGGAAAAGGGAGAATGGGTGTGAACGATTTCCCGAATGGATATGAGGAAACGGATGAAAATTTAAAATCAGTCTTTCAAATACTGTTTGATAAGGGTCTGGTAACAGAAGAAGAGTACAAAAGATTGCTTGAGGATCTTTTGAAAAGGAACTGTTGATGCAGTTCCTTTTCTTGTTTTTCGATCAGTATGAAAAAAAATAGATCATTTTTATGGAAAGGTGGATCATGGCAAATCGGGCGGTCATTTATTGCAGAGTCAGCACGGAAGATGAGATGCAGTTGAATGCCTTGGAAAAACAGATCGAAGAAGCGAAACAGGCAGTCCGTTCCAATGGATGGGTCTTGGTCGATGAATATGTGGATGAGGGCAGATCCGGGACGATGACAAAACGCAGAGAGGAATATAATCGTTTGGTTCGGGATATGGAAACGAACAAATTTGAGATCATTGTCATCAAATCCCAGGACAGACTGATGCGATCTACGAAAGACTGGTACTTATTTGCAGATAAACTGGTGCAAAACAGAAAACGGCTCTTTTTTTATCTGGAGAATCGGTTTTATTCTTCGGATGATGCACTGATCACAGGGATCAAAGCGATCCTTGCGGAAGAATACAGCAGAGATCTTTCCAAAAAGATAAACAATGCCCATAGAAACAGGCAGAAAAACAAAGGCACCGTTCTCATCACTTCCAATACATGGGGTTATGATAAAGTCGGGAAAGAAGTCGTCATCAATGAAAAAGAAGCGGAGATCGTCAGGCTGATGTTTCAGATGTGTGCGGATGGGTATGGCACAAGGGTGATCTCCAAAACATTGACCAATAAAGGAATCTTTTCCAGATCGGGGAATCCCTTCAATGATGGGACCATCCGAAGGATCATTCGGAATCCTTTGTTCAAAGGAACTTATGTCATGAATAAGAAACACTATGATTTTAATGCGAAAAGGACGTTTCCTGTGGCGGAAGAACAGTGGGTCACAAAAGAAAACGGCGTGCCGCCTATCGTTGATGAAGCATTATGGGAAAAAGCAAATCGGAAAATGGATCTGAAAACAAAAGTCAGCCATAGTGCAGAAGGCATGGAAAAGAAACGAGGGTTCAACCCGGGAAATCATCCCTTGTCCAGCAGGATCATTTGTGGTTTATGCGGAAACATCTTTTGGCAAACACGGTATAAGCGGGTGAAGGGGGAGCAGGTCATCAGCTGGTGCTGCTGTGAGTATGTCAGAAATGGGAGAAAAACCCCAGACCCCAATCGTACGCCAAAGGTACGGAAGGTGCAAACAGACAGAGGGTGCGACAACATCCATTTAAAAAATGAGGATCTGGAAGGATTGCTGATGCAAATTGCCAATGGGCTGTATCAGAATAAGGGGAACCTTCTGGAGGAAGCAGTCAGAATGATAAGGGAAGTTTTGAAAAATTCCCCTCAGGATCGGGTCTATCGGTTAAAGGATGCTCTGCACAGTCTTTCTGAGAAGCGGCAAAAGCTCCTGGATAAATATCTGGATGGGATCATCGATGAAAGCATGTATCAAAGGAAAGATGCCGCTTTTTCGGAACAGGAGAAAAAGCTGAAGTCCGATATGGAGGAAGCCCTTTTGCAGCAGCAGGAACCGGAGGATATGGATGATAGAATCCGCAGAATTGTTCAGGCATTGGAGAAAATGATGGATCGGGAAATTGCATTGTCTCTGTTGTATCCGCATTTGCAGAGCATATATGTGTATCCGGAAAAGCTGGTGATCACATATGATATCTTCCCGGAAACAGAGGTACAGATCCATAGGATCAATTACAGAAGGATGCATTTCTCGGTGGTGGTGTAAATTTAAAAACCTGACCGCCATAGATGATCAGGAAGCCTAACCCATTTTGGGCTACCAGAAATTCCCCGACGATGACGCCCACAAAGGAAAGCCCTACGTTGATCTTCAAAGCGTTGAGGATACAGGGGATATTAGCAGGAAAGACGACTTTTGTCAGCACCTGCCACTTTGTGCCGCCGAAAATCTGTATCAGCTTGATGCGTTCTTCATCCACCTGCAGAAACCCATTCAGGACAGAGAGGATGGTAACGACAACAGAAGTCAGGAGAGCCACAAGAATGATGGAGCTTTGGTTATTCCCGAACCAGACAATGATGATGGGAGCCAGAGCAGTTTTTGGCAGGGAATTGAGGACTACCAGATAGGGCTCTGCCACATCAGAGATGAAACGATTCCACCACAGGAGGACTGCCGTCAGAGTACCTAAGACCGTCCCCAAAAGGAAGCCGGCTACGGTTTCCCAAAGGGTGGTGCCGATATGCAGGAAAAGGGTGCCGTCCTGCATCATGTCCATGGCGGAAGTCAGCATACGGGTGGGCTGGCTGAACAGGAAGGGGTCGATCCATCCCTGCCTGGCGGCGATCTCCCAGAGAAGGAAAAAGGAGATCAGCAGGATGATCTGCAAAGCCAGTACGGCTGTTTTTCGCTTTTGTATACGGGAAAGAAAGGCTGCCTGTTCTTTGGAGACGGCTTTCAAATCATTTTTATGAAACATGGACATCCAACTCCTTCCAGATCGCGTTGAAATAATCTTTGAATTCCGGAGCTTCCCTTGCCTGCATCGGGGTATGCTCTGCCATAGAGAAGCGGATGGGGAAAATTTTCTTCAGTTTTGCCGGGCGTTTCGTTAGCACGACCACCCGGTCGGAAAGGCTGATGGCTTCGGAGATATCATGGGTGACGAGAATGGCGGTCTTTCCTTCCTTGCGGATGATGGTGCCGATCTCGTCGGAAACGGAAAGACGGGTCTGATAATCCAGAGCGGAAAAGGGCTCATCCAACAGCAGGATATCAGGACGGATGGCAAGGGTGCGGATGAGGGCGACCCTTTGGCGCATGCCGCCGGAAAGCTGATAGGGGTAGCTTTCCTTGAAATCCCCCAGACCGTATTGTTCCAAAAGGGCATCCACATAGGCGATCGTTTCCGGGGTCAGTTTTTTCTGTATTTCCAGCCCCAAAAGAGCATTGGAGCGGATGCTGCGCCAATGGAGGAGATAATCCTTTTGGAGCATATAGCCGATATTGCCGTTGACTTCTATATGTCCTTCCGAGGGGGCCAGCAGCCCTGCCAGCATGGAAAGGATGGTGGATTTGCCGCAGCCGCTGGGGCCGACGATAGATATGAATTCGCCTGATTGGACGGTGAGGTTCAAATGGGAAACCGCAGGCGTCTCCCCGCTGATGCTGTGATAGCGCAGGCTGACGTCCTCTAACGAAACGATGGGGCGCATGGAAACGACCTCCCTTGGGAATTTAGATACTTTCAATATATTGCAAAAAGGACAAATGGTGCTTTTCCCTCTGGAAAGAAACGGTAGTCAGAAAAGAAAAAATATGGTATATTTTTAGAAACATGATCGTGAAAGGGGAATGGAAAATGGATTGGAAAACAACGGCTTTGGTCGTGATCGACATGGAAAATGCCTTTATCAGCGAGAAATCACCTTTGTGCATCAAACAGGCGGCAGCCAGCGTGCCTGCCTGCGGCAGAGTCATCCAAAAGGCGAGGGAACGGGGCATCCCTGTTTTCTTTGTAAACCGCATTTACCGCAAAAATGGCAGTGATGTGGAATTTACCCGCTATGACAGCTGGGCAGGGGGCGGACGCTACCTTGCCCCCGGCAGCACAGGGCCTTTGTCCATCGATGTGCCCAAGGAATTTCAGCCTGTGGAAGGGGATTATACCATTGTAAAACCCCGCTTCTCCGCTTTTTTCCAGACAGAATTAGACCTAATTCTGCGGAGACTGGGGGTAAAAACGGTGATCCTGACAGGCACGACCACACCAAATTGCATCCGTACCTCCTGCTATGACGGCTTGTCTTTGGATTATAATATTCTCATCATCGAGGATTGCTGTTCCTCTAATACGGAGGAAATTCAAAGAGTGAATATGGAGGACATGGCAAGGGTCGGCGCAGTCATTGCTTCTTCCGCAGAATTTTGTGCAGAAGGCTTTGCCGTGGTAGACTTTGCAGGAGAAATCCAGAAAAGAGTGCAGGCGGATGAAACCGCACCGGAGTAAAACATGAAAAAATAACGAAAAAGCAAAAGTAACATTGTATGATAATAGGGGGATTATTGTGAAAAGAAAAACGGTTGGATTGTTGGGAATTATTTTCGGAGGACTGACGTTATCTCTGGAATTATTCCTGTTGCGTGTGATACAGGGCTTGGAAATGGTAAAGGGGAGTTGGTCTCCGAATGTCTGGAACTATGCGAAGCAGTCTCCCTGCATCTGGGCGCTGCTGCTGACAGCAGGCATCCTTATCTTTTCTTTGATTTTAATTTTTGATACAAAAGAGGATTGAAAATCAAAAAATGGGGAGCAACAGGCAAGAACCTGCTGCTCCTTTTTTGATGAAAGAAATAAAACTGAGTTACTGCATGACTTTTTCGGCAAAATCTGTCACAACGATATCCTCATAGGGAATAGCTTCCGCCAATTCGCCGCCCTCCATCATGATTTCCTGGATCAGGGCAAAGCCTTCTTCGGAAACGGTGGGGTCGGTTTTCCAGGTATCCTGAGCTTTGTAGCGTTCGATGATGGTGGTGAGAGTTTCGGCATCGCTGTCGGGAAACTGGGGCAGGATAACTTCCGCAATTTCTGCAGAGGTATGGCTGTCTACCCACTGCTGCCCTTTATAGATGGCACGGGTGAAGGCTTCGATGATATCGGGATGCTCTGTCATAAAATCATCCCTTGCCATGTAGACCGTATAGGGCACGTAGCCGCTGGCTTCCCCCAAAGAAGCTACGATATGACCGGCACCGCTCTGTTCCAGTGTGGTGGCCGCAGGCTCAAATTCTACGGTATAATCGCCCACATTCCCAAGGAATGCCCCGGCGGTGGAGGAGAAATCAATGTTGTTGATAATTTCCATATCCTCCCCGATGGTCATGCCGTTTTCCTTGATGACATATTCCAGAACCAGCTCCGGCATACCGCCAAGACGCCCGCCGATGACAGATTTTCCTGCCAGATCTGTCCATTGGAAATCAGGTTCCTCTTCCCTGGAAACCAGGAAATTCCCTGCCCGCTGGGTCAGCTGGGCAAAGGTTTTGGGATAATCCTCTTTCCCTTCGGCGCAGACATACAATCCCGCTTCTGTGCCCAAAAGGGCGATATCCGCAGAATCGGAAAGGAGGGCGGTCATGGATTTATCGGCACCATTGCCCACCGCCACCGTCACATCCAGCCCTTCTTCAGCAAAAAAGCCCTTTTCCAGAGCCACATACTGGGGCGCATAAAAGACGGAATGCACCACCTCGTTGAGACGCACCGGCGTGAGGGCATCCTCTGTGGGCTGTGAACTGCAGCCTACCCCTGCGCCTAAGCATAACAGCCCCGCCAGAGCCAAACTGATCTTCTTTTTCATATTACTCCTCCTGAGAGAAAATGATTTCTTTCAACTATATGCAAATGGAACAAAAAAAGTATATTGTCTGAGTATTTTTTTCTGTTCGAAGATAGGTTTTTTCTCGGTTTTGGTGTATAATGAAATTTAATGTGGAGTCTTACGCATTTTTTGCTTTAATATATTCGGAAAGGTGAAGAAAACAGCGGGAAAAACGCTTTTCGCTTTCCAAACTATGAAATTTAGGAGGCTATTTATATGGCTGAAAAAATCATGCTGATCGATGGGAACAGCATCGTGAACCGTGCCTTTTATGGTGTTCCTTTGCTGACCAATGGGGAAGGCCGCTATACCAACGGGGTATACGGTTTTCTGAATATTTTGTTTAAACTGCTGGACGAAGAAAACCCCGATTATCTGGCGGTGGCCTTCGACCTGCACGCACCCACCTTCCGTCACAAAACCTTTGACGGATACAAGGGGACAAGAAAAGGAATGCCAGAAGAACTGCGGGAGCAGATGCCCCTGCTGAAAGAGGTACTGCAGACCATGCACATCCCCATTTTTGAACAGGAAGGCTATGAAGCCGATGATATTCTGGGGACGTTGTCTGCCCTGGCGGAGAAAGACGGCGTTCTGCCTGTGGTGGTATCCGGTGACAGAGACCTGCTGCAGATCGCAGGGGAAAAACTGAAAGTCCGCATCCCCAAGACCAAAGGGGGACGCACGGAAACAGAGGATTACTACGCGGCAGATGTTGTGGAAAAATATGGTGTGACACCTACGGAGTTTATCGATATGAAGGCCCTGATGGGGGATGTCTCCGATAATATCCCCGGTGTGCCCGGCATTGGCGAAAAAACGGCGGCGAAGATCATCCAGCAGTATCACGATATTGAAACTGCGATCGAACATGCGGCGGAGATCAAGCCAAAAAAAGCATCGGAAAATCTGGCAGAATTTCAGGAACAGGCGAGACTGAGCAAATTTTTGGCGACCATCGTAAGGGATATGCCCCTGGAATGGAACAAAGATGGGCTGAAGATCAACGATCTATTCAACACCGAAGCCTATGAACTGGTGAAACGACTGGAATTCAAAAGTATGTTCAGCCGCTTTGAGGGGGCTGTTGCCGCTGCGCCTAAAAAAGAAGAAAAAACCTATGAGTTGATCGCCGACAGGGAAGGTGCAGAAGGCATCCTGGCTGCCCTGGAAAAAGGCGAAACAGCTTATATTTTCGTATATGATAACGATGCATGTCAGGGGCTTGCTCTGTATCAGGAAAAGCTGGGCGGTGTTTTTGTGGAAGCATCCATGCAGCTTTTGATGGATGATATCCTGAAAATCTTCAAGGATTTCTTCCAAGACCCTGCCTACAAAAAAATCGGTCACGATGTAAAGCGGGATATCAAGCTGCTGCGGGGCTATGGCTATGATGGCTTCGAAGCATCCTTCGATACTGCCATTGGGGCCTATATTCTGAATGCCACAGGCAGTTCCTATGAATATGACGATATCGCCAATACATTCCTGAACGAGACGTATCCATCCGCAGAAGAAGTGCTGGGCAAGGGCAGAGCAAAAAAGGCGTTTGCATCCTTGCCTGAAGGGGAAAGAACGGCCTTCGCCGCCAGACAGGCGGAGATTTCCTTCCGCGCCAAGGCTGTGATGGGGGAAAAACTGAAAGAAAACGGACAGGAAAGCTTGTTCTACGAAATCGAAATGCCTTTGATCAATGTATTGGCGGATATGGAAAAATACGGCATCAAGGTGGACAAAGAAGCTTTGCTGGCTTATCAGAAACGACTGGAAGAGAGCATGGACGGCATGGAAGAGGAAATCTATGCCCTGGCAGGGGAGAAATTTAACGTAAATTCCCCCAAACAGCTGGGCGTGATCCTCTTTGAAAAACTGGGTCTGAAGGGCGGCAAAAAGACAAAGACCGGCTATTCCACAGCAGCAGACGTATTGGAAAAGCTGCGTACCGAACACCCTATCGTGGAACATATCCTCAACTACAGACAGCTGGCAAAGCTGAAAAGCACCTATGCCGATGGGCTTCTGGCAGTGATGGATATGGATACGGAGAAAATCTATTCCACCTTTAACCAGACCATCACGGCAACGGGGCGGATTTCTTCTACAGAGCCCAATCTGCAGAATATCCCTGTTCGTCTGGAACTGGGCCGTGAACTGCGAAAGGTATTCATTCCCGAAAGCGACGATTACTGCTTCCTGGATGCGGACTATTCCCAGATCGAGCTGCGGGTCTTGACCCATATTTCCGGGGATGAAACCCTCATCGATGCCTTCAGAAACAATCAGGATATCCATAGACTGACGGCGTCTCAGGTGTTCCATGTGCCCTTTGACGAGGTGACACCTTTGCAGAGAAGCAATGCCAAGGCGGTCAATTTTGGTATCGTTTACGGCATCGGTGCTTTTAGCCTGAGTCAGGATTTGGGCATTACCAGAAAAGAAGCGGATGCTTATATCTCCGCATATTTTACGAAATATCCCAAAATTAAAACATATATGGATGAAACCATCAAAAATGCCACAGAACAGGGCTATGTTTCTACCCTGTGGCACCGCAGACGGGCTATGCCGGAACTGCAGAGCGGCAATTTTATCCAGCGTTCCTTTGGCGAACGGGTGGCCATGAATATGCCCATTCAGGGCTCTGCTGCGGATATCATCAAGATCGCCATGGTGAAAGTGCATAAAGCATTGAAAGAGGGCGGCTATCGCTCCCGTTTGATCCTGCAGGTACACGATGAACTGCTCATCGAGACCCACAAGGACGAAAAAGAAGCTGTGGCGAAAATCCTGAAAGATAACATGGAACAGGCAGTGGAGCTTGCCGTTCCTCTGGATGTGGATGTGCATGAGGGCGCATCCTGGTTCGAAGCGAAATAAAAAGAGGTAGAAAGCTATGAAAGTAATTGGTTTGACAGGGGGCACAGGCAGCGGCAAAAGCGTTGTCAGCAAGAGCCTTGCGGAAGCAGGGGCAGTCATTGTAGATGCGGATCAGATCGCCCATGAGATTATCCTGAAGGGGGAACCTGCATATCAGGAAATCATCGAATACTACGGCACAGGCATTTTGGATGGAGAAGGCAATATCATCCGCAAAAAATTGGGCGAGATCGTGTTCAACGACGGGGAAAAACTGGCATTTCTGAACCAGTGTACCCATAAATATATCTGTGCGGAGGTAGACAGACAGATCGCCGCAGCAAAAGCCGTAGGCACAGCCACAGCCATCGTTCTGGATGCGCCTTTGCTTTTGGAAGCTGGATTGGAACAGGTCTGCGATGGGGTCTGGGTGGTCTATGCCGACCCGGAAGTCCGCGCCCAGAGGGTCATGGCACGGGATGGTGTGACCTATGAACTGGCAAAGGCCCGTATCGCCAATCAGAAAAGCTGGGAGGAATATAAACAGGCGGCGGATACTGTCATTGATAACAGCAAAGACCTGGCATATCTGCAGGGGCAGCTGTCTGAACTTTTGAAAACAATATAAAGGAAGCTAACGACAATGATTCGATTCATAAAGAAATTGTTTACGCTGGCGGTGTCTTTGGTACTGCTGGTGACCTTTGGCTATTGCGTGGTGCTTCCCCGTGTCCTGCCTTTGAAATATCAGGATATGGTGGAGAAATATGCTGCCCAGTATCAGCTGGAGGAAAGTCTGGTCTATGGTGTCATTTTTTGTGAGAGCCGCTTCGAGCCGGAGGCAGTCTCTTCTGCCGATGCCGTGGGGCTGATGCAGGTGACGAAAGAGACCGGCTGGTGGGCGGCGGAGCAGATGGGGCTGGACCCCAATACCATCGACCTGACCGACCCGGACACGAATATCCGCATCGGCTGCTGGTATCTGCACTGGCTCTATGAAAAATTCGATGGTGTGCAGGAGACTGCCCTGGCGGGATATAACGCAGGCCATGGGAATGTTGCCCGTTGGCTGGCCGATGAAGAAATGAGCCGTGACGGCATCACGCTGGATGAAATACCCTATGGAGAAACGAAAAGCTATGTGAAACGGGTGGAGCTGGCGGAAAGGATATACCGCTTTGTGTATCGCCTGTGATGGCTTTTGAGAGGATTTGAAGAACTATGAAAAAAAGGATTTGGCTGCTTCTGCTGACCCTTTGCCTGAGCCTTTCCGGCTGTGGGCAGGGCGGACAAGAGCAGACAGAAGAAGATTTTACCGCAGTGGGCGGGGAAAATATGCAGGAGGGGGAGACAGATACCCTGAATCTTTCCATGCGTATCCCGGAAACCCTGAACCCCCTTTTGAATAGAGAAGAAACGGTAGACCGTATTTTAAAGCTGATATATCTGCCCCTGATGGAGTTTGATGAAAGCGGCAAAGCCTGTCCCGCTGTGGCGGAAAGCTGGGAGATCAGCCCCGACGGCAGGAGCCTGACGGTCCAGCTGAACCAAAACCTCCTTTGGCAGAATGGCGGCAGAGTAACTGCCGATGATGTGGTTTATTCCCTGAACACCATCAGAAATGCTCCGGAGGATGCAGTCTATAAAAAAGTGCTGAATTATGTCAGCGGTTGCACAAAAGCAGGAGAATATACGGTTGTTTTTACCTTCCATGATACTTTCAGTTCCAATATCTCTGCTCTGCGCTTCCCTGTCATTTCCGCAGCCTATTACGGCGGACAGAATGAACCTAAGGCGGAGATCAACCTGAAGCCCATGGGCAATGGGCCCTACAGCCTGGTTTCCTATAAACAGGCAGCAGAACTGATGCTGGAAGCAAACCCTTCCTATCATGGGGAAACGCCCAATATTTCCCGTGTACGTGTGAAGGTGACGGCAGGGGAAGAAACAGATATCAATGCTTTCGAGCAGGGGATGACCGATGTTTTGGTGACAGATGCCATGGAAGCAGGCAGATACGCCGATGAAGGAATCTCTGGCATGTATCAGTATACTTCCAATGAATATGACTTTATCGCTTTCAATTTCAAACGGGATCTCTTTCAGGATAAATCCCTGCGGCAGGCGGTGGCGTATGCCCTGCCCAAAGAAAGCCTGATGGAAAGCGTTTATCTGAACTATGGCGTGATGACCAATACGCCCATCAACCCCAAAAGCTGGCTCTACGAGGAAAATGTGGCTCTGTATGGATATAACCCTACCATGGCGTCTACCTTCCTGAAAAACGGCGGCTGGGCAGATGCAGACGGCAACGGCAGGCTGGAAAAAAACGCCAATGGCATATCTAAGCCCCTGCAGGCAACGATTTTGGTAAATCAGGAAAACACAGGCAGAGTGCAGATCGCTTCCAAGATGAAGGAAGAACTGACTGCCATCGGCTTTGAGATCACCATTGATAAACAGCCCTTTGCAGCATATCAGGAAAAATTCATCAACGGACAGTATGACATCATCGTGGGCGGCTGGAAATGCTCCGAGGTGACAGACCTGGCACCGTTTTTTGGCACAGGCGGCAGCCTGAACTATATCGGCTACAGTAATCCCGAGGTGGATCAGCTTCTGGAAGGGGCGAAAACAGCCGTGGGCGAGGGACAGACCTTGCTGGCCTACAGCAGCCTGCAGAAAAAACTGGCGGAGGAACTGCCTTATATCAGCATTGCCTACCGCAATCAGGCAGTATTCGCTTCTAAAAATATCGGCGGGGAGATCAGCCCTGTGGAAAGCAATGTTTTCCGCGGCATCGAAAAATGGACGTATCAGAAAGGGGAATGAGAATGTCTGAATTCAGAACAAATCCCTTCACGGGAGAAATGACGCTTTATGCGGAAAATCGAAAGAATCGCCCCTATGAATTTGTCCATAATACCAAGGCGAAAAATACGAATAATGAAAACTGCCCCTTCTGCGGCGGCCATGAAACATGGACCACAGATGCAGTCTATCAGGATGGCCCTGACGGGGCATGGCAGATGCGGGTGTTCCCCAATATGTTCCCTGCGGTGAAGGAGGACTGCGGCGAGCTGGAAGGGGAAGCCTTTTATGAACAGACAGCAGGCAGGGGCAGGCATGAAGTGCTGGTGGATACCCCTGACCATAATGAGACCATCGATGCCTTCAGCGTAGAACACATCGAAAAGGTGTTGCATGTATTGCAGGACAGACTGAATCATTTCCGCACCCGACAGCATACACAATACGTACAGATCTTCAAGAACTGCGGTCCTTCTGCCGGTATGAGCATCCGCCATTCCCATTGGCAGGTGATGGGGCTGCCTGTGGTGCCCAGACGGGCAGCGGCTATGGCAGAAAAGATGCAGGGGGAGGATTGCCTTTTCTGCAAAATGCTGGCCTATGAAAAAGAACAGGGCAAGCGGATCGCCGGGGAGACAGAGCATTTCATTGCCATCACCCCCTATGCGGGCAGATTCCCCTATGAGGTCTGGCTGGCACCGAAGCTGCACCAGAGGGACTTTGGGGATATGGACGATGCCCAGAGAAAGGACCTTGCCCAGCTTTTGTGGGAGACTCTGCAAAAGGTCACAAGGCTCAAGGAGGATATCGGCTATAATATCTGTGTGATGGATGGCCCCAGAAATATTGATTTCCATTGGCATATCGAGATCTTGCCCCGCATCGGCGGTTTCGCAGGCTTTGAATATGCCACGGATTGTTTTATCAATATGGTAAGCCCGGAAAGAGCCGCTACCTATTACCGAGGCGAGAATACAGAGGAATCATGAAAAAACTGCTTTACATAGCAAAAGCCGCAGGACATAACTGTCTTACGGCTTTCTTTTTTTGGTCGTATAGATTTGAATGGTTTTGCCATACAGGCTTTTTATGCAAGGCATTCCCAGCGGTCTTCCGCGATCTTTTCCAGCTTTTCCACGGCATCCTGTATCAAAGCAGACATGGGCAGACTGGAAACACCTGCGATCAAGTTTTCGCATTTATTGACAGGGATGAGGATACGGGTGGCATCGGCCTGACCCACTGCGGCTGCCATAGCCGGAGTCACTTCCCCCAGCATGGCATCTGCGATGACGATACCGATGGGCCCGATGATGACGTCAGCTTTGCGGCAGGCGACGATGACAGGGTTTTCCCCTGTGGCGGCCTCCTTTGCCCCGGCTTTCAGCATGGCTGCGGTGGCAGTGGCATTGGTTCCCACGGCTATGATATTCAGCTGATCCTGATATGCCTGCAGTGCTTTGATGAGCTGACTGCCCAGCTGACCGCCCTGACCATCCATGACCAGAACGTGCAATCTCTGTTTTTTCAAGGGTATGACCTCCTGTTTTTACAGCAGTTCTTCATAGGAACGGATGCATTTATCTGCCAGTTTTTCGATCTTTTCGATCTCGTTTTCACGGATGGAATGGTCCAGAACGGCATAGACGGTGAACCCTGCGGCTTTTGCGCCTTTTACAGCATAGCCCGCATCTTCGAAAACAACGGTATCTTCCAGTGTGCCGCCCAATTTTTCCATGGCAGTCAGGTATGCTTTGCCGTCCTCTTTATATTCACCCAGTTCCGTACAGGTCAGGATGCAGTCGAAGTATTTATGGATATCCAGCCGATCCAGCGCAGGCAGGATATAGCTTGCTTCCGAAGCGGTGAGGATGCACATTTTCACGCCTTTTTCCGCCATAGCTTCCAGATAGGCTTTTGCGCCTTCCTTCAGGGGAATGGTATGGCGATAGGCATCTTCCACATAGGCGATGATCTCGTCTACAATGGCCTGGGGTTCCATGGGGACGCCCAGTGTATCGCGGAAATATTCCGCAGACTGATATAATGTCTGGCTTTTTACCACATCCAGCAGATTTGCAGGAACGGGGAAGTGATGTCTGGTGAGGAAGGTCTCCCCTGTGCCGCGCCAGATGGGCATGGAATCGATGAGGGTACCGTCCAGGTCAAAAATGATGTATTTCATAGTTCTTTTCCTTTTTTGCTCCAATGGTTTATCTGTATTTGTCGATTTTTTCGTTGATGGTGAGAACACCTGCGGGGTTGTGGAAGATCTTCACATAGGCTTTGGTGGAGGGGGCGCCTTCTTCAATGGGGATTTCCTGACAGCGTTTGATGATCTCCATCAGTTTGTCAAAATCGCCTTCTACTACTGTTTCAAAGGGACCAACCTCGTAATGACAGCCTGTGCTTTCAATATAAGCGATGACTTTATCTACGATAGCGCAGACAGTTTTGATATCGGAAACATCAGGCAAAACCTGAATGGCAATGCTTGTGGTATACATGATTCATTCCTCCTTGTCTGAGTTTTATAGGATCTTATGAAGAAATTCTAGCATTTTTTGCAGGAAAAGACAAGTGCGCTTGCAGGCCGGAGACGGGAGTGCTACAATAACAGACAATGGGGAACACTCCGGAAAAGAAGAACATCCCTCTATAGGAAAAAGAGAACAAAGATCAGAAAAAGATACAAAGGAGAAGGAACATGGAATATCGCATCGAGAAAGACTCCATGGGCGAAATGAAGGTGCCCGCAAATGCCTATTGGGGCGCGCAGACCCAGCGAAGCTATGAAAATTTTAAGATCGGCACAGAAAAGATGCCGAAAGAGATCACATATGCCTTTGCTATCCTGAAAAAGGCGGTGGCACAGGCCAACTGCCGACTGGGCAAATTGGATGAAAGACGCTGTGCCATCATCGGACAGGTCTGCGATGAAGTGCTGGCAGGCAAGCTGGATGACCAGTTTCCTTTGGCAGTATGGCAGACAGGCAGCGGCACCCAGAGCAATATGAACATGAACGAAGTGGTAGCCAATCGGGGCAACGAAATCGCCGGGGAAAAGCTGCTGCACCCCAATGACCATGTCAATATGAGCCAGAGCAGCAATGATACCTTCCCCACAGCCATGCATATTGCCGCTGTTTTGGAAACGAAGAAGAAACTGATCCCTGCCATCGAAAGAATGATCGAGGAACTGCTTCGTCTGGAAAGGGAAAATGCAGGCATCATCAAAACAGGCAGAACCCACCTGCAGGATGCCACACCTATCACTTTTTCTCAGGAGATCAGCGGTTGGAGAAATATGCTGGAAAAAAGCAAAAAGATGATCGAAATGAGCCTTGGGGAAGCGGCGGAGCTGGCATTGGGCGGTACAGCCGTCGGTACGGGTCTGAATGCGCCTGCGGGATTTGCAGAAGCGGCAGCAGAAGAGGTCTCCAAGCTGACAGGCATCCCTTTTATTACAGCGGAAAATAAATTCCATTCCCTGACCGCCAAGGATGAGATCGTATTTGTCCATGGTGCGCTGAAGGGATTGGCGGCAAATCTGATGAAGATTGCCAATGATGTGCGCTGGCTGGCCAGCGGCCCCCGTTGTGGTCTGGGCGAGATTTTCATTCCCGAAAACGAGCCCGGCTCTTCCATTATGCCCGGCAAGGTGAACCCGACCCAGTGCGAAGCGGTGACCATGGTGGCAGTGCAGGTCATGGCCAATGATGCAGGCATCGGCATCTGTGCTTCCCAGGGCAATCTGGAGCTGAATGTATTTATGCCTGTGATGATTTATGAATATCTCCAGTCTGTCAGACTGTTAGCGGATGTGCTGGATTCCTTCCGTGTAAACTGTGTTTGCGGCATCAGGGCGAATAAAGAAAAAATGGAAGAAAACCTGAACCGCTCTCTAATGCTGGTAACTGCCCTGAGCCCTTATATCGGCTACGAAAATGCGGCAAAAACAGCAAAAAAAGCCCACGTGGAAAACATTTCCCTGAAAGAAGCCTGTATCGCTTTGGGTTTCCTGACAGAAGATAAATTTGACGAAGTATTCCATCCGGAAGAAATGGTATAAAGGGGAGATCAAGGCATGAAGACCCTTGCATCGTTTCCTTGCAGGCTGATGCAGAGCGGAATGCATTGTGTTTCTCCGCCGAACAAATGAAAAAGGAGCAATTTTTATGGATATCAATGAAAAAGCACTAAAGCTGCATTATGAAATGAACGGGAAAATCGAAGTGGTTTCCAGAAAACCTGTGGAAACAAGAGAGGATCTGTCCCTGTTATATACCCCCGGCGTGGCGGAGCCCTGTCGTGTCATTGAAAAGGACTATGAGGAATCCTTCCGTCTGACCAGACGTTCCAATCTGGTGGCGGTCATTACCGATGGTACAGCTGTTCTGGGGCTGGGGGATATCGGCCCTGCGGCGGGAATGCCGGTCATGGAAGGAAAATGCGTGCTGTTCAAGGAATTTGGTGATGTGGATGCTTTCCCTTTGTGTATCGATTCCAAGGATGTAGATACCATTGTCAATACCATCTATCTGATCTCCAAAAGTTTTGGCGGCATCAATCTGGAGGATATTTCCGCTCCTCGTTGCTTTGAGATTGAACGGAGACTAAAAGAAATCTGCGATATCCCCGTATTCCATGACGACCAGCATGGCACAGCCATTGTGGTAGCGGCGGCTATGCTGAATGCCATGAAGGTGACAGGCAAGAAGATGGGCCAAATGAAGATCGTCATCAACGGTGCCGGTGCGGCGGGCATCGCCATCGGCAAGCTGCTCATCAGTATGGGCTTTGGGAATATCGTTATGTGCGATAAAAACGGCATCATCTGTGAAGGGGATGCAGGGCTGAACAGCGGTCAGGAAGAAATTTCTCACATCAGCAATCTGCACCATGAAAAGGGCCTGCTGGCGGATGCGCTGAAGGGAGCAGACGCTTTCGTTGGCGTTTCCAGACCCAATATGGTGACAAAAGAAATGGTATCCACTATGAATAAAGGCATTGTTTTCGCCATGGCGAACCCTGTGCCTGAAATCATGCCCGACGAAGCCAAGGCAGGCGGTGCAGCGGTGGTAGGCACAGGCCGTTCCGATTTCCCCAATCAGATCAACAATGTGCTGATCTTCCCCGGCATTTTCAAAGGGGCACTGGCGGTGCGTGCCAAGGAAATTACGGAAGGCATGAAGCAGCGGGCGGCTTATGCCATTGCGGCAATGATTCCTGAAGAAGAACTGAGCGCGGAAAATATCATTCCTTCCGCACTGGATAAATCTGTTGCCGATGCGGTGGCAAAGGCAGTGGCGGATGTTGCCGTTGAGGAAGGCATTGCCCGTATTTAATTCAAAATAAAGATTTCGAGCAGATAAAAATGACCCTATCCAAACGGGTAGGGTTTTTCTGCTTTATGCATACTGTTTTTCCCTTTTGATGGCTCTTTCCAATGCGGAAAGGAACTTTTCATCATCCTCTTTTGTGCGCTTGCGGATATGCCCGCCTCGGGATTTTTTCTGGCGGCGCATTTCCCGGGAAAGGTGACGCTCAAAAAGCATCCGGTCGATGTTTTCCTGGGTATAGAAAAAGCCGTTGGGATGGAGGACAGTGGCTTTTTTCACCAGTAGGAGGGAGGCTAAGCCATAATCCTGCGTGATACAGATATCTCCTGCTTGGGTACGGTTGGCAATGGCAAGGTCCGCACTGTCTGCCCCCTGATCCACTGTAACGATGGTGACGAAATCTTCGGGATAAAAAAGCATATGGGCTACGTCGCAGACCATGATGACTTTCAGACCGTGTTTTTTAGCACAGCTGATGATCAGTTCCTTTACCGGGCAGGCATCGGCATCTACCATAATTTTCATAGGATTTCCCCTTTCAAAAGAAAACCCCTGCCAAATTGACAGGGGATATATTTTTCTTAATAGCCCAGTTCTTCACCAATGAGGATGACTTTGATTCTGCCTGCGGGGCGGCAAACTCTTGTTACCAGCACCTGATTGCAGATACATTCGGGGGAGGTGCAGTTGTGGCAGGTGCCGTCTACGGCACAGGGAGTCTTGCCCATAAAGCGCATACTGTTGACGGGAGCAGCATAGCCTCTCACTCTTTTGATGGCTGCATCTACATCCTGGGCCACTTTGTTCAGACCGCACATGACGATGACATTGTTGGGGCCGAAGCAGATGGAAGCCACGCGGTTGCCTGTGCCGTCAATATTCACCAGCACACCGTCCTCGGAAATGGCGTTGGTGCTTGTCAGATAGTAGTCTGTCAAGAGACCCTGACGCATCATTTCGCGCATTTCAGCGGGATTTGCTGCTGTGTCTCTGTCGATGACAGTATAATTGCCTTCTTTGACAGCCTTTGTCAGACCCATGTCACGGATGGTCATGGAACCGCCCCATGTGATGCTGCTGCCTTCGGGGATCAGGGACAGGGCTTTTTCTACAGCTTCTGCTGCTGTGGGGCAGTAGTAGGCTTCAAAATGGCGGCGTTCCAGATTTTTTACCAGAGTCGCGCTCAGAAGTTCTTTTCTTTTTTCCTGTGGTGTCATGTGAATCACTCCTCTTTGTGATATAAAATTCTCTTTTGCATAAATCATATCATAAAACTTGGAAACTTGCATCCTTTTTCTTGCAAAGGGATAGTTTCTCCTTTATCATAGGAGAAGAGGTGATACCATGAAAAAAATCGAGAGCCGGGACAATAAATGGGTGAAACGGCTGAACGGATTGAAGATAAAGAAAAACAGGGATAAAGAAGGCGTTTTTGTGGCGGAAGGGCTGCGTTTTATCAACGAAGTGCCTGCCGACTGGGCGGTGGAGGCCTATGCCGTCAGCGAGACCTTTGCGGCGGAAAATGACCTGAACCGATATGAAAAAAAAGCAGAAGTGCTTTGCCTGCCTGATGCGTTGTTTACGTCGGTCTGCGATACAGAAAACCCCCAAGGCATTTTGGCAGTCTGCAAAAAGCTGGAATGGGACGAAGGGGCTGTATTTGCCAAAGAGAATCCTTTCTTCCTGCTGGCAGAAGAACTGAACGACCCCGGCAATCTGGGGACAGTCATTCGTACGGCAGATGCCTGTGGGGCAGATGGGGTGTTCCTGTCCAAGGGCAGCGTAGACCTTTATAATCCTAAGGTGCTGCGTTCTACCATGGGCTCTTTGTTCCATGTGCCTGTATTCCAAAATGTGGATCTGAACGAGATTTCCGCAAAGCTGAAAGCAAATGAAATCCCTCTCTATGCGGCACACCTGAAAGGGGACAGATGGCCTTATGATCTGAACCTGAAAGCATCCTGTGCTTTCCTCATCGGCAACGAAGCCAGAGGACTGAGTGAAAAAGCCGCTGATCTTTGCGACCAGTGGGTGAAAATTCCCATGCCTGGGCAGGCAGAAAGTTTGAATGCGTCTATTGCGGCAGGGGTGCTGATGTATGAGGTCGTGAGACAGAGATTGAAATAAAGAAAAAGCGATATTCCGGAAAAGGAGTATCGCTCTTTTTTGTATCAGGATTCTGCAGTTTTGGGGATTTGACACCCTTCGTGGTCCATTTCGAAGTTGTCTCGATGGATCAGTTCGGAGATAGGGACGATCTCAAAACCCTTTTCCTTCAATCCTTTCAAGATGGTATCCAATACTTGAGGGGTGTATTTGGCATCGTTGTGGAAGAGGATGATGGAGCCATTGCCTAAGTGCTTGTGATTCAGGACTTGGTTGATCTCCGCCTCGGCACCATGTTCTTTCCAGTCTAGGCTATCAACATCCCACTGTATCGTATAATACCCATTTGCTTCTGCTGTTTCGATCACATGATTATCATATTCTCCAAAAGGCGGGCGAAAAAGATCCATCTCCACCCCTGTCAGATCTTTTACGTTCTGGTGGCATTTTTGCAACTCCTGCGCGATCTGTTCAGAGGAGATCTGACTCATATGAGGATGTGTGGCAGAATGATTCCCCAGATCGTGACCTGCTTCTGCGATCTTCTTCACTTCATCAGGATACTTTTCGACCCAATAGCCGCAAAGAAAGAAAGTGGCTTTTACGTCATTTTCTTTTAAGATACGAAGGAGTTCATCTGTGTCCTCTGCACCCCAAGCGGCGTATAGATATGGAAGGACAAATGAGGTTAGAAAGGCAGTTATTGTGTTTGACACCACTATATATTGTGTTTTCTTGAGTAGTAACCACATTTTTAAGAGCCTATTGTGTGGATAGGATTTTACAAATATGGTTAGTAAGTGCTATATTATTTTTAAATTACAAGCCCATGAATGGTTATCAAACAGACCGTTTGTGGGCTTATTTTAGTGTGAAAAATAATCTGTTGGGGAATTACTCATCTAAAATCAAACGTTGCTTAGAAGCGATTCTGAGGGCAAATACGGTATCCCGCTTCAAGGTTGATTTTACATTAAAAATTGGAAAGATAAAAACCACATTTCATTAGGATAATACAAGAAAGAAGGAACATAAATTGAACCAGAAAATAAATAAAAACGATTTAGTGCGTAGAATTTCAGATAAATTAGCAGATGAAAGAATTGTAATTGGCGGCAATAAAGAGTTGTATAAACGAA
>SFGI01000040.1 GCA_004557645.1 [Eubacterium] saphenum | reverse complement strand
GGTATGACACAGAGATAATATTTATTTTATCTAAGACTCTTTCGCATAGATATAAACCCTATTAAGACTGTCCACACATAAGCACTGTTTTAGGCATCATTAAGAATCCAATTGCAGGCACTGAATCTGCCCATAAAACAACAGGAATATAACAAGCAAAATTCAAATTTGTCTAACTGATCATTACGCTTGAAAAGAAAGTAAGGCTCCTGCCATCTCGGCGGGAGCCTCTTATCCTATCCGGCGAAGATCCTCACATCAAAAGTTCCACAGCATCTTGATTTTTGCTCGTTTTTGCGTATAATAATTATATTGAGGTAACAACCACCCGGAACAATTACCTCGATCTGCTCCCAATCATTTATCACCACTGATAAGATTTTGATAAGCATCCATCGTATAGCTATGATAATATGGATAGTCAGAATAATCAGAATAGCAGGTGCAATATCTTCTAAACAAAATTGTTTAAGATGTAAGTCCCTGCAACGAGTGGGAATAATTTGGAATCAAATAGCGAATAAATAGAAACATGACCAGAAATGGCATCGTTCACAGGCTTGTGAACGGTGCTGTTTTTTTATACAAATGTTGTCAAAAAATCTTTTGGAAAACGAAAATAAGATTGACTATTCCTTTCCTTTGTATCATAATAGACTGATCGGTCTATAATGGAGGAGAAACATGAAAAAGGCAGAAAAAACAGAATTGACAAAGAAAAAAATACTGGATCGAGCGATGCAGGAATTTGGCTCAAAAGGATATCGGGGGGCATCCCTGAATGCCATTTGTGAAGCAGGCATCCCAAAAGGATTGCTGTATCATAATTTTAAAAATAAGGATGCTTTATATCTTGCCTGTGTTGCGGAATGTTTTCAGGCTTTGACAAACTGTTTTAAGGAAGAAAAGATCGGCAATGATCTGGAAAAATATATGCGGGTGCGAATGGCATTTTTCAATGAGCATGAGATGGAAGCCCGTATCTTTTTCGACGCGGTTTTACAGCCGCCGGAAGCATTGTATGACCAAATCTCTGCTTTAAGAAAAGAACTTGATGCTTTGAACAAAGCTTTCTATCGGCAGGTTCTGCATTCCATAGAGCTGCGTGAAGGAATCACCGAAGAAGAGGCCATGTCCTATTTTACGATGCTGCAGGATATGTTCAACAGCTCGTTCAGCAGCCAAAACTGCCGAAATATATCATTATCAGACAAAATAGATATCCACGAAAGAGATTTGCCGAAAATTTTAGATTTCATGCTGTATGGCATTGCGAGGAGGAAAAACCAATGATTGGACTCATATTGCGTTGGATACTTGCGCTCGTGATCGCATTCTTTATTGAGAAACTTGTTTCCAAACTGAGACTGCCTGCTATTTTGGGCTGGCTGATCGCCGGGATGCTGCTGGGGTCCTATGCCTTTCAGCTGATGCCCGATGAATTGATCGGCACGGCCTATTATCAGACGATCATTCACGTATTGGAATGTGCTGTAGGTTTCATGATCGGTACAGAACTGGTATGGAAACGCCTGAAGGCATACGGGAAAGCACTGATCGTTACCACACTGACACAGTCTCTTGGGACTTTTGTACTGGTATCTGCTGCTTTTTCCATTATTTTCTATTTATCAGGTGTGCCTCTCTATCTGGCATTCATGTTTGGCGGCATCGCCCTTGCTACAGCACCTGCACCTGCGTTGTCCATCGTACAGGAATTTCAGACCAAAGGCGCTGTAACAAAAACATTGATCCCCATGGCTGCACTGGATGATATGGTAGGTGTAGCAGTCTTTTTCACAACCGTCGCAGTCGTTGCACGACACATTTCCGGGGATGGGATGCCCTTGTATATGATTCCCGTAATGGTTCTGCTGCCTTTGCTGATCGGCCTTGTAACAGGCTTTCCCGCAGGGAAGCTGCTGAAAAAAGAATCACCCAAGGGGCAGACACTTCTTATCCTTATGGGGATGGTCGTTGTGACGGCTTTCGTGGGATATTTGTGCAACACATACCTGATGCCCTCCCCTCTTCTGAATTTCATGCTGATGGGCATGGCGTTTTCTGCCACTTTCTCCAACATGGTTTCAGAGGAACGACTGGAACAGATCATCCGTGATTTCAACCCCCTGCTGGGCATTTTCATGATCATCGTCATCCTGAATCTGGGGGCACCCCTTGATTATCATGCCATTCTGGGCGCAGGTTTTTATACCCTTATTTACATTGTTGTTCGTGCCTGCGGTAAATATTTCGGGGCACGTTTTGGGGCAAAGATAACAGGGATGCAGCCTACTGTCCAGAAATATCTTGGATTTACACTGCTGCCCCACTCCGGCGTATCCCTGGTATTTACCGGGATCACCGTTTCCATTCTGGCTGGACCTGCTCCTGAATGTGCTGCAATCATTCAGGGTACCATTGCCGCTGCGGCTGTTTTGAATGAAATGATCGCCGTAGTCGTTGCGAAAAAAGGATTTGAATGGGCCGGCGAATTATCCGGAACAGAAAAATAAAAACGAAAAAAGGACGGCTTTAGAGGATGTCCCGAAATAAGAAACATTTTGTTTTCTTATTGGGACTCCTCTAATGCCGTCCTTCTTTTTATGTCATTTATCTCAGTTCTGTTACCGTTTCGAAATATTCGTTCATTTCTTCTTCTGTCTGGAAATTTGCCATGTAAAACTGATTGCCCATGGCGGCAGACAATGCATCGGGCAAACGTTCTGCCATTTTGATGTTGGCGCCGTATTTTGCCATGACCCCATTGTGGTCCATCACATAATCCTTGCCATCTTTCCGACCAACATAAGCGCAGTAGTTATGTTCCCCTTCGGGTTTTGTGGATTTGTCAAAGGCGATCATATCTGCCCAGATCTTGTAAACGTCTGTGCTGTGGGCAAAGTTGATCATATCGGGAGAGAAACCGCCGCTGGGGCGCATATTGACTTCCAGACCCATGATATCACCCTTCTTGCCCAGACCTTTCTGATCCTGTGTCAGGCGGAAAAATTCCAGATGGACGAAGCGGCTCTTTACACCGAAGTGTTTTACCGTTGCTCGGCCTGCTTTTTTTGTATCCTCCGGCAATTCTTTCAGGATACAGAATTTGCAGTCATCATTTTTATTTACCATATCCATGATAGAGCCGGGTGTCAGATTGCCTGCTTCGAACATAATGTCACCCTTGGAATCCACAATGGCATCATAGGAACAAACCTGACCGTTTACGAATTCTTCCATGATATATGTGACGCCTTCGTGTCTCTGTCCATAGAAATCTACCAGCTGTTCCTCATTCTCAATCTTAAAATTATGAGACGCGCCTACGCCATTATCAGGCTTTGCCACAACAGGATAGCCCACTTTTTTGATGAACTTTTTACAGCCTTCCAGATCTTTCACCAGATAATAGCGAGACACTGCCAGACCTGCTTTTTTATAGTATTGCTTCATTTGGGATTTGTACTTGATGCGGGGAATATCGGCGGTCTGGAAACCGGATGTGATGTTGAAATCTGTCCGCAGCTTAGCGTCTTTTTCCAGCCAGTATTCATTATTGGATTCCAGCCAGTCAATGCGGCCATATTTAAAAATAAAGAAAGCCACTGCACGGTAAACTTCATCCTCATTTTCCAGGCTGCTTACCTTATAGTATTCATTCAGGCTGTTTTTCAGATCGCTGCTCAGCTCATCATAGGGCTGATCGCCAATGCCCAATACATTCAGACCGTTATTTTTCAATTCACGGCAAAATCTCCAGTAGTTTGTAGGGAAATTAGGGGAAATAAATACAAAATTTTTCATAGGTACCTCCGTTCTTTTCAAATATCTTTTGTAAAATATTTATCCTCGATATAACAATGTTTTCATAAAAAATGGGATCTGCCGTTCCCAGCTGGCTTCGCAATGCTCTCCATAGAGCACGATGCGGCTGTTCAGCAGAACACCTTTCTGTATCAGCATAGAGGAAACATCACCGAACAAGCGGCGGATCCCTTTATGATTTTTCCATTCCTCAGAGCCATAATCCATATACAAAATCGTATGGGGGTCCAGCTTTGCCCGGGTGATCATATTCTTTACCTTTCTGGGGTCTGTCCACAAAGAAGGAGACAGAGCTGCCGCCCTGGAATAGATATGATTATACTGCATCAGCGCATACAGGCTCATCAGCCCGCCCATAGAGCTGCCGGCAATAAAGGTATGGTTTCTGTCGGGCAGGGTACGGAAGCTTTCATCAATGGATGGCTTCAATTCATAGGCAAACCAATCCATGGTCCTCTCGCCTGTGCCAATGATCTCCCCCACCTCCGGATTGCGGAAGGAAAAAGGCGCATATTCCTTCAATCTGCCATTATCGGGATCGTGGCTGCATTCCACCGCAACAATGATCATCTGGGTATGGGAACGGTCCATATATCGTTCCATTCCCCAAGATTTGCCATAAGTCGCATCCTCATCAAAAAACACATTATGCCCGTCGAACATATATAGGACAGGATATCTTCTTTCCTCCTGATGGAAATAAGATTTCGGCAAGTAAATATAAACGTAACGTTCCTCATATCCCCCCGGTACAGGAACAGTCACTTCAAAACGCTCAGTCATTTTGATCTCTCCCATCTGTTCTTTCCCCTCTTCCAGGAAAGAATTTTATTTTCTAAATATAGCACAAGCATCTGTAAATGGCAAGGGACGGTCATTTCAGCAAAAGGAAAGAAAAAATCCGAATTTGACATGAAATCATGAAAAATTCGGATTTTTTTTATTTTTTCTGTACTTATATTACCACAAAATCGCCATTTTTTCAAGTCTTGTTCCTCTCTGCTATCCGCTGTATAATCACAGTCCAAAGAAGAAAAGGAGGGATACTATGGAATATGAACTTGCAGAGCTTTTACCTATCATAGAAAGCCTTTCCAGAAAGTATACACGAAACGAAAGCACCTCTATTTCCTATGAGACGGCACAGCAGCTGATGGAAGCGGTGCTTTATTGTATACAGGAGGCGGAACATACTTCTTCAGACCTGCCTGCAGCAGTCCTTTCTGCCGCCGATGCCTATACCTTTGGGTATGAAGCAGTTTTAAGAAAAACAAAACAAACAGCGGAGCGATACAATGCCCTGATGGAATGCTTCTCTTCCTATGGGAATCGGGCCTATGAAGAAACCATATCCCAAGGCTTCCCCGCTTTTTTCCGCTGGTATGACCCTCTGTTTGCCCCACAGGAGCATATCCTCACATTAGATTATCCTCTGCTCCTCCCCTTGGAAGAGCATTGCGGCATCGATCGGATTGCAGCCTATCTGGAATGTATTGAAATTGAACAACGGTTTTTACGGTGTTTTTCCGAGGAATTTGTTTGTTCTTCCCTTTCCATACAGCATCCCCAATGGGAAGAACTGTTTTTGAACCTGCCTTATCATGTGCTGAAAAAACTGCTCTGCCTGCTTTTGCTGGATATCCATCAAGAAAAAGAACGATTCAGTGACATTGATTATAAAAAGCTGAGAACCAAACTCAATGGGCTGTCAAAAGAAGCCTTGAAAGGAAAGCTTTCCGCCCTTTTCCAACAATTCCTTGCCCAGTATTTTCCGCAGGATACGGCTATGGAAGCATATCTGGAATATGCTGTGGGGGATATTGCCGCAGAGCTTTGCCTGGGATTGGAAAAGGACTGCCTGTCTCACATAGTATAAAAAAAGGAGGGATCGATTTGAAAGAAAATCTCATGGAATTGATGCAATTGGAACAGGAAAAGAAACAACTGGCGTGCTTGCTGGACTGCAACAGCAAAACTGCTGCCTATGGTCTTGCCCTGACAGAAGCCGACGCAAAGCTGCTTCTTTTCGAAAGAAAAACGGCTTTGCGACAGCAGGAACGGTTGGAATTCGGTGAAGGCATCCTGCCTGCCCTGATTGATGCCTTCTGTGATTCTGCGTATATCACGCAGGAAACCTACACAGAAACCCTGATCCAATTGCAGGATATCTTTTACGAATACAAAAATGAATCCTTCGACCTGCTGACGGACAGCGAGCTGCTTTCCTTCATGGCGCAGCAATTTGAAGAAGTCTGCTTTGGAGACGTGGAATATCTTCGAAATACCTGTCTGGAACGGTTCTGCCGTGCCATCCGCAGAGGAGACCCTTTGCTGGAAAAAGAACGGGATGAATATGCCCTTTCGGAAAGCGAAAATCCTTACACAAATCTTGGCGAAGAAAACCGCTGGGACAGAGAATTATTTTTGCAGGCACTGCAGGATTTATTTTGACCACAAAAAAGACCGCTGATTTTCTCAAGCAGTCTTTTCTTTGTTTACTCTGCGATCAATGCCAAGCCTTTTTTCGTCAGACCTTTGATGACATAATCCGCACCACAGCACATATCGATCTCCACTACATCCGCAAGGTTTTCTTCCTCTGCTTTCAGGATAAACGCATTGGCTTCTGCGGCAGTGATGCCTGCAGCTTTATAAATATCTGTGGCATCAACTTCGTTTTTCTTTTCATAGATCTCCTGCGTGATCTGCAGAAGTCTTTTCAGCTCTTTCTGTTCCATGTTGACCTCCTAAGCAATTCTTAAAAAGATTATACCATAAAGGCGGAGAAAGGAAAATGACAGAATTCGTCAAAACAGAGCCTATTATGCAATCAAATTATCTATAGATTTTCTGAATTGATTTCAGCACCAAACTTAAATATATTCAATTATTCAATCAATTTAAAAGCATAAAATATTTTATTAAATTTTGTAAAACACTGAAAATTCAACGTTTTACATGATTATAATTAGAAAAAACCATTTATTAAGTATTTTTATTATTTTTATTGACAAAAGACAATTTTATTGATATATTCTATAAATATAAAGAGCAATACAAAAGCAGTTGTTCTTGTAGAGCAAACAAATAACAATAGAAGGAGTGATAGCTTTGATCACTTATAACGACAAAACCAACCTGCTGGAACTGAGACGATACAAGTACAGCCTGCAGGATATCCCCGAACCCAACCTTTACCGCGACAACTACAGCTACGACGAAGTGCCCAAGGTTACTTTCAACTATCGTCAGGTTCCCATGAATGTGCCTGATGAGATCTGGCTGACAGATACTACCTTCCGCGATGGTCAGCAGTCCCGTGCCCCTTATACTGTGAAACAGATCAAAACACTGTATGAAATGATGCACAGACTGGGCGGCCCCAAAGGCAAGATCAGACAATGCGAATTTTTCCTTTACAGCGAAAACGACCGCAGAGCCATCGAAGCCTGCCGTGAACTGGGCTTTGAATTTCCCGAGATCACAGGCTGGATCAGAGCCACAAAAGAAGATTTCAAGCTGGTAAAAGAAATGGGCATGCCCGAATGCGGCATCTTGGTTTCCTGTTCCGACTATCACATCTTCAATAAATTACATAAAACCAGAAAACAAGCCATCGAGGGCTATCTGGAGATCGTGGAAGCGGCATTGGATATGGGCATCACCCCCCGCTGCCACTTTGAAGACGTGACCAGAGCCGACTTCTATGGCTGCGTTGTTCCCTTTGCCACAGAACTGAAAAAGCTGATGGATAAATATCAGCTTCCTGTAAAAATCCGTTTCTGTGATACCATGGGCTATGGCGTGCCTTATCCCGGTGCTACCCTGCCCCGTTCCGTGGGCGGTATCATCTACGGTGTCAACCACTTCGCCCAGATCCCCAGTGAGCTGCTGGAATGGCACGGGCATAACGACTTTTATAAGGCAGTTGTAAATGCCTCTACTGCATGGCTGTATGGCTGTTCCTCTGTCAACTGCTCTCTGCTGGGCATCGGCGAACGGACAGGCAACACCCCTCTGGAAGCCATGGTCATGGAATATGCTTCCCTGAGAGGCACTCTGGACGGCATGGATACCACAGTCATCACTGAAATCGCTGAATACTACGAAAAGGAACTGGGCTATAAGATTCCCCCTCGCACCCCCTTCGTAGGCAGAGACTTTAACGTAACCAGAGCCGGCATCCACGCCGACGGCGTTGCCAAGGATGAAGAAATCTATAACATCTTCAATACAGGCAAGCTGCTGAACCGTCCTCTGAGCGTTGAAGTGAATAAAAATTCCGGTCTGGCAGGGGTTGCTTACTGGCTGAACCAGACACTGAAGCTGACAGGCGATGAAAAAATGGATAAAAACGACCCTCGTACTGTTATCCTGAAGGAATGGGTAGACAAACAGTACAGCGATGGCCGTATGACTTTCATCAGTGAAGAAGAAATGGAAGACGCACTGAGAGAACTGCTGCCCGAACTGGCAGAAAGACTTTGATCATACTTTAGATAAAATTTATTTTTTCTCAGGAGGAAAAAAATATGGGAATGAATATTACTGAAAAACTCATCAAAAATCATCTGGTAAGCGGCGAAATGGTAGCCAGTAAGGAAATCGCTATCAAGATCGACCAGACATTGACACAGGACTCCACAGGTACCATGGCATATCTGCAGTTTGAAGCCATCGGCATCCCCCGTGTCAAAACAGAAAAATCCGTAGCTTATATCGACCACAATACGCTGCAGACAGGCTTTGAAAATGCAGACGACCATAAATATATCCAGACAGTTGCAAGCAAACACGGCATTTATTTCTCCAAACCCGGCAACGGTATCTGTCACCAGGTACATCTGGAACGTTTCGGCAAACCCGGCAAAACCCTGTTGGGCTCTGACAGCCATACCCCCACAGGCGGCGGCATCGGTATGCTGGCCATCGGCGCAGGCGGTCTGGATGTAGCTGTAGCCATGGGCGGCGGTGCGTATTATCTGGCAATGCCCAAGGTTTGCAGAATCAACCTGACAGGCAAGCTTTCCCCTTGGGTAACAGCGAAAGACGTGATCCTGGAAGTACTGCGCAGACTGTCTGTAAAGGGCGGCGTAGGCAAAGTGATGGAATATGCAGGCGAAGGCGTAAAATCTCTCGGCGTTCCCCAGAGAGCGACCATCACAAACATGGGCGCAGAACTGGGCGCAACCACATCTGTATTCCCTTCCGATGAAGTGACAAAGAAATTCCTGGAAGCCCAGGGCCGCGGCGAAGACTGGATCGAACTCTCCGCCGATGCAGATGCCACATATGATGAAGAAGTGACCATCGCACTGGATGAGATCGCTCCTCTGGTGGCATGCCCCCACTCCCCCGACAATATCAAACAGGTCAAAGACATCGAAGGTCTGAAGGTGGATCAGGTTGCCATCGGTTCCTGCACAAACTCTTCCTATACAGATATGATGACTGTTGCTGCCCTCTTGAAAGGCAAATCCGTGCATCCCGATGTGAGCCTGGTTATTGCTCCCGGTTCCAAGCAGGTTATGAATATGCTGGCTGCCAACGGCGCATTGGCAGATATCATTTCCGCCGGCGCAAGAATTTTGGAATGTGGCTGCGGCCCTTGTATCGGTATGGGTCAGGCTCCCGCAACAAATGCCGTTTCCCTGCGTACCATCAACAGAAACTTTGAAGGCAGAAGTGGCACAAAATCCGCACAGGTATACATTGTCAGCCCTGAAACAGCTGTTGCCAGTGCATTGGCAGGCGTGCTGACAGACCCCCACGCCCTGGGCGAAGCACCTCTGGTTTCCATGCCCGAACATTTCATGGTAAATGATAACCTCATCATTCCTCCCGCTCCCGAAGGGGAATGTGTGAAAGTGGTAAGAGGCCCCAATATCCAGCCCTTCCCTAAAAATACAAAAGTGCCCAAGGAAATCAAAGGCGGCGCGCTGATCAAAGTGGACGATAACATCACCACAGACCACATCATGCCCTCTAACGCAAAGCTCCTGCCTTTCCGTTCCAACGTGCCTTATCTGGCAGATTACTGCCTGACACCCTGCGATCCTGAATTCCCCGCAAGAGCAAAAGCAGCAGGCGGCGGCTTTATCATCGCAGGTCAGAACTATGGTCAGGGCAGCAGCCGTGAACATGCGGCACTGGCTCCTCTGCAGCTGGGCGTAAAAGGCGTTATCGCAAAATCCTTCGCCCGTATCCATATGGCAAACCTCATCAACAACGGTATCCTGCCTCTGGTATTCGTAAACGAATGGGATTATGACAATATCAAGCTGGGCGATGAATTTATCATCAAATACGCAGCAGATCAGATCAAGGGCGCTGTGGAAGGCCAGAACGTAATGGTGACACTGGTAAGAACCGGCGAAGAAATCCCTACAAGACTGAATATTTCCGCTAGACAGTGCGACATTCTGCTGGCAGGTGGCTTACTGAACTACACAAAAGAAGGAAAATGATTATGGGGCTCTGCCCCAAACCCCGACAGGGGAATGATTCCCCTGTACCCCCATTTGCAGAAGCATGTACATGCTTCTGCAGTATCGGGTTCTTAGGGGGTGACCCCCTAAGTGGGAGTTTGAGGGTGAAACCCTCAAGATGAAAGGAAGTTAGAATATGGCACATAAAGTAACTTTGATCCCCGGTGATGGCAGCGGCCCCGAAGTCGTTGCTGCAGCAAAAAGAGTCGTAGAAGCAACTGGCGTGGATATCCAGTGGGACGAAATGGAAGCAGGCGCAGCCATGATCGAAAAATACGGCACTCCCCTGCCCGACCATGTCATCGAATCCATCCGCAAAAACGGCGTTGCCCTGAAAGGCCCCATCACCACCCCCGTTGGCACAGGCTTCCGCAGTGTAAACGTTGCCCTGCGTAAGACTTTCGACCTGTATGCCAACGTGCGCCCTGCAAAGACCTATCCCGGCGTTATCACAAGATACGACAACATCGACTTGGTGATCGTCCGTGAAAACACAGAAGACCTTTACGCAGGCATCGAACATATGGTAGGTGAAGATGCCGCAGAAAGCATCAAGCTCATCACAAGAAAGGGCTGCGAACGTATCTGCCGTTATGCCTTTGAATATGCAGTACGGGAAGGCAGAAAGAAAGTCACAGCCGTACATAAGGCAAATATCATGAAATGCACAGACGGTCTGTTTCTGGATGTGGCAAGACAGATCGCCAAGGAATATCCTCAGATCGAATTCAACGACAGCATCGTGGATGCCATGTGCATGAGACTGGTGATGCATCCCGAAGATTACGATGTATTGGTTTGCCCCAACCTTTATGGGGATATCGTTTCCGACCTGTGTGCAGGTCTGGTAGGCGGCTTGGGTCTGACCCCCAGTGCAAATATCGGCGTTGACGGTGCAATTTTTGAACCCATCCACGGTTCCGCCCCTGATATCGCAGGACAGCATAAGATCAACCCCACAGCAGCCATCCTTTCCGCTTCCCTGATGCTGGCGCATCTGGGCGAAGCAAAAGCAGCGGCAGCCATCGAAAAAGCCGTATCCGAAGTTATTTCCGAAGGAAAAACACTGACACAGGATATGGGCGGCACAGCCTCCACAGAAGCATTTGCCGATGCAGTCATTGCTAAACTGTAATAGAAATCGGACACAACAAACCCCCGCAGGAAATTCCTGCGGGGGTTATTTGATTACACTATTTTTTTGATATCAGCCTTTCAGCGCTTTCAGCTTCAGGATTTCATCCAAAATCTTATGAGCTACTTCTTCTTTTGTCAGCAGTTCCAGTTCGATTTCTTCCTGCTTGGAGATCATGGTAACAACGTTGGTATCTGTACCAAAGCCGCTGCCGGCAACTTTCAGGTTATTGGCAACAACCATGTCGATATTTTTCTTATCCAGCTTCACGCGGGAATTTTCCAGCATATTCTGGGTTTCCATGGAGAAGCCACAATAGAACTGCCCTTCTCTGCGGTGTTCGCCCATATATTTCAGGATATCCTGTGTTCTGTCCAGTTCGATGGACATATCGCCGTCTTTTTTCTTTGTTTTTTCATCGTTGTAATTTTTAGGCTTATAATCGGCAACAGCCGCAGCTTTGATGATAATATCGTTATCCAGGAAACGAGCCTTCATGGCTTCGAACATATCCCCTGCACTGGTCACCTGTACGAAATCCACGAACAAGGGTTTTTCCAGCATGGTTACGCCGCTGACCAATGTTACATCCGCACCGCGCAGCATAGCAGCCTTCGCCAGTTCGTAACCCATTTTGCCTGTGGAATGGTTTGTGATATAGCGGACAGGGTCGATGCTTTCCTGGGTAGGACCTGCAGTCACGATGACCTTCATGCCGGCAAGGTCTTTTTCGTAAGCGATCTCTCTGACAATATGACCTACCAGAACATCTTCAGAGGGCATTTTGCCATCGCCGATATCTCTGCAAGCCAGCAGACCTTTTTCAGGGGCGATGATCTCATAGCCATAGCCTTCCAGTTTTTTCAGGTTATCCTGCAGGATGGGATTATGATACATATTGGTATTCATGGCAGGAGCGATGATGGTCTTGCAGGTGCAGGCCATAGCTGTTGTTGTCAGCATATCATCCGCAATGCCATTTGCCAGCTTGCCGATCACATTTGCAGAAGCAGGAGCGATCAGCAGCACATCCGCCTTTTTCGCAATGGAAACATGGGCAACATGGAACTGGAAATTGCGGTCAAAGGTATCTACCATACATTTATTGCCTGTCAGTGTTTCGAAGGTAACAGGTGTGATGAACTGGCAGGCATTCTGTGTCATGATGACATGAACATCTGCGCCCATCTTCACCAGCATACTTGCCACATTTGCCATTTTATAAGCAGCGATACTGCCTGTTACACCTAAAACAACGGTTTTTCCTTTTAACATGATGATTCTCCTTTTTTCAATCGTACTTTCTGCTGCCCCTTGCGGCACACTGTTGTCGCTATTATAACAATTATTTTCATTTCCGTATAGTTTTTTCAGAAAAAAATCCATTGAATTTATCGAAGCTTATTCTCCAAAATTCAAATAGGTATTGCCTTCCAGGGGAATCAGGACCTGCAGGCCTGTTCTGTCGGTAATATCCCCCACTACATAGATAGTATAGGCCTTGCCGCCCTCCACCCGCACATCGGGATGTTCCACCAGATTTGCCCCGCTGAGGCTATCCCGCATCTTCAGGTTATGGCTGCCGGGAGTCGCAGTCATATAGCGGCTGATATCCTGATAATTCAATTCGGAAACCACCAGGGCATCGTCCCAGTAGGCATCCATGGTAGGGGCATTGGGGGAAAGCTGCACAAAGCGCACATAAGCCCGATTCCGATTCAGGAAGCGACGGCTGTCATTGATGGCTAAGGTGGAGATATCCCCGGAAAGACCGATGACTGCCAGTGTGGTGATGCTGTTGGCCTCTACCTGCAGCGTCGTTACCGTCAGAGGATTGCGGATGGTGCCTGCGGCATAGACGGCGATACGGTACCAGCCGGGAAAGACCTTCATATATTCCGTAAAATTGCGATACAGCAGATTGGAGGCCACTTTCCGCCCATTGACATAGATATCTACCCTCGTTTCCCCGGGGCTGGCGTTCATAAAACGGATATATCCAAAAAGGGTGATACCGGGGATGATAGGGATCACAGTGATATTGGTATTATTGGGCAAGGTGATACTGGGAAAACGGCGGCGGGCAGTATCATCCACCATTTCCTCCGTCAATGTCCTTTCATTTACAGCTTCATTCGCCTGTTCCGCTGTCAAAGGCAGAGGCATCATCATATCTTCACTTGTTTCATACCAGTTGTTATTGGGCATAGAAAATCCATCCTCTCGTTCTTTTCTATTTCAGAGTATGAATGGACAAATTTTTTGGTGAAAAAAAAGACACGGAAAAACCGTGTCTTTTCGAAAGCATATTGATCCTGATTTTGAAAAAATGCTGATTACAGAACCAGAGAAGGTGCAGAATATACTCTTGCGCCCAGTTCCTGATCCAGCATATACAGGCTCTTGGGATCGCTGCCGAACAGTTCCATCTTTGTGATGAGGTCGTTAGCATTCTTTTCTTCTTCGCCCTGTTCTTTTACGAACCAATCCAGGAACTGCATGGTACGGAAATCATTGACATCCTTTGCAGCAGCGTAGATGGTATGGATCAGATCTGTTACATATTCTTCATGCTTCAGACCTTCCTTCAGAGGATCCATCAGTGCGTCCAGTTTCACGCTGGGGGCATCGATAGCACCCAGTGTTACCTTTTCACTGTTGTTGTGCAGGTAATCATAGAACAGCAGTGCATGGTCTCTTTCTTCCTGTGCCTGGATGCGATACCAGTTTGCAAAGCCATCCAAGCCTTTTTCAGAATAGAAATTGGAGAAATCCAGATACAGGTAAGCGGAATACAATTCCTTTACGATCTGATCATTCAGCAGTTCCACAACTTTTTCATTTAACATAAAACATTCCTCCTTATAAAAAATCATTCCTCGGAAACAGACTCTTCTTCTGTTTCCTCTGGTAATTTTGTAGCAAAAACCTTATCGATACGTTTTTCTTCGATGCCCTCGATCTGGAACAGCCAGCCGCAGAGCTCGATCTCGATGGCTTCATCTTCTTCAGGGATACGCCCCAGCTGACCGATGAGGTAGCCCCCAAGGGTATCATAATCTTCTGTTTCTTCGAAGGTGATCTCCAGCTGTTCTTCCACATCCTGCAGATCGGTGGTGCCGTTGATGCGATAGACCCCATCCTCCGTCAAAGTGATATCCTCTTCTTCTTCCACATCGTATTCATCAAAGATGTTACCGAAGATCTCTTCCATGATATCTTCCATGGTGACGATACCGGCTGTACCGCCGTATTCATCGATGACGATGGCCATGTGTACCTTTTCCAGCTGCATTTCCTGCAGCAGCTCGTCCACCTTTTTGGAAAAAGGGATGAAATAAGGCTGCATCAGGATATCTTCCAAATGGAAATGGCCTTCTTCCACACGGGTCACGTCTGCAAGGATATATTTGACCATATCCTTTACATGACAGACACCGACGATATTATCGATATTATCATCATAGACAACGATTCGGGAATATTTTTCCTCTGCCATAACACTTTTGATTTCTTCCAGTGTGGCATCCAGAGGGACCGCAACAATATCTGTTCGATGGGTAGCGATATTCCCCACAGAGATATTGCTCAATTCGAAGATATTGTTGATCATTTCTTTTTCGTTTTCATCGATAGAGCCATTATCGCCGCCGGCATCTACCATCTGGCGGATCTCTTCTTCCGTTACGTTGTTTTCCTGTTCCCGCACCTTCTTATTTCCCATGCGCACCAGCAGAACGGCATTCAGCACAAGAGAACAGATCAAAGCTATATAAGCCTCCAAACTCATCACTCCAAAATTCAATAAATTGACAAAAATGCTTTCTTGTAGTTTATAGCCAAACTTTATCTCTGTCAAGTCCGACCGGTCACACATTTTTTTCAAAAAAACCATCTGCTTGACAACAGCTTCTCCTACAACGTATAATGGTTACATAACATGGTTACATAATTTTTAAAAAACCTACATCTGCAAAAAAAGAAAGGAAGTGTTGCCTTTGAATCACAAAAAAGTCCTACTGGAGAAAAAGATCCCTCATGTCCAAACAAAACTAAGAAGCCATCATATTGTAACGATGCCAGAGGAAATCTACGCTGCCAGCGGCATTGTCATCATGGGGCGACGCATCAAATCACTGATCTTCTCCACCGATATCGCGATCATCCGCAACTGCAATGCAGATGCGGTGCTGGCTGTCTATCCCTTTACCCCCCAGCAGATCATTGCCGATGCCATCGTTTCTACTTCCAGCCTGCCCGTATTCTGCGGCGTTGGCGGCGGTACCACCACAGGCGCCCGTGTTGTTATGCTGGCAAAGGATGCGGAAGCACTGGGGGCAATGGCAGTGGTGGTGAATGCGCCTACCAGCAATGCTGTCATCGAGCAGATCGCCCGTGTGGTAGATATTCCCATCGTTGTAACAATATTGGATGAAAACACAGATATCGATGCCCGTCTGGAAGCAGGAACCAGCATTTTGAATGTTTCTGCGGCAGCTCGCACGCCGGAAGTGGTTCGTATCATTCGAGAACGCTATCCCGATGTGCCGATCATCGCTACAGGCGGCCCCTCTCGTGAAACCATCCGCAAAACAGTAGAAGCCGGCGCCAATGCCATCAGTTTCACCCCACCCACAGCGGAAGAACTGTTTCACGGGCTGATGACGCGGTATCGGAACGAACACGAATCAAAAACAAATAAAGCAGAACAGAAATAAAAAAGACCTCAAACCACTTTGATATGCAATGGGTTTGAGGTTTTTTCTTATTTTTTCAGTTCTTCTTCCTTCTTCTGGGGAGAATTGCAACCGGCACTATGGGCACAGCCTGCGCAGCCGCTGCCACATTTGCCTTCCTTTTCCATGCGCATGATCTTCGCCTGCTTCTGCATTTTGCGAATATTGAAAAATACCAGGCAAAAAATCAGGATTGCAGGGATGATCGCGGTAAAAAGCGTTTCTGTTGTCATTTACAACGCCTCCTTAAATATAGTGATCCATATAGGTATGGAGTTTCTTTTCCCATTCTGCTTCGTCGGCGATATTTTTCGCCATATCTTCGATGATCAGTCTGTCACTTTCCTTCATGCGCCAAAGCTGCTTCCAGTCCAGAGGGAAGCCCATACGGCGTGCCAGCTGATATTTTCTCTGTTCCAGTTCAGGCAGTGCTAGGAAGGAATCGATATATTCCAGCATCCAAGGCAGGTCTGTATCCATATCGCCATTGACTTCCTGCAGCAGGTTGATGATATGGTCACTGGTGATCTTGCCGTTGGCTTTTGTAGGGTCGATATGCGCCAGTAATTTTCTGATCTCCAGCAGTTTGTTCATATCAGTATCTTCTGTCCAGCCGCCGGCATCCCGCACCTCTTCCATCAGAGAGCCGGTACGCAGAACGAAAGTACGCAGGCGAACGAAATTGGGGTTCACCGCATTGATGACCTTCGCTGTTTCAATGGCATTATCATCGGAAAGCTCCTTCCCGCCAACGCCGGGCATGAAGTAGATAGACAATTCGATGCCTGCTTCTCTGACCTTTCTGCCGCCAATAATCTGTTCTTCCTGGGTACAGCCCTTTTCAATAAGAGCCAACACCTTATCGGAACCGGATTCATAGCCGGAGTGGATACGGTCTAAGCCTGCTTCCTTCAGCATTTTATAATCCTCGGGGCTGATCTTCGCCAAAGTATTGGCTCTGCCGTAGGATGTGATACGCTTGATCTCAGGAAGCTTTACGCGCACATAACGGATAATCTCCGCCAGCCAGTCGGCACGCAGACACATGGTATTAGCGTCCTGCAGGAAGATAGAATTGCAGTCGCCTTCTGTCATCCAGCGGAACACCATATGGTAGCACCAGCGCTGGTCATCTGTTGTCAGGGTCTGATAATCCTGATTGATGGCAGCGATATCCCATTCACCATCTTTTTTATACTGTAAAATACGATCACGCAGTTCCGCCATGGTATCGATATCCTTTTTGACATCTTCCACCGGGCGAGTATGGAAATCGTATTTTTTATACAACATACAAAATTTACATTTATTCCAAGGGCAGTTTACCGTTACCCGCAGCAGCAAGCTGTTGGCTTCACTAGGGGGACGGATAGGCCCAATCTGAAACACCATTTCTTCCATTTTTCTTTCTCCTTTGTGCAAAAACAAAAAACTCTTAACTAATTCATTGTAGCAGATTGAAAAGAAAATGCAAGGGTTCTGTAGAGGAAGTTCCTCTTATCTGCTTTCTTCTGGATTTCTTTGGGCATAAAAAATACTTTCGTCTTCTTTCTGTCATACAACCGGAAACAGGCTATGCGCCTTTTTTGTCCTGCTACATAGGATATAGCATAACCCAAAGCGAAAAGAGAAGAAAACATGAGTCAGTTCGATCGCTGCAATTGCTGGGGCTGGGATAATGACCGCAATGACCGCAGAAGACAGCGCCACGTTCACGAAATCACCGGCAGCACAGCTGTTTTCAACGAAGAAGAGGAATGCCATAACCATCGTTTTGCTACTGTATCCGGTGAAGCAATTCGGTGTGGTGACAGCCATGTGCATGAAATAAAATTCCGCACAGACTTTGCTGATGGCCATTTCCATGAATTCCGCGGAACGTCCTCCCCTGCTATCGAAGTTGGCAATGGGAAACACGTGCATTTTGCCAGCGCATGGACAGAAGAAGAAGACGGTCATAGACATAGATTCCAGGTGGCATCCCTGATCGAAAGTCCACTGGATTTTGAATGTGACTAACAAAAAAAGGGGGGCACCTGGAAAGGTGCCCTTTTTCCTGTTCATCTTTTTTCCACCCGTGAAATATACTGCTAGTAAAAACCCTCGGAGGGATTTCTATGAAATTTTTTAAAACCATACATATTACCAAAAAGATGGTAGGCTGCCTGGCGTTTGGGGGGCTGCTGCTGGCATCTGCCGCCTTCGCCCTGCCTCCTGCCGCTGCAAGAGTTTCTGCTATGGTGACTGCCAGTGCAGAGCGAAAACTTCCAATTTATTGCGTACAAACAGAAAAACCGCAGGTTTCTGTCAGTTTTGATGCCGCTTGGGGTGCATATTCATATAGAATGATAAATCTCAATTTTTACTCTGCTTCTTGACCTTTTCAGTAATTTCTTGAAGTGCATTCAGCTCGTTAGAGAATGTATATGTTATTTTGATTCGCTTATCTTCATACACAGTGATTTTATCCAATACTTCAAATAGCATTTCCCTATTCAGAACATCTATTTGTTTCATGCTTAGAAGCTTCTTCACACAATCACTGCTCAAAATATCATCATTCTCAAATGTGTTTTTCTTCTCTTCTAATTCCTGTAAGTTCTGTTCTAACTGTATTTCTTTTGTTGTGTATTCTTCTCTATAAGACAAGTATTCTTCTTTAGTCAAAAGACCCTCTTTGTAATCTCCATAGATAGATTTTTTCAAATATTTAATCTTTTCAAGTTCTTTCTCAATACGGTCTATCTCTTTAGAGTAGTATTCTGTCTTATTATTGATGCTTGTATTTTGACTTAAAACCATAGATTGCAAATCGCTTACCATTTGTATCATATTGTTAATATCAGTTTTTACGATGTCAACAAGAAGATTCTCAGAAATATTATGGGATGTACAGTATCTACTTCCCATCGTCAAATAACTATGACATCTATAATAGACATACTTACCTCTGTCAACCCTTCTGTGTAATGCACGACCACAATCACCACAAAAAATAAATCCACAGAAAAGACCAATATTCTTATTAAAATTAATTTGTCTTGTTCTAATTTTCTGCATTTTTTTTGCTTTATCCCAAATTTCTTTAGAAATGATCGGCTCATGAGTATTCTCAACCACAATCCACAAATCTTCCGATACTGCTGTAGGCTTTTCTTTCATCCTTCTCTTGGTTTTTCCTTGTACCATATTTCCAAGATACATTTCATTATTAAGAACATTGTTTATTGTAGCGTATGTCCAGTAAGTAGTTTTGTATAGTTTATTTCCATTCACATAGTTTTGTCCCTTTGTTTTCTTGTACATAGTTGGACATAATATATTCCTGTCATTCAGTATCTTTGCAATTCTTAGTTTGGGACAACCGCTTACAAATAAATCAAATATTTCTCGCACTACACTGGCAGCTTCTTCATCAATAATAAGCTTGTGTCTGTCCACAGGAGATTTCATATATCCATATGAACAGAATGCCCCGACAAATTCACCTGATTTTTGCTTCGTCTTAAATGCAGATTGGACTTTTGTTGATATATCTCTTGCATATTGCTCGTTCATGATGTTACGGATGGGTAGAAGCATGTCGTACTCTTTGTCACCTGCATTATCAATGTGGTCGTTTACAGCAATGAAACGCACTTTATTTTGTGGGAAAAACTTTTCAATATAAAAACCAGTTTCAAGATAATCTCTTCCTAATCGAGAAAGGTCTTTAATTATGACACAGTTGACATTTTTGTTTTCAATATCCGTAATCATCCTTTTGAATTCTGGTCTATTGAAGTTAGTACCTGTGTATCCATCATCAACATAAATGTCGTACAGTGTTAAATCATCGTGCAATTTAACATAGTCCCTTAACATTGTTCTTTGTACCGTAACACTATTACTTTCTTCTTTATCACCATCTTCTCTTGAAAGTCTTATATATATTGCTACGCTGTATTGATTAGTCAATAACATATTGTTCACCATACAGCTATTGTGTTTGACAGTCTCATTGTACATCATACTATCACCTTTTTCAATTTCTGTATGGATTTCTAACATCATTTATCATCGAATTTATGTATATATTTAAAATCTTTTGTACTGCATTTTCTGAACTCTGTTGTCCTAAAAATACTCTTTCCACCGTATAATCTGCTATTGTGTTTTTTACCATTTGTATTTCTCCTATTAATTGTTCTTTTCATTTGTATGATTTTTCAAAAGTAAGTATTCTATTTGGAAGGTTGCGTTAATACGCAACCCTCCAAACAAATAAATATTACATGTGCATTGTATTGTTTCTGTTATTTGGATATAGGTATAAATCTGTTTTGCTTCCACAAGGAAACAATACAAATACACGCTCTCCTGCCTCATAATTAAAATTCGATTTTACGATATGAACTTCCCCCCTGAATCTGCACCTTATATCTATTGTTATTTAATTTTTCTACAATTCTTCCGACTTTTGCCTGATCAAATGGCATTGGCATTGATTTCATAATCACTTCAAAAGCCTTAAATAAATTTTCTTTTGTTTTATCTATTTCAATCACTCATATTGATTCCTTCCAAATAAACAAGAGCCACTTTCAAAAAGTGACTCTCATTTCATAAAATGTATACATTATTATTTAATTCATCTTCTTACACTTACCCATTGTTTTGCTTCATTAGGCAAATTCTGAGTCATATTCTCCCAGAATTCCTTACCGTCAACAACATTAGGTAATTCAAGTTTGTTAATATTATAGTGATTTATTGTTTCGCCGCCATTATTCAATTTATAGTTTAATGACTTAATCATACTACCCATGTACTGAGTAGGATTCTCACCAAAGTCCCAAAGATGTTTCGTAACATCAGCAGGAATTACAGAAGAGCCTTGAGACAAATGAACATATCTACCTGTAGTGGGCTGAATAATGAGTTCCTTTTTACCATCTTCATCT